>NZ_OZ244149.1:916363-1221818 GCF_965216145.1 Candidatus Palauibacter sp.
TGCCGGCGTTCCGCAGCGCGATCACGCCGAGGAAGAAGCCGATGCCGGCCGAGATGGCCAGCTTCTGCCCCCGCGGGATCGCATCGATGATCCACCGCCGCACCGGCAGCAGGCTCAGGGTGACGAACAGTACGCCGGACACGAACACGGCCCCGAGCGCGACCTCCCACTCGTAGCCCATTCCGAGCACGACGCCGTAGGTGAAGAAGGCGTTCAGCCCCATCCCCGGCGCGAGCGCGATCGGGTAGTTGGCGTACAGCCCCATCACCAGAGTGGCGAACGCCGCCGCGAGACAGGTCGCGACGAACACGGCGCCGAACGGCATGCCGGCCTCGGAGAGGATCTGCGGATTGACGAAGGCGATGTAGACCATCGTCAGGAAGGTCGTGACCCCCGCCGTCACCTCCGTCCGCACGTCGGAGCCGCGCTCCGAAAGCCTGAACCAGCGTTCCAGTTTCTCCGTCATCGGCTCGACTCCTGGTGGGCTCGCATTCTTGATCCTGCGAAGCGCCGCCCGATCACGCTACGCATGCCGGGATCCTCAGCTACGAAAGCACTGGGCATAGAGCCCCTCGACCCGGCCCACCTCGTCGGGCGAGAGTCGACGGAACTCCCGGCTGCGCGCCCGCTTCGACAGCGTTCCACGGTTCTGCCGCAGAAACGTGGTAAGGAGCGCGATCGTCCGCTCCGGCATGTCCGCGACTTGCTGCTGAACCAGTCGCGAGAAATCGTCGTACGCCTCCAGATATTCGACTTCGCCGGGAAGATCGCGGGTCACGGTCTCCGCCACGCACGCGTAGAGGAACTCGGCCTGCTCCGTGGCATCGAAGAACCGATAGTAGTCGACCGTCTCATTGAGTACTTCGACGTTTCCCCGACGGGTAGGGCGCCACTCGACCAGGGGCAGAACCTGTGCGGAGTAGCTGGACAGGACCTCCCTGTACTCCGCGATCCGCCTCAGCATTGGGACGCTCACCGGAAACATGAGATTCGGCGGGTTGTAGCCCGCGCGGGCCAGCACATGATGGACCAGCCACCTGTGAAGGCGTCCGTTGCCATCCTCGAAGGGATGGATGTATACGAAGCCGAACGAGAGGGCGGCCGCCACCACGACGGGATCGACGGACATTTCCTCCGTCCCTCGGGCGTACTCGACGACCCCCTTCATCAACTCGGGCAGGTCGCGCGCGCGGGCGCTCACATGTGCCGGGATCGGATCCTGCGTCTGCCGGTCGCGCTCGCCGATCCACCCGCCCTCGGTCCGCAAACCCAACTGTACGAACCTGGAGTCGCCGATCACCGTCTTCTGAAGGCGTACAAGCTCATCGAGGGTAAGGTCGCGCAGGCCCGCCGCACCGATCGCCTGGCCCCACCGCAGGGCCCGATCCTGCGGCGGACGCTCACCCTCGATCTGAAAGGACGCCCGGCTGTCTTCGAGGAGGAGGAACGCGGCGGCGCGCCCGACGATGTCCGGGCGGGTCCGGCCGATCACCTCTCGAGCCTTCTCATCGAGACGCATCTCCACATGGCGATCGAGTTCGGGGGTCCGCCGAACCAGCGGGCAGAACCGCCGTGTGCCGGGCAGGTTGTTCCGGACGCGATGGCGCCGTGAGAGAGGGCCACTCTCCGGCGCGAACTGCTGCTTCGGATTCAGGACCGGCACGGCCTTCACCTTGTCCCCGTCCGGGAGGTCCAGGCGCGCGTCCATCAGCCATTCGTACAGGAACCATATCCGGCGGGCGTAGACGCCCGTTGGCGTCTCACACACCATACGTACGACTTCGACCGTATCGATCTTCCGGAAGAGCGCCAGCAGGACGCCGAGGCTCACGCCCTCCCACTTCAGCGCGAACTCGAGCTGTCCCTGGAGGCTCTCATCGGGGGCCCGGCCCGGGGGGAGCATCCGCCACTCGCGCGTGGAGGAGGGACGATGGCGCTCGGCGATAGCCGTCAAGCGCGGAGGCGGCGGGACCCGGAGATCGTGCCGGAGGATGAGCGCCGCGTAGCCCGCAGGCGTCCCGGGTTCGGGGAGGACGCGTCCCCGAATGTTCAAGCTGGAGACCAGTTGATGCATGGGTCGCCCGATCGCTGGCGAGAAAACCTTCACAAGTCGCCAAGAATAAATCACAGAGTGAGTTCAGATGTGTAAAACTCTCACAGATGGGTTCGTGACGCAAATATCAATTACGCACCGGCCGTGGTCAGGCGCCTGTGACACCCTCCCGCATCGGGACGAGTTCGTTCGGCCCGGTAAAGTGCAGGCCAACGGTGACCCGGCCGGCCATGCTCGCGGCGGCGGCCCGGTAGATATCCGCCTGGATCGTATAGCCGCGGGCCACACGCGGGGCCTGGGCGGCCGAGATGGGGTGCGTCTTGAAGTCGATCACCAGCGCGTCGAGCCGCTCGTCGAGGTCGAGCCCGCGGGCCAGCCGCTCGGGCGCGGGGCCCGTGAGCCGCCGGTAGAGGTCGAACGCGCCGAAGCGCCAGTCACGCGCGCCTTCCAGGTGCGTGAAGGTGAGTTCCTTCCAGTAGTCGCGGCCGAGTGCGCCCTCCGTGTACCAGGCCCACTCCTCGCTCGCGGCCACCCGGCGGATCTCCTCCTCCAGCTGCTCGCGGTACTCGCTCCCGGGACGAAGCATGTGTTCGAGTTCCGGCTCGTCGAGCGAACCGATCGTCTCCTCGACGACGCGGGCGATCTCGGCCTCCGCCTCCAGCCGCTCGAGCACGCCGTGGATGATCTGGCCCCGGACCGTGGCGGGGAGCCCCGCCTCCTCCCTCGACGACGCGGGCGCGAAGTGCCACGGGGCGAGCACCCCGTGCTCGTATCGGCGGGCCCACTCTTCCGGCTCCTCGTCCCGCAGCATGAGTTCGGTGGCCGAGCGGGTCCAGCGAAGCGGAGGCGCGGCGAGAGGGCGGATCAGCGCCGGTGGCGCCGCCACCTCGTACCGGTTCAGCCATTGAAGCGTCGGGGGCCGGCCGGTCTGCGGGGCAGCCTGTACATTTACGTCGCTTCGCGCCTCGGCCCCGCCGCGCGCGAGCCATTTATCGTAGCCCTTCTCCCCACCCAGCGGTCCCACGATGACGAGACGGTCCCGGGCCCGCGTCGCCGCCACGTACAGGAGGCGAGCCTCCTCCGCCGTCGACTCGAGTTCTTCGCGGCGGACGATCCGGTTGCCGCGCTCTCCCCGTTCGGACGCCTTGAGACAGAAGAGAGGGCCGAGTTCGGGGTCCGCCCAGTACTCGTTCGAGCGCAGAGTCCAGAGTTTCCTGTCGACTCCGGTTATGAGGACGACCGGCCACTCCAGCCCCTTGGCCTGATGGATCGTCGACAGCGTGACGACGTCGTCTTCCTTGGAATAGAGCGGGGCCTGCGGGAGTCCGACATCACGGTTCGTCGACCGGTCCCAGACCTGGAAGAAGGTGGAGAGATCGTGCGCGCGGTGGGACTCCGCGAAGTGGATGAGACCCTGGAGGTTCCCGAGAATCTCCTCCGCCCCTTCCATCAACAGCACGTGCAGCCGGTATCCGGTGCGTTCGAGCAACTCCTCGATGACTTCGTCGAGAGCGAGCCTCGGCGCGAGCTGGCGCAGGTCGTCGAGGACCGAGAGCCCTTCCTCCAGCGCCCGCCGTTCAATCGGGGTCAGTTGCGGGTGATCGGGAGCTTCCGGCCACTCCCCTTCCGCCAGCCACCGCTTCGCCTGGCGGAGGAGAGGGCCGCCGCGCTGGAGCATGCGGATGCGGGCGATCGTCTCGTCCCGGAGCCCGACGAAGGGCGAGCGCAGGTAGCCGAAGGCGCGCACGTCGTCCCGCTCGTTCTGGAGCAGCCGCAGCGCGTTGAGCACATCGAGGATCTCCTGACGCTGGCCGAGGTGCGTCATGCCGGAGACGAAGTGGGGGATGCCGTAGCGCTTGAGCGCCGTCTCCATGTGCGTGAGCCCGGTGCGGGCGCGGTAAAGAAGCGCGACGTCGCGGAAGGCCAGCGGACGAAGTTCGCCCGTGTCCGGATCCCGGATCTCGACGCGGCCCACCGAGTCGAGGATCCACGACGCGATGTGTACGGCCTCGGCTTCCCGCTGCTCTGCGGCCCGTCCCTTCGGTACCCCGACCCACTCGACGCCGGTCTGGGCGTGGTCGGGGATCCCGGCCACGAGTTCCGCGTAGTCGATCCGGCTCGCGGGGCGTTCGTCAGCGAGTTCGTTCCCCGTTTCCTCCATCGCCACCCCGCTCACAACGTTCACGAAGTCGACGATCGGAGGGGCGCTGCGGAAGTTCCGCGGCAGATCGAGGACCTGGCCCTCCTCCGCGAAGTCGGCGGCGACGGCGTTCCACACCGATATGTCGGCGCCGCGGAAGCGGTAGATGCTCTGCTTCGGATCCCCCACGAGAAAGAGCTGGGGACGGTCCACCCCGCGCGCGATGGCGAAGGCGATGTCGCGCTGCGTGAAGTCGGTATCCTGGAACTCGTCGATGATCAGCATCCGGTAGCGGTCGCGGATCGCGGCCAGGGCGGCGCCCCCGGACGGGCCCAGGAGGAGATCGGACGCCCCCAGGACGAGGCTGTCGAAGTCGCGCTGGTTCTCTTCCTCCAGCCAGGCGTCCCAGCGGATGCGCGCCTCGAGCGCGAGCTCAACCAGCTGTGAGCAGATGGTCAGCGCCTCCTCGTCCCGCTCCTCGAACTCCGCGCACGCGGCCGCCAGCGCGGAAAGGTCGAGCACGGAAGGGCGAGCCTCGACGGCTGCGGGAAAGAGGTCGAGGAAATCGCCCGACGCCGGTTCGGGATCCGTTTCCTCGACGGGCGGCGTGTCGCGGGGCAGCCACTTCGCGTACCGCGCCTCCCGCCAGCGGAGGTCGCGCAGCACGTCCCGCACGTGATCGATGGCGCCCTTGGTGTGCGCCGAGCCCGTGAGCTTCAGCCGGCGGACGATCGCCTGTGTGGTCGGGTCCTCCTCATCGAGCTTCTCCAGAAGCAGCGCCTTGATGAGTTCGTCCTGCTCGGCTGACGCTCCGTCTTCATCGAGGATCTCGAAGGTGGGATCGATCCCCAGGCGCAGGGCGTGTTCGCGGAGCAGTTCGCCGCAGAACGAATGGATGGTGCCGACGGAGGCCCGGTCGATTTCCCAGCGCAGTTCGTCACCGCGCGGAGACGCCTCGATCCGCCGCCGAAGCTGCCGCTTGAGGTCGTAGGCCGCCTTCTCCGTGAAGGTGATGGCGGCGATCTCGTCCAGTCGGCAGGGGTCGGCCGGGGGCTCGAGCGGTTCGCCCGTCTCCTCGCTGACACCGAAGGGGAGGCCGAGGCGCCACATGATCTTGCCGACCACGGTCGTCGTCTTGCCCGTGCCCGCGTTCGCCACCAGCAGCGTATCGTCCTCGGACCGGATCGCGCGCACCTGCTCGGGGGTCCACAGGAGCTCAGCCATCGGCGACCTCCCCGGAGTCGTCGAAGCGATGGCCCTCGCGGAGTCGCGCGCTGTTGCGCCGGATCTCGAGTTCGGGATCCCAGGATTTCCAGCCGCCCTTCCGAGAGGCGACGGCCTCGAAGCAGCCGCTCCGCACCCGGCCGGGGATGGAGAGCGCCAGCGAGAGAGCCCGCTCGTAACTGGGCGTACCGAACTTGACCAGGCCTCCGTTCTGGGGGCTCCCCGGGCGCTTGATCGACCGGTAGCGGCTGGAGCCCATCTCGTAGCCCCGATCGGCCAATATCTGAGCGTAGAGCACGCCCTGGAGGGCGGTCGCGTCGTCGAAGTCCGGTGCGCCCGGGGTCTTGCCGCTCTTGTAGTCGAGCACGTGGTGAACCCCGGCCCCCTCCCCGCTCCGGTCCACCCGGTCTATGCGGCCGCACAGACGCAGGCGTGAGGCCCGCCCGCGCACGTCCTCGCCGTCGAGGAACGTGACCTCGTCGTCGAAGCCGAAGCCCACCTCCGTCTCGACGGGGCGCTCGCCCTTCTTCGCCATGTGCTCCAGTTCCCAGGCGATGTAGCCGTGGACCGCCCTCACGATCCCCTCCCGGGTCTGTTCCCAGAGGGAGGCGACGCCGAGCCACTCTCCTTCCTCCTCTCGCCTGGCGCAGACCTCCCGGGAGATCTCCGCGAGGCGCTTCTCGGCGGGACCCGCAAGGGATAGAGGGAGTCGGTCCTTGAACTCGTTGTAGAAGCGATCGAGGATCTCGTGCGCGACGCTCCCGAAGGCGAGGGGTGTGGTCTCTTCCTCCGCTTCCTCAACCCCTTCGAGCCAGAGCACGCGGTCCATGAGGAAAGTGAAGGGCGCCCGGGCGTAGGCTTCGAGCTTGCTCGCCGACCACCGGTAGTCCTCGCCGAAACGGCGCCCCAGTTCCCCAAGCACCTCCGGATCGCGCAGGTGACCGTTCCACGGGTTGGGTCGATATGCGGGGTGCAGGGCCGGCGTGAGACTCGATGCCTGAGCCTGCAGGAGGAACCCGGGGTAGCGGTCGAGCCCCGGCCCGCGGTGAGCCTCGGCCGCCGCCGCCACGATGGCCCGCGCGATGCGTCCGGGGCGGGCGGGCGCAATCAGGGTCCGCCGCGCCGTGTCCGAGCCTCCCAGCGCCCGGTGCAGCGCGAAGGCGGCGCGCTCGTCGGCCTCGACCGGCGTGAGAGGCTCGCGGTCGTCCGAGGGACGGCGGACGCGGGGCAGTTCTACGCTGTTATCGTGCTCCGGGACCATGAGCGACGGGAGGAGAGGCGTGCCGCCCGCGTCCGTCGTCCGGTAGCTGATCCACACCGCGCCCGTCTGCTGCGTCACCGCGCGCCACAGTCCCCGCTCCCGCCGCAGGGTCTCGTCCCGGTACGCGACCGGAAGCCCGAGTGCGGCGAGACGGCGGCGTTCGATGTCGGTGAACACGCCCGTGGCACCTGTCGTGCGGGGGAACTCGCGGTCGTTGGCATGCACGACGAAGGTGTGGGCGAAGGGGACCAGCGCCGCGTCGTGCGCTTCGAGAACCTGGACCCCCTTCTGCCCCGGGGTGGAGAGGACGAGCTCGTTCGCCTGCAGGAGCTTCCTCAGGAGCGCGTGCCACGCCGCCGGCTCGAGAGGGTCGTCGGCGTGCTCGAGGCCCCGCCACTCCCCCAGCAGGCGTTCGAGGAGGTGGATGCCCCGCTGGTCGGCGCGCACGACTTCCCACCGTTCCTCGACGGGATCGCACACCCGCCGCCTCAGTCGGAAGACGCCGCGATCCTTCCTCAGGAGGTCGAGCGTGATGTCGATCCAGTCAGCCTCGGGGCGGGCCTTGCCCAGGGGTTCGAGCACCTCGCGCATGGCCTCGAAGGCCTCGATGTCCTTTTCCACCCGGTCGGCGAAGAGTCCGCGGCCGCGGATTTCGCGCGCTTTGTCGTCCACGAGCTTCTTGAGCCGTTCGAGGCTCTCCCCCCATGCGCCCAGCCCCACGACCCGCCGGTTCGCCGCGACCGCGTCGACGCTGCGCAGGTCCATGCGGGTGTCGAAGTAGGGGTGTTCGAGGACGGCGCGCAGGGCGCGGTAGTCCCAGTTCCGCGCTGCTCCCCGCAGGATGAGGAGGAGCGCCTTGAGCGCCGGGATCTCGACCAGCGGGGACCGGATGCGGGCGCTGGCGGGGACACCGGCGCGAATCAGTGCCCGGAACGCGCGGTGGGTGTTGTCGCGGCCGGATCGCGCCACGACGGCGACCTGATGCGGTTCGGCCGCCCCCGCGGACAGAATCTCCTTGACCTGCCGCGCGACCCAGGTCATCTCGCGCGCGGCATCCGGGACCGGCTGCACCTGCGGGGGACGGACTTCGGCGGCGTCGTCGGGACCGCCGATCAGCTCCGTGCGGGCCGCCAGCGCATCGAAGAAGGGGTCCGGCTCGGACTCCAGCGGGAGGTAGAGACGGACCTCCACCTCCTCCTGCCGGGCGAGCGCCGTGAGCATGCGGCGGCGCGTGCGCGGACTCGCGATGCTGTAGACGTGAAGTTCCCGGGCGCCCCCGATGGCCGCGGGCAGCCCGCCCGCCTCGATCCGCTCGGCGATGTGGGCGTTGACCGAACGCGAGTCCAGAAGGCCGCGTTTCCGAAGCGAGTCCAGATACGCGCGGTAGACGGCGACGACCCATTCGTTGCGCCGCAGGGCGAAGTCGTCGCCGCCCAGCCGGCCCAGCGCCCGCGCCAGTTCGTCCGGCGAGACGCCTTCCGGCAGCAGGTCGCCGAGCAGCGCGTCGAGCATGTGTCCGCGGATCACGCCGTCCCCCCGGCCGGGCTCCCTGCCGAGGATCCGGCGGCCGAGCCGGGCCGCGTGCCGGCTCACGAGGCGACGACGCGTGAGCAGGCCGACCGGCCTGTCCCGGATCCCGAACCGTTCGGTCAGCTCCCCGAACAGCGTGACGGGCGGGTCGAGCCAGCCGGGCCGGCCGCGCGCATGCGCCGCTTCGTACAGGAGGTCACGCAGGTTCCGGTGGTTGAGCCAGATCCACGCATCAGAACTGGTCGGCGACGCGGCTCCCGCGAGGAAACGGTCGGCGCACGCCTCCCAGAGCGGAGCCGCAGCCGGCGCGCGAACTACGGTGACCGGCACGCGTCAGGATCCGGAGCAGTCGATGGTCATCTCCTCGGGGCGAAATTCAAACCCGACTGTTGTTCACACGAGCACTTCGCGTCAAGCTTCCCCGACAGCGCGGAAACCTCCAGGGAGGTGAAGCTTCTTGAACGCATACAACCGAGATGACCGAGACGGAGTCCAGATGGACAAGTCCTCGCGCGTCGACAGGCGGGCGCGACAGGAAACTGCCCATGATCTGACGGAGGCTGTAGCGCGGATCACAACGGCCAATCTTCACCCGGAGGTAGACACCGGTTCGGCTCGGGGCAACGAAAGGTGGTAGAAGCCTAGTCAAGGACGCGAGGCGACCGGTGGGTCGCGTGCGCGATGCCAAGGCGCTCCAAGGAAGCTACGCGTACCGTCTCGTCCGCAGTCCTCAGAAGGTCACACTCCCGGACAACCGGCTCCTTGCGCGCGAATTTGTCGAGCCGCCCGATCACGAGGTTCGCCTCCAGGAACCAGTTCCCGGTGCGCGCCGCCTCGAGCTTGTCGTTCGTCAGGATCTCGAAAGGGAGGTTGAAACGCCGGTACAACTCGTCCTGCCACTGCTCGGCGAGCCCGCCGGGGCACACGACGAGACACCGCTTGAGGTCGCCGCGCGCGATCAGTTCCTTGATCAACAGCCCGGCCATGATCGTCTTCCCGGCGCCGGGATCGTCGGCGAGCAGGAAGCGGAGCGGCTGCCGCGGCAACATCTCCTGGTACACGGCCGTGATCTGATGCGGCAGCGGCTCAACATCCGACGTGTGGACGGCAAGAAGGGGATCGAACAGGTGAGCCAGCCGAATGCGCTGCGCCTCGGAGACCAAGCGAAACAGGGCTCCGTCGCCGTCAAAGCCCCACGGACGCCCGCTCTCGACGACGTCCAGTTCGGCCTCATCGTGCCGGTACAACAGCCGGTTGTCGACTCCGCCGTCCGGAGTCTTGAAGGTCAGCTCCAGCGCCTCGGAGCCGAACCACTTGACGCTGACGACGGTGACCAGCGAGTCGGGCAGGATGCCCCGAACCGCCGCGTCGGGCGTCAGATCTTCAAGCTTCATTTACCTGGTCCACCATCCTCCTCCTCAGAAGTAGGCTGACAAAAAAACGACCCATGCGCCCGTTGGAGGCCGACGGCAATAGCGTCGACCCAGAGTCGCAGGGGTCTCGGTTGTATCCAGGCTCGGAAGACGATGCCGGCCGTGACATGGCCTGTCAAGAACAAGATTCTTGACAACGACGCGCCCCAGTCCTTGCTACATGAGGTCTGCCTCACGGAGGAGCCGCTGCGCCAATCTCTTAGTACTCTCGGGTATCCCTTTCCAGATCACACGCCGCGTCCACGGCGGAGGCTGGTAAGAGTATTCAATCCAGTAGCGATCGCGGTGCGGCGGCGGATACCCATCCCACGATTTCACAATTTGGCGCATCAACTCTTCAGCCGTGTCCCGGCTGGTGCATATGGTGCGGGCCGCGTGTTTCGGAAAGAGGTGCAACCCGCGATCCTGCTCTCCGTAGACAGCGATCCACCAGAACCGTGCCTGACTCTCCTTAGCCGTCAGATAAGGACGCCGATCCAGAGCAGTGATGCCGCCACCGCGTCGAGCCTGGTCACGGAGCCGATAGTAGGACCGAAATAGCACGGGGCCGTCTTTGCCTTGCCGCCACTCATTCCTTCCCCAGAGCCTCGTGGTTCCGACTTGCTCGGATCTGATGCGTCGGTGCAGATAAGCGGCTTTGACTAAGGCACCTGTTCCCTTCGCAACCGCAGCTTGCGGCGTCGATTCGGCATGACGAGGATCGACAGAGTCCACGATGAGCAATGATCCGCACCCAAAACACTTCAGCGGTCGAGGTACGTTCTCAGACTGTGAACTTCCCAGCGCATGTGGGGTGCCGCAGTCCGGGCACGGAGGAAGCGATTCGGGAGCAACTGGTACGCTCACGTCTCCCGCGGCGGACATGGGCACCCTTTCTCCTCCCACACAGAACAGCTGCCGCTGCTCCTCAGCGTAGCCATACGGACCAGCTGGCACGGAACGGGTCGAGAGGATAGTCAGTCGACGCATCCGTACGCGCGCACGCATCGAAGGATCCAGGTGGCTCATTCGCCCTTTACTCGCATGTTGGAGAAATAGTGATGGATACAGAATGTACTCCTTGGAGCCGAATACAGGCTAAGCGCCTGCCCGGGGCGAGCGGGCAGCGAAGGAGGCGTCTAACGAGTTGCGGGCCAGCGTCTCGATCCCCGCAGTCGAGAGGTCCACCGCCTCGGCGACCCGGCGGAAGTTCTCGTTGATGTAGCCGCCGAAGTAGGCCGGGTCGTCGGAGTTGACCGTCGCGAGGAGGCCCAGGTCGAGCATGCGCCTGATCGGGTGGGCGGCGAGGTCGTCAACGACGCGGAGGGCGAGGTTGGACAGCGGACACACCGTCAGCGGGATGCGGTCGTCCCGCAGGCGGGCGACGAGGGCGTCGTCCTCCAGGGCGCGGTTCCCGTGGTCGATGCGTTCGACGCCGAGGATCTCCAGCGCCTCCCACACGTATTCCGGCGGGCCCTCCTCGCCGGCGTGGGCGACGAGCCGCAGTCCGAGGTCGCGGGCGGCGGCGAACACACGGGCGAACTTCGACGGCGGGTGGCCCACTTCGCTCGAGTCCAGACCCACGCCCAGCAGCCGGTCGAGGTACGGCTCGGCCTCCTCCAGCGTCTCGAACGCTTCCCTCTCGGTGAGGTGACGCAGGAAACAGAGGATGAGGGAGACGCTCACGCCCCGCTCCCGGGAGCGGACGATGGCCCGCTCGAGGCCGTCCATCAGCGTCCCCAGCGGCACGCCACGCCCGGTGTGCGCCTGCGGATCGAAGAACATCTCGACGTGGACGACCCCGTCCGCGGCCGCCCGCCGCAGGTAGGCGTCGGCGAGCGCGAAGAAGTCCTCCTCGGTCTGGAGCACCGCCATCCCCTGGTAGTACAGGTCGAGGAACTCCTGGAGGTTGGCGAAGGCGTACGCCCGGCGGACCTTCTCGACGCTCCGGTACGGCAGCGACACGCCGTTCCGGCGGGCAAGGTCGAACATCATCTCCGGCTCCAGCGAGCCCTCGACGTGGATGTGCAACTCGGCCTTGGGGATGTCACGGATGACGTCCGCGGGGCTCGTGGTCTGGTGGCCCATCATCGGGGCAAGATACAATAGACGGGCACGCCGCCGCCGGGGCGCAGACCCCCTGACTCGACCACGCCAGACCGGACATGTCCCATGAGCCAACCCCGCGATAACTGGAGTTCCAGCGCCGGTCTCGTGCTGGCCGCGACGGGCAGCGCGATCGGCCTCGGCAACCTGTGGAAGTTCCCGTTCATCACGTGGCAGAACAACGGCGGGGCCTTCGTCCTCGTCTACCTCATCTGCATCCTCGCGGTCGGGCTGCCGATCATGATGGCGGAGCTGCTCATCGGGCGCCGCAGCCAGAAGAGCGCGGTCGGGGCGCTCAAGGAGGCGGCGGGACCCTGGTGGGGCATCGTCGGCGGCTGGGGCGTGCTCGCCGGCTTCATCCTCCTCAGCTACTACACGGTTATCGCGGGCTGGTCGCTCTACTACTTCGCCCAGTCCATCGGCTGGTCGTTCGGCGGCTACCCCGCCGGAATGGCGGCGGGCGACCTGTTCAACGAGCAGGTGGGGAACGCCGGCCTCCAGCTCATGCTGTCGCTCAGCTTCAGCATCGCAACGATCGGGGTCGTCTACTTCGGGGTGAGCAAGGGGATCGAACGCATCGCCCGCATCTTCCTCCCCATCCTGTTCGCCATCCTGCTCCTCCTTCTCGTGAGCGCGCTGGGGATGAGCGGGTCGGGAGAGGCGCTGCGCTTCATCTTCCGCGCCAACTTCGGGGAGCTGGAAACGAGCGGCGTGCTGGAGGCGCTCGGGCACTCCTTCTTCACCCTCTCCCTCGGGATGGGGGCGATGATCACGTACGGATCCTACATCTCGCGCAAGCAGTCGATCGTGAAGGCTTCAGCGGCGATCGTGGGGCTCGACACGCTGATCGCGCTCGTGGCGACGGTCATCATGTTCTCCGTCATCTTCTCGGTGGCGGGGATGAGCGACCAGGTGAGCGGCTCACCGGTGGGGATGCTCTTCATCTCGCTGCCCGAACTGTTCTATACCGCGGTGCCGTTCGGCGTCGTGCTGGGGCCGCTGTTCTACGTGCTGGTGGCGCTGGCGGCGCTGACCTCGACGATCTCGCTGCTCGAGGTCGTGACGAGTTACGTGATCGACGAGCGGGGCGTCCCGCGGCATAAGGCCACGTTCCTCTGCGGGGGGGCGATCTTCGTGTTCACGATCTTCGCGGCGCTCTCGTTCACGGGCACGCCTTTCCTCGCCACGCTGGAGATCTTCGCGGGCAAGATCGGCTGGTTCTCGACGGTCGACCACTTCGTCTCGAACTGGATGCTCCCGACCGGCGGGTTCGCGATCACGCTCGCGGCCGGCTGGTTCATGACCCGGAACGCGACGGAACGGGAACTGCTGGACGGCACGGAGCCGCGCTGGTTCCACTACGGAGCGTGGCGATTCTTCATCCGCTGGGTGGCGCCGCTCGCGGTGGGCGCGATCATCATCTCGGTGATCCTCGGCCGCGACTTCAGCTGACGGGAGCCGGACCGCAAACGACCTGCGCCGGGATACGTCCTTGAGACGCTCGCCAGCACGGACCCGGGACCTCGTCGCGGCGACGGTCCTGGGGCTCGCTTTCGCGGGCTGCGGGGAGGGTGGTTCGGCGGAGAACCCCGCCGGAGAGCGCACTGCCGTCGGGGAGCCGGAGCGCGAGGCGATCGTGCGGGCGCTGGCCCGCGCATACTTCCCGGGCCGCGTGGGAGATATCGCCGTGATCCCCGGTCCGGGGGCCATCATCACGTCGCCGGGCCCCGACTACCGGTACATGCACGGCAGCCCGTGGTCGCATGACACCGCGGTGCCGCTCCTGCTCTACGGTCCGGGCGTCTTCGAGCCCGGCACGTATCGGGGGCCGGCCTCGCACCAGGACATCGGGGCAACGCTGACCACGCTGCTCGGGCTGCCGCCGCGAGCCGACGTGACCGGACGTCCGCTGCGCGCCGCGTTCTCGGACGGCGGGAACGAAGCCGACGGCGGGCAGGGCGACGCGGGGGCCCGCCCGGGGCTCGTGGCCGTGCTGGTGCTGGATGCGATGCGGGCGGACTACCTCGACCGCTACGCCGACCTTCTCCCCAACTTGACCCGGCTCGCGGCGGGCGCCGCCCGGTTTGCGGAGACCCGAGTCGACTACGTCCCCACGAACACCTCGACCGCGCACACGACGCTCTCGACCGGCACCGACCCGTCGGTACACGGGATCGTGGGCAACACGCTGTACGACCGCCGGACGGGCCAGTCGACAGTCGCGTACGAGGGTGCCTCTCCCCGCAACCTCATGGCGCTTACGGTCGCTGACCGCTGGGGAGTGGCGACGCGCGGGCGGGCGGAGATCGTCGTCCAGGGGGGTACGGACTACCCCGCGGTGGCGCTGGCGGGTCACGGGAGGTGCATCCTCGGTGGCCACTCCGTGTGGCTGAGCTTCTACGACTCCGGCAGCGGCGGCTGGACTACGAACGAGGCGTGTTTTCGGCTTCCGCCGGCGGCCCGCGAACTCCACTTCGGTCCGCGACTCGACGCCGTCGACCGGCTTTGGCTCGGCCACGAACTCGACAGCTACGGCGAGGCCCGGCGTTCGGCCCTTTTCTCGGGATTCGAGGGAGAGGCAGCGGTCGCCTTCATCGAAGGAAGCGCCTTCGGTGAGGACGATGTCACGGACCTCTTCCTCGCCAACCTCAAGGGCACGGACTACGTGTCCCACAAGTACGGCCCCTTCTCCCCCGAGATGGAGGCGACGCTGGCGGAACTCGACGGATGGCTGGGTCGGATCGTGGAGGCGCTCGAGGCGAAGGCGGGTCCCGGCGGGCTGGCCCTGATCGTGACGGCGGACCACGGGATGCCCGACACCCCCGCGAGCGACGACCTGTGGGCCACCTACGGCGACGTGACGGCGTGGCTGAACGAACGTGTCGACCCCGGCGGGCCGGGCGTGGTGGCGTTCTACGAGGGCTCCGAGAACCAGATGTACCTCGACCCCGAGCGGCTGGGGGCGCTGGGGCTGGAGCCGGACGATGTCGCCCGGACGCTGGAGGAATCGCCGGTGGTGCGGTTCGCGATTACGGAGCGGGAGGTGCGGCAGGCGCGCCAGGCTCGTTTCACGAGGGAGGATCCGCCGACGCGTCGCCGGGATGGAATTCCCTGAGGTACAGCGTGAGGCGTCCGTGCTGGGTCTCGGTCGTGACCATGACGATGGGGTGGGGGGCGTCGACGGCTACATGGATCCGGGCGTCCGACTCCGGCTTGAACATCGACATCCCCGGGATCACCGCCCGCAGGATGTAGACGTCGAACCGTCCCGCGGGGACTCGTGTCCGATCCCGGCGTTCAAACTCGAACGCGGCGGGGCTGTCCTCGGCCAGGTAGTAGCGGTCGATGCGGAAAGAGGTCTCTCCCGACGCGATCCGGCGCCGCATTTCGTACAGGATCGCGACGTCATCGAGCGGGGCTTCGGGGAGCATGACTTCGCGCGGTGGATCGGACGCATCGGGGTTCGTCGGATCCGCGATCTGACCGTCCAGGTGTTCGACGCGCAGCCGCCGCTCGGGCTCATCGAGGTGGACCCGCCAACTGGTGCGTTTTCGTCCCTCGTGGATGAACCGGTCGAAGCGCAGGGAGCGAAGCGGCGCCAGCATCACCCAGCTTGTCTGCCGGTCGTGGATCCTGAAGAACGGAATGGGGGCCCCGAAATCAACCTCGAGGCGGTAGATGTCCTCCCCGTCGACCGTCTCTCTATCCGCGACGGTCAGTTGGTTGCTCCCGAGTTGAAGGGGGCCGAACTGGACGCCGAACTCCATGGTCTCGCCCACCGCCAGGGTCTCGCCGGCCGCCACGGTGTCGCCGGCCGCCACGGTGTCGCCCGCAGCCGTAGTGTCAGCTACCGCCTGACCGGAGAGCGGCACGGCGGCCAGCAGGCCGGCGCACCCGGCGGCGATGAACGGCGAGATGAATCTCGACGGAGAGCGCCGCCGGGACCGCGAAGTCCATCGCGCAGTCGAACGCCTTGGCGATCCCCTGTTGCGCATAGTTCGGCAGCTCCCGCTCCGCGTAGTAGATGAGGACCAGAAGAACTACGGGCGCGAGCACGGGAAATCTATACAGCGCCTCAACCGCCAGGCTGCTTGATCCGGTCCCCGCGGTTCGGAGCCGCTTGTTGCGCCGGCGTGACTTCTCGTTCAATCGTGCGTGACCCGTGTTCGATACCCTGCCGCTGCCGTCGGGGCGAAACCGTTCGGTCCCGGATGAGGACGAGATGATCGAGAGCGACGAGAGCCCGCGAATGCTGAACCGCCGAACGTTCCTGAGAACCGGGACCCTCGCCGCGACCGGGTGGGCGGCTTTGGCCGACCGCCTTCTGGCCGCCCCCTACGATCCCCTCCCGAAGCACCCCGGGATCGCGCCCACCGTCGCGTCCCCTGTGAGGATTCAGGGCATCGTCCGCGCCGGCGGGCGGGGCCTCGGACGCGTCGCGGTCTCCGACGGACTCCAGGTCGTGGATTCGGACTCCGATGGCCGTTTCGAGATGGTGACCTCGGCGGATCGCGGCTTTGTCTGGGCGCGGATCCCGGCTGGCCATCAGGTGCCGACGAACCCTTCGGGCACGGCCGGTTTCTACCGGCCCATCGATCCCTCCCGAAGCGAGATGTCCGTCGCCTTCGATCTCGATCCTCTCGGGGTTTCCGACGAGCGCCACGCCGTCCTGCTCCTGGGCGACATCCAGACCGAGACCGAGGAGGAGATGGGCTGGTTCCACGAGCGGTCCGTACCGGACCTCCAGGGTACCGTTGGAGAACTCGGCGACGTGCCGATCGTCGGGATCGCCGACGGCGACATCATGTTCGACCACCTCGAGCTGTATCCCGAGTACGAGCGGGCGGTGCAGCGCATCGGGGTGCCGTTCTTCCAGGTGATCGGGAACCACGACCTGGATACGGAGAGCCGCACGGACGAGGCCTCGACGGACACCTTCTCACGCCACTTCGGGCCACGCTACTACTCGTTCGACCGCGGGGCCGTCCACTACGTGGTCCTCGACGACGTGTTCTGGCACGGGAGCGGCTACCTCGGCTACCTCGATGCCGACGCGCTGACGTGGCTGCAAGCGGATCTCAGCCGGGTCGAGCCGGGGGCGCCCGTCGTCGTGGCCACGCACATCCCGGCGGTCGGCAGCTACCACGCGCGAGTGGGCCGCGCCTCCCCGGAAGCATCCGTCGCGATCATGAACCGCGAAGCGCTGTACCGGCTGCTGGAGCCCTTCCGCGCGCACATCCTCACGGGGCACACGCACGAACTGGAGCATGTGTTCGAGAGCGGGACGCACGAGCACGTCGCCGGCGCCATCTGCGGGGCCTGGTGGAGCGGGCCGATCTGCCACGACGGCGCCCCCAACGGCTACTGCGTCTACGAAGCGGCGGGCGAGGAGATCTCGTGGCGCTACAAGTCCACCGGATTCGCGGCGACGCACCAGATGCGGATCTACGCACCGGGGGCCGACCCGGGAGCGCCGGACGAGATCGTGGCGAATGTGTGGGACGCCGACCCCGAGTGGACCGTGCGCTGGTTCGCCGACGGCGAGCCCCGGGGCCTCATGGCCCGCCGCCCGGGACGTGATCCGCTGAGCGTCGAACTGCACTCGGGCGACGACCTCCCCGCGCACCGGCCGTGGGTCGAGCCCCGCATCACGAACCACATGTTCTACGCGCCCGTCGAACCCGGCGTCGCGGAGGTCCGCGTAGAGGCGACGGACCGCTTCGGCCGCGTCTACTCGGAGTTTCTGCGCCTGTCCTGACCCCGAGTCGAGTGGCCGCCAGTGCGAGGCGGGCGTTGTAGACTTCCGACGGCGGGCTCATGTTCCGGGGACGGGGACGGCTGGAGGGTCGGCCGTCCGCATGCTTACCCGGGCCCGGAGATATCGCCATGATCCAGCCACGCCCGCGCTTCCGTCCGTTTTTCTTCACCTTCCCCGCTTCGACCTTGATCCTCGCGAGCGCCTGCGCTCCCCCGCAGACGACCATGGAGGACGCGTGCGCCACCCCCGCCAACGAGATCGTCGCGGAGAACTGCCTCGAGGGACATCCGCCCACCGAGTGGGACATCAACGGCTACGGGGACCCGAGCATCCAGGGCTTCGGCACCGACATCGCGATCGCCCGGGGGGAGACGATCGAGTTCAAGATCGACACGGACTCGGAGGACTACAGGATCGACGTCTACCGAATGGGCTACTACGGGGGCATGGGCGCCCGTCGCGTCGACTCGTTCGAGCCTTCCGCGACGCTGCCCCAGATCCAGCCCGAGTGCCTCCGGGGTCCGATCCCGGTGCTGGCCGAGGGGGGCGGCCTCGAGACGTGGCCCGCGCCGCTCGTCGACTGCGGCAACTGGGCGGTGTCGGCCTCCTGGCAGGCGCCCGCCGACGCGACCTCGGGCATCTACTTCGCGCGGCTCGTGCGCGAGGAGCAGGTCGAGGGCTGGGTGAAGAACGACCAGTTCGAAGCGACCCCGCTCCCGCCCACCGGGGAGGACTCGCTGTGGGAGGCCCCGGGCTTCCACGCGGTGATGCGGAACGCGCTCCGCGAGCCGCGCGCCAGCCACATCTACTTCGTGGTGCGCGACGACGACGGCGAATCCGACATGCTCTTCCAGACCTCGGATCTCAACTGGCAGGCGTACAACCGCTACGGGGGCCACAGCGTGTACGGGCGCCTGAATCCCGAGCGGATCCGGCTCCACGGGGGACCCCCGCGCGCGCCGAAGGTGAGCTACAACCGGCCCTTTGAGACGCGGCACTACCGCGCCGTGAACATGGTCTTCAACTCGGAGTACCCCATGGTCCGCTGGCTCGAGCGGAACGGCTACGACGTGAGTTACACGTCCGGGGTCGACACGGACCGGCGCGGCGAGGAACTGCTCGAGCACAGGGTCTTCCTCTCCGTCGGACACGACGAGTACTGGACGGGGCAGCAGCGCCGCAACGTGGAGGCGGCGCGCGCCGCCGGGATGCATCTCGCCTTCTTCAGCTCGAACGAGGTCTTCTGGAAGGTGCGCTGGGAGGAGAGCATCGACGGCTCCGGGACGCCGTACCGGACGTTCGTGACCTACAAGGAGACACAGGATCACCGGAAGCTCGATCCGGTCGAGTGGACGGGGCTGTTCCGCGATCATCGTTCGATCAACCCGGAGGGCCCGTGGCCCGAGAACGCGCTCACGGGGACGCTGTTCACGGTGAACGCATGGAGGAACGACCCCCTCATCGTGGACGCCGAGTTCGCCGATCTGAGGTTCTGGCGCAACACGGAGGTCGCGCGGCTCCGGCCCGGCGAGCGCTACGTGTCGATCAAGGGGATCCTCGGGCACGAGTGGGACTCGGACATCGACAACGGGTTTCGCCCGCCGGGGCTGTTCCAGGTCGCCGCGACCACGATCGACAACCTGCAGTACTGCGTCCACCCGGGACGCGGCTGCGAGACGGGCACGGCGACGCACAACGCGGTCCTGTACCGGCACGAGAGCGGCGCGCTCGTCTTCGGCTCGGGGACGCTGCAGTGGCCGTGGGGCCTCGACGCCCACCACGACACCGAGACGGGGGTCCCGCCCGAGCGTCAGAACGGCATGGACACGCGGGTCGGCGTGGACCCGAACGGACCCGATCTCGTCCTGCAGCAGGCGACGCTGAACCTCTTCGCGGACATGGGCGTCCAGCCCGCGACGATGCAGCCGGATCTGGTTCCGGCCGCGGCTTCGACGGATGACGTCCCGCCGACCTCGTCGTTCGACGCGCCCTCAGCGCCCGATCCGGAGAGCGGCAGGATGACGATCAGCGGGACGGCCTCGGATGACGGCGGCGGTGTCGTGGCGGCTGTCGAGGTGTCGCTGGACGGGGGGATGACATGGCACCCGGCCCGCGGCCGGTCGAACTGGAGTTACGCGTGGGATCCTGACATGACCGGCGACGACGTGTCGATCCTCAGCCGCGCCGTGGACGACAGCGGCAACTTGGAGACACCGGACGAGGGAAGCTGAACCCTCCGCCGTTGTAGACTTCTGAACACGGGGACATGTTCCGGGACGGGGCGGCCGGAAGGTCGGCCGTCCGCATCCCGACTCCGGCCCGGAGATGTCGCCATGATCGCGCCGCGCCCTCGCTTCCGCCCGTTCATCCCCCTGTTCCCGGCCGCCGCGCTGCCGCTCTTCGCGGCATGTTCATCCTTCGGGACGGCGACGGGAGATCCTTGTGTGAACCCCGCCAACGAGATCGTGGCCGAGAACTGTCTCGAGGGGCACCCGCCTACGGAGTGGGACATCAACAGCTACGGCGACCCCAGCATCCAGGGCTTCGGCACGGACATCGCGGTGGCTCAGGGGCAGACGATCGAGTTCAAGATCGACACGGACTCGGACGACTACCGGATCGACATCTACCGCATGGGCTACTACGGCGGCATGGGCGCCCGCCGGGTGGATTCGTTCGAGCCTTCCGCGACGCTGCCCCAAGTCCAGCCCGAGTGTCTGCGGGGTCCGATCCCGGTGCTGGCCGAGGGGGGCGGGATGGAGGAGTGGCCCGCGCCGCTCGTCGACTGCGGCAACTGGGCGGTGTCGGCCTCATGGCAGGTGCCCGACGACGCGACCTCGGGCATCTACTTCGCCCGGCTCGTACGCGAGGACCCGATCGACGGCTGGGTGAAGAACGACCAGTTCCGGGCGACGCCGCTCCCCCCGACCGGAGAGGACTCGCTGTGGGAGGCCCCGGGCTTCCGGGCGGTGATGCGGAACGGGCTCCGCGAGCCGCGGGCGAGCCACATCTATTTCGTGGTGCGCGACGACGACGGCGAGTCCGACATGCTCTTCCAGACGTCGGACCTCACCTGGCAGGCCTACAACCGCTACGGCGGCCACAGCGTGTACGGGCGGCTGAACCCGGCGCTTCTGCGGCTCCACGGAGGACCGCCGCGCGCCCCGAAGGTGAGCTACAACCGACCCTTCGAGACGCGGCACTACCGCGCCGTGAACATGGTCTTCAACTCCGAGTACCCGATGGTCCGCTGGCTGGAGCGCAACGGGTACGACGTGAGTTATTCGTCGGGGGTCGACACGGACCGGCGCGGCGAGGAACTGCTCGAGCACAGGGTGTTTCTCTCGGTGGGGCACGACGAGTACTGGACGGGGCAGCAGCGCCGTAACGTGGAGGCGGCCCGCGCGGCGGGGATGCACCTCGCCTTCTTCAGCTCGAACGAGGTCTACTGGAAGGTGCGCTGGGAGACGAGCATCGACGGATCAGGCCAGCCGTACCGGACCCTCGTCACCTACAAGGACTCGCAGGACCACCGGCGACTCGACCCGGTGGAATGGACGGGAGAATTCCGGGACCACCGTCCGATCAACGCCGAGGGCCCGTGGCCGGAGAACGCGCTCACGGGGACGCTGTTCACGGTGAACGCGTGGCGAAACGACCCCATCATCGTGGACGCGGAGTTCGCCAGCCTGAGGTTCTGGCGCAACACGGAGGTGGCGCGGCTGAGCCCGGGCGAGCGCTACGTGTCGATCAAGGGGATCCTCGGCCACGAGTGGGACTCGGACATCGACAACGGCTTCCGGCCGCCCGGCCTCTTCCAGGTGGCCGCGACGCCGGTCGACAACACGCTCTACTGCGTGCATCCGGGGCGCGGCTGCGAGACGGGCACAGCGACGCACAACGCGGTCCTGTACCGGCACGAGAGCGGCGCGCTCGTCTTCGGCTCGGGGACGCTGCAGTGGTCGTGGGGACTCGACGCGCACCACGATTCGGAGACGGGGGTTCCACCCGAGCGCCAGAACGGCTCGGACACGCGAGTCGGCGTGGACCCGAACGGACCGGACCTCGTCCTGCAGCAGGCGACGCTGAACCTGTTCGCGGACATGGGCGTCCAGCCCGCAACGATGCAGCCGGATCTGGTACGCGCTGCGGCTTCGACGGATGACGTCGCCCCGACCTCGTCGTTCGACGCGCCCTCGGCGCCCGATGCGGAGAGCGGCATGGTCACGATCACCGGGATGGCGGCGGATACCGGCGGCGGCGTGGTCGCGGCCGTGGAAGTGTCACTCGATGGGGGAGAGACCTGGCACCCGGCCCACGGCCGGACGAACTGGAGTTACGAGTACAATCCCGCGACGGCCGGAACCGAGGTCTCGATCCTGAGCCGCGCCGTGGACGACAGCGGCAACCTCGAGATTCCGGGCGTGATGATCGAAGCCGAGGGCGGGGCCGGCTGACCCCTCGATCGATGCCTGCCCGGGACGTTCCCGCGGGAACGTCCCGGCGGGCTACCAGTACTCGACTTCCAGCCCGTCGACCCTGGCGAAGCTCCGCCGGTCCCTCGTGGCGACCCGGTAGCCGCCACTGACAGCCGTCGCGGCGATGATGAGGTCGTGGGCCCCGATCGGGGTGCCGCGACGACCAAGCTGCTCGGCCAGGACCGCGTGGACGCGAGCCACCTCGAGATCAAACGGGATCACGGGGAGCACGGCAAGCCACGTTTCGAAGGACCGCTCGGCGGCGACGCGCCTGATTCCATGGACCGCCTGAACCCCTTGCAGGAGTTCCGAAGCGGTGATTGCGGCCATTGCCAGCGGGTCATCCGGCTCCGTTGCGGCACCAACCGCGAAACCGGGATCCATCTGGCCTCGTTCGACAGCGATCAGGACGCTCGTGTCGATCAGCGTTCCCACGGGCTCCGGGGCACTTCCTCACGGTTCCAGATTGCAATGCCCTCTTCGATCGCGCGAAGACACTCCTCATCCACGGAGGGTCCGGAACGCTTGGCGACGAGCCGGGCGAACTCCCTCAAAGTGAGGCCTCGTCCGCGCACCGGGCCGACCTGCGCGACCACCCTTCCGCGCCGCTCCACGACGTACACGGCGTCGCGCTCGCGAACCTCGGCGAGGATCGATCCGAAGTTCTTCGCAGCCTCGGTCGCGCTCACGGTGCGTACACCCGACGGCAAGTCTCGTGTACTAGACATGGGCCAAAATACGGAAGTTACGGAATTGCCGCAATTTGCACGACGACCGCATGCCGCCGTCAGCTCTCGGCGGCTCCACGCAGCTTAGCGGTTGGTCGGGAAGCCGAGATCGACGCGGCTCCCGGCGGGGTCCGGCCAGCGCGTCGTCATCACCTTCGGTTTGGTGTAGAAGTGGACGCCTTCGGGGCCGTAGATGGCGTGCGCCCCGAACGCGGACTCCTTCCAGCCGCCGAAGGAATGGTAGCCGACCGGCACCGGGATCGGGACGTTGAGGCCGATCATCCCCGCGTCCGCATCCTCCTGGAACTGGCGCGCGGCGCCGCCATCGCGGGTGAAGATCGCCGCGCCGTTCCCCCACGGGTTGTCCGAGAGCAACTCGACGGCGTCTTGATACGTGTCCGCCCGCACGACGCAGAGGACCGGCCCGAAGATCTCGTCCCGGTAGACCGTCATGTCGGGCGTGACGTGGTCGAGCAACGTGACGCCGAGGAAGAATCCGTCTCCATCGAACTGTGCCCGCCGGCCGTCCACGACGACACGCGCCCCGGCCTCGGCGCCCTGACGCACGTAGTCCGCGACGCGGTCGCGGTGTTCAGCCGTGATGAGCGGACCCATCTCCGAGGCGGGATCGTCGCCCGGGCCGATCCGTAGTTTCTCCATGCGGGCCCGGATGGCCTCGACGAGCGGATCCGCGCTGTCTCCGACCGCAACCGCGACGGAGATCGCCATGCACCGCTCCCCGGCCGACCCGTACGCGGCGGACACGGCGGAATCCGCGGCCAGGTCGATG
Organism: Candidatus Palauibacter sp.; assembly: GCF_965216145.1. Classification (GTDB taxonomy): domain Bacteria; phylum Gemmatimonadota; class Gemmatimonadetes; order Palauibacterales; family Palauibacteraceae; genus Palauibacter. The sequence continues at coordinate 939,844 of NZ_OZ244149.1, forward strand.
TCCGCGTCCGGGAGTACGACCATGTGATTCTTCGCCCCGCCCAGCGCCTGCACGCGCTTGCCGTGCGCCGTGGCCGTCTCGTAGACGTGCCGGGCGACCGGCGTCGACCCCACGAAGCTGATGGCTTGCACATCGGGATGCTCGAGCAGCCGGTTCACCGCGACATGGTCGCCGTGCACGACGTTCAGGACCCCGGGCGGGAATCCGGCCTCGTGGAAGAGTTCCGCGATGAAGCTGGCGGCGCCGGGATCCCGAGGCGACGGCTTCAGCACGAACGTGTTCCCGCACGCGATCGCGTTGGGGAACATCCAGAGCGGCACCATGGCCGGGAAGTTGAACGGCGTGATCCCCGCCACAACACCCAGCGGCCGCCGCACGGAATACACATCCACGCCCGTCGAGGCCTGCTCGTTGTAGGTCCCCTTCAGGTGCTCGGCGAGTCCGCAGGCGTACTCGATGTTCTCCAGGCCGCGGGCGACCTCGCCCATCGCGTCGGCCAGCACCTTCCCGTGCTCCGCCGTGAGCCGCTTCGCGATCTCCCTGGCGTGTTCGGCGACCTGGTTGCGGTACGCGAACATGAGCTTGGTGCGCCGCGCGACGCTGACGCGCCGCCACTCCTCGAAGGCGGTGGCCGCCGCCGCGACGGCTTCGTCGACCTCTTCGATGCTCGCCAGCGGCAGTTCACCCGTCCGGCGCCCGGTGGCGGGGTTGAAGACGGGTGCGGTCCGGCCGGAGGCTCCGGGCCGCGCCTCACCGCCCACCAGGTGAGGAATACGCTCGACCGCGTCCGCGTCGGATGTCGCGGCCGATGGAACGGAGGATAGGACCGTGCTCACCTCACCCCCTCGTGGTAGCCGAGGATCGCCTTCACCTCGAGGAACTCCTCAAGGCCGTGGCGGCCCCATTCGCGCCCGTTGCCGGACTGTTTGTAGCCGCCGAAGGGGACCCTGAAGTCCGGGCGCGCCCCGTTCAGGTTCACCTGTCCCGACCGGATGCGGCGTGCCACCGCCCGACCGCGTTCCGGATCCCCCGCCGATACGTATCCGGCCAGGCCGTACGGCGTATCGTTCGCGATGCACACGGCGTCGTCATCATCCTCGTATCCGATGAGCACGAGGACCGGGCCGAAGATCTCTTCGCGCGCCACGACCATGTCGTTGCTCGCATGCGAGAAGACGGTCGGGCGCACGTAATAGCCCCGCTCCAGTCCCTCCGGCCGCCCCGGCCCGCCCACGGCGAGCCGCGCGCCTTCATCGATGCCCGTCTCGATCAGCCGCTGAATCTTGTCGAACTGCACTTCGGACACGGCCGGGCCGATCCCGGTGCCCTCGGCCGCGGGATCGCCGACCACGACCTTCTTCGCCGCGGCGGCTGCGATCTCCGCGGCCTCCTCCATCCGCGAATGCGGGACGAGCATGCGCGTGGGCGCGTTACACGACTGGCCGGTGTTGTTGCACACGGCGAAGACGCCCCGCGATACGGCCCGCCCGAAGTCCGCGTCGTCCAGGAGGATGTTCGCCGACTTGCCGCCCAGTTCCTGCGCCACGCGCTTCACGGTCAGCGCCGCGTTGCGGGCGACCTCCACGCCGGCGCGCGTCGAACCCGTGAACGAGACCATGTCGACGTCCGGATGTGAGGACAGCGCAGCGCCCACAACCGGGCCGGCGCCGTTCACGAGGTTGAAGACCCCGGGCGGCACGCCGGCGTCATGCAGGATTTCCGCGAAGATCAGCGCGTTGAGCGGCGCGACCTCGGACGGTTTGAGCACCATCGTGCACCCCGCGGCCAGCGCTGGCGCCACCTTGCAGGCAATCTGATTCAGCGGCCAGTTCCACGGCGTAATGAAGGCGCAGACCCCCACCGGCTCCCGGACCAGCAGGGATGACCCGAGGTCGGTCTCGAACTCGAAGTTCGCGAGGATCTTCCCCATCGTGCTCAGGTGCGCCAGACCGGAGGGCACCTGGGCCTGCACGGCGAGGCTCATCGGCGCCCCCATCTCCGCGCTGACGATCGCGGCCAGATCCGCCGAACGGGCCGCGTATCCCTCACAGATCCGCTCGAGGAGCGCGACCCGCTCTTCCCGGCTCGTGGCCGAGAACGACTCGAAGGCGGTCCTCGCGGCCGCCACCGCGGCGTCGGCATCGGCCTGCGCCCCCATCGCGATGGCCCCGATGACCTCCTCGGTGGCCGGGTTGACGACATCCAGCGTCTCGGTGGTCGACGGGCCGACCCACGCGCCGTCGATGTAGAACTTCCGAAGATTGTCCACGGATTCCCTTTCCGGACCGCCCATGGCGGTGTTGTGATACGAGTACGAAAAACACGACCCCGGCGGGAGACGAACAGCGCCTCCCGCCGGGGTCGATCCTACCTTGCGAGGTCAGCTTCGACTACCAGCGACCTCCACCCGGGTCATCGCCTCCGATCCAGGACTAGTTCGTCAGCCACGACCACCGATAGTTCACGCGAACGTAGTAGTAACCGCCGTTGAAGCCGAACGGCGAGCTCTCCGGATAGAGCAGACCCACGCTCCCGGCCGTGCCGGTCTCGTTCCGTGCCGGATACGTATCGAAGAGGTTGTTCGCGCCGATGGCGATTTCGGTGTCCGCTGTGAGGCTCGTCGACAGCTCCAGGTCGACGATCAACCTGCCGGGGAAGGGCGTGTCCTCGACTCCGCCGATCACGACACCTCCGACGTCGACCCACGAATCGAAATAGGTACCCCGCAGGAAGGCGCGCACCCCGCCCAGCGTGTGCGCCACGTTGAGCGAGCCCCGCCACGAGGGGATGGAGCGCTCGAGCTGATCCAGACGGTCCTCGTCCACGACTTCGGGATTGAAATCGGTGACCTTCGTGCCGTTGTAGTTGAAGAGCGCGCTGAAGCTCGTGGCGCCGCCCCTCGACGGTGGAGAGTAGTTCGCCACGATGTCGATCCCCTGCGTCCTCGTGCTGAAGTCGTTGGTGAAGAACCGGAACTCGGCGAGGTTGGCCGCGCTGGTGATCCCTTCGGTCAGAAGCCGGGTGACCTCGTCGTCGGTGAGCGAGAACGTCTTCGTCTGCGAGAACCGGTCCGAGATCGCAATGCGGTAGTAGTCCATCGTAAACTTGAACGCGTCCGCGTCGAGCACGGCCCCCGCCGTCAGGCTGAAAGCCTTCTCGGGCGACAGCTGCCGCCCGCCCCGAAGCGCCGCCACCCCGGAGGTCGAGGGGATCGTGCCGCGGTTGACGAGGTCGCCGATCGTCGCGTCGAAGACCGTGGAAATGTTGAAGGCGTTCTGCTGACCCGGTGTCGGAGCGCGGAAGCCGGTGCTCCCGCCGGCGCGCAGAGCGAGCTTGTCGCTGACCTCGATACGGCTCGAGACCTTCCCGGTCAACTGGCTTCCGAAGTCGGAGAAGTCCTCCCAGCGCAACGCGGCTCCGACCGTCCAGGGGCTTTCGCCGCCGCCCAGATGAACATCTCCATAGATGGCCACGTTCTGGCGGTCCCAGTCTCCCGCGGCGATCGGACTGAAGCCGGGGAAGCCGTTGGACGAGGAACTGAAGCCCTGCTGGGCGTAGGGCCCGATCCTCCACGACTCGTCCTGCCCCTGGCCGATGATGAAGCGCTCCTCACGGCGCTCAAGCCCACCCGCGATATGTACCTGATCGCTGGCCTCATAGGCGACATCGAAGTTGAGGTTGAATTCCTGCTGCGTGTAGAGACCCGCGTCGAAGTCGGTGGGCGTCTCCGGCCCGAGCGCGGCGTTCACCGTGTTGTAGATGAAGAAATCGGTGGTGTGGTTGCCGAAGCTGGCGCTCGCGTCCCAGGTGAAACCGCTGTCGTTGCCGCCCTTCACGCCGCTGACGAACGACCAGTCGGTAACGTTGCCGCCGAACTGGGGTGTGAAGCCGCCGGGGAACATCTCCTGGAACGAGAAGCAGTTCGGATCGGCGAAGACCCGCGCCAGAGCCACCGGGTCGGGAACGTTGTTCGTGATGCGGACCTCGGGGCAATTCGCCGATCCGTCCACCACGCCGTCCCTCGCGTCGAGCACATCGCCGATGAGGAGCGACTCGCCCCCGTCACCGCTGAACACGCTGCCGCGCGTGTTCGGATTACGGAAGAAGAAACCACCGTCCACCTCCTTGGTGGAGAGGTTTCCGAACGCGTAGAACTGCTCGTCGTCGTTGAACGTGTAGCCGGTATTGAGCCACAGTTTGAGGTCGTCGTTGACCTCGGGCGAACCCCAGATCTGGGCCGAGGGCTGGCGCACGGCAGTGTTACCGGCGGCGCGGAGTGCAATCGCGTCGTCGCGCTGGACGGCCCGGTCGGTGGGATTCTGATTTCCGTACTCAACGCTGAAGTTGGCGAAGCCGGTGGACCCCAGGGGGATACCGACGTTGCCGGAGACGGTGAGCATGTCGCCGTCGCCTTCGTAGTAACTGCCGCTCTTCATCTCGAGGGCACCGCCCGAACGGTCGTCCTTGAGGATGAAGTTCATCACGCCGGCGATGGCGTCCGAGCCGTACTGGGCCGACGCGCCGTCACGCAGCACCTCCACCTGTCGCAGCGCGATGCCGGGGATGGAGCCGATGTCGACGCCCTGGGACCCGTCCGAGAGACCGGCCCCGAGCCACGTGATGATCGACCCGCGGTGCCGCCGCTTCCCGTTGATCAGCACCATGGTGTGATCTGCCGCGAGCCCCCGCAGGTTGGCCGGACGCGTGATCGTGGCGGCGTCGCTGATCGGCTCGGTGCGGACGTTGTAGGACGGGACCACGGTGCGGAGCAGGAAGTCGATGTTCGTCTCCCCCTGCCGAGTGATCTCGGACACCGGGATCACGTCCACCGGCACCATCGATTCCGTCACCGTTCTCGGCCGCGCGCGGCTTCCGACGACCACGAGTTCCCCGAGGTTGATCGCCGAGAGGCTGAGCGCGAAATCGACGGTCACGCTCTGCCCGTCTACGACCGTTGCGGTTTGCGTCTGGACCGCGTAGCCGATGAGTCGGACCTCGACCACATGGTTACCCGCCGGGACATCGGGAATCATGTACGCGCCGCCCGCTCCCGAGCCCACCGAGATATCGAGGGCGGGGATCGCGACCCGCGCGCTGCTGAGCCCGGACCCGCCCTGGGCGCTGGTCACCCGGCCCTCGATCGTGCCCTGCGCGTAGGCTGCCGCGGGTGTGAACAGGATGGCGACGATTACAAGTGCGCGTTTCAACATACTCATCTCCTGCGGTTGATCGTGACATTCAACTCAGCTCGTACTCACGTCGTTCGCGGACCCGAGCCAAACAGCCCGCGACTGCTCCTCCAAGAACGTATTACAGCGGCGCCCAGGGCATCTCGATCGAGCGCCACATGTGCGCGACCGGGCTGTTGTCGTACCCCAGACCCTCCTTCGGCTGCTTGAAATGGCGTCCGATGATGTCGACGAAGGGGTCGAGCGAGACCTCCATGTCATCCTGGAACGCGTATGTGTCGTTCACGCAGACCATGCGCGCCGAGACGTACAACGGGTGTTTCGTGGCGTACTCGGCCGCCTGCTTGATGTATTCCGGCGGGACGTAATCCTCGCCGAAGATCCGGTTGTACAACTCCGGGTACTCGTAGCCATACTCCTCGTCCGGGTAGAAGCGCAGGGCCCCGTGATACCGAATGCCCCAACTTACGTACTCGGGCACGTACGGTTCGTAGAGCTGGGCGCCCCACCACCCGTGATCGACCTTGATCAGGTTCTGCACGGTATCGTGCAGCAGGCCTGCGAGGACATTCTCCTCCGGCTGCCCATCCCTTAACGCGTGAGTCGCGCTCTGCAGGACATGCCGGGCCGGCCAGAACCGGAGCCGGAAGACATCCTCCAGCGTGGGATTCGCGGGCAGCGGTTCGAGCACCGTGTCGCTCGGGCGGAAGAGGTTGCCGGTCCCGCGCGGAGTCGTGACTTCCTGCTCGTGTTCATCGTGGTCGTGGTGGTCGTGATCCTCCGTCTCCGCGGCGAATTCCGCCTCGGCTTCCGCTGCCTCCGCGAGGAGTTCGTTCTCGTCGAGGAGGCGCGGGTCGAGGTCTTCGGTCCGCGGGACGGGGCCGTGGTGGTGGTCGTGAGCGTGGCCGGGACTCTCGCCGTCGAGCATATCCACCATGTAGTGCTCGAGAGCTTCCGCCTTGTCCTCGGGCGTCATCACCGCAAGGGCGCCGGCGCCGACGGACGCGAGGAACCTTCTACGATCGATTTCCATGATCTCCCCCGCGCTGGCAACGTGTCAAAAGTGACCTCCGGCAACTTGGCCCGGCTTCGCCAACGCCGCCAGATGCGACCGGATACAAACCGGACACCAAAAGACCGCCAAAAAAAGGGGGGCGCACCAGCCGGTGCGGCCCCTCTCTTCGCCTGCTCGGTCCCCCCGGGGCCTCAGTAGGCCTGCTTGGTCACGTTTTCCGCCTTCGGACCCTTGGGACCATCCACGACATCGAGCTCGACCTTCTCGCCCTCCGCCAGGCTTCGGAATCCGTCCGACTGGATCGCCGTGTGGTGCACGAAGACCTCCGCCGATCCATCGTCGAGAGCGATGAATCCGAAGCCCTTCTGGTCGTTGAACCACTTCACCGTGCCGCTTCTGCGCATTACCCGTGCTCCTGAAAAAGATTGGTGTCGCCGAGAGTACGGGCCTGCCGCACATGCCTGCTGCCGTGCCTGCCAACCCCGACCATCGCCCGGCGCAGAATACATGGCGGGATTCCCGTTGTCCATGCGGGCCGGTCCGGCTCCGGAGGGTCCCGGCCGGCGCGCTCTACTTCCTGACCGCCAGGAAGTCGCGAAGGCGGAGTTTCGTCTGGTGGTCCTTCCTCCGCACACCCTTCATGTCCTCGCCGCGGATGTAGGTGCGCTGCCACCCCTCCTCCACCGCCTCTTCCTCGCCGGCGCTCAGATCGTCGATGAACTGCGAGCGGGATTCGCGCCACGCGACGTACTCGTTCGCGAGCCGCTTGTTGTCCCACAGGTCGCGGCCCCGGGGGCGCACGCTCTCCAGGTAGTGGCGCGGGATGGGCAGGATCCGGCAGATCGGTTCGCCCTCATCGAACCGGATCCAGTGCTTCGGCCGCGTGATCTTCCAGTTCATCGTGAACGAGAACGGCGCCCAGTCGGTCTCGATGATCCCGTCGAGCGGAATGATCCCGTCCTTGGGGAGGTTCGGACAGCCTCGCGCCCACAGGTTGTGGTCCTTCGTGGTCCGGAACAGGTATCCCTGCGTGAAGGTGACGACACCGCTGCCGAAATGGCTGGCGATCGCGGGATGGGGCTCGTCGTCCCAGCGGAACTTGAGAGCGTCCAGCCCGGCCTCGCCGTTCCAGCGCACCCAGAACCGCGTCGGACAGAGGAGGTCCCATCCGGCCTGGTTCGCGATCAGCAGCGGGAGGCAGCGGTACGCGAAACGGCCCGGCGTGTCGTCCATCCACTCGCGATGCTGCGTGCCCCGGACGAGTGGCAGCGCATCATCGGCGACCCGGTAGGCGGTGAGATCGATGCCCGCGGCCGCCTTTGGCCGCGACTTCGCCTTCTTCACCACCGGCTGCTATCCCCTCCGAACGGGAACCCTGTTGCCGAACCCGGGCCCGCCGGTACTCGGGCTTTCGGGCTCGAGGAGCGACTTGCCGAGATCGAAGGACAACAGCAATCCCGCGATTTCCGTCGCACCCTCGAGACGGACCCAGTTGTCCAGGATCGTGATCTGGAAGACCGCCTCGATCGCCGGGTTCGCCGGCGAGGGGTCGATGTTCAGCGTGATGCGGCGGGAGACCCTGTCATATTCCCACATGCCGTAGAACCGGACATCGACCGTACTCCCCTCCGGCCCGCTGCTCGGCAGGAACACCCGGCCGGAAAGCGTCATCGCCGACCCGAATACGAGGCGGATGTCCGAACCGGGTGGGGCGGGGCGGATGTTGTTCGGGACCTGGGAGTTCCGCAGACTCAGTTGCTCGACCGGGCGGTACACTCCGACGATCGTGGGATGGAGGTTTCGGTACGCGGGCCCGTACGGATTGTTGTCGAATTCGCAGGCCGCCGTTCCGGCAAGAAGGCCGACGGCCAGGCCCGCGCGCGCGACTTCCCGCAGCCGCAGATATTTCACAGCTCCCTCCGCACTGATAGAACGTCCTCCGGGATCCTTCATGGAACCGCCGGGCGGGACATTTGGCGTGGCGGACTTCACCACGTCCAGGCTTAATGAAACAATGCCGGGGTGCCGGTGGCAACCCAAGTGTGCAAACACCCTTCCGGACCGGGGCGTTGCGCGCCGGGCGGCGGCTGAGCAGGGTGTCGCGCGTCCAGCGAACACTCGAGCCCCGCTCCGGCTGACATGGTCACGATACGCCCCATCCACCGCGCCCTCGTACCCGTCGATTCCGACGCCGCCCGCCGGGTGTCGGCCCGAAACTACGACGAGTTTCAGGGAGATCTCGAGATCTGGGAGGCGATTCGAGAGGCGCCGGACTCGGTGTTGAGCGTCACCATGGCGCACTGTGCGGTGGTCCGCCCCGATCGGATCATGGAGGGCGACTCGGAGGCGGCGCTGAGGCGCGCGCGACTCAACTTCGACCGGCTCCGGGCTTCCCCTCTCACGCGCGAAGCGGGGCGAGTCCTCTTCATCTACGAGATCGTGGACCCGGGGCGGCCGGGAGTGCGGCAGATCGGCCTCGGCGGGCTGGCGCGCACGGCGGAGATCCGCACTGAAGCGACGCCCGACGGCCCTATCATCCGCAACGAGGGCGTCCGTCCCCCGAAGGCGCGTGGACGCGCGCGGCTGATCGAGGCGACCCGCGCCATCATCGGGACCGTGAACAACGCCGTGCCCGACGAGTCGGGGACCTTCGCGCGGACGCTGGAGGGACGGGTCGACGGAGTCGCACCCGACTTCGCGGTCGAGGGCACGGGAGGCACCGCCCATCGGATCTGGCTCGTCCGGGAGCCCGGCGCCCTGGCGCGCCTTCAGCGGCTGCTCGCCGACGAGCCGGAGGCCTACGTGGCCGATGGCAACCACCGGAGCGCGGCCGCCGCGATGCTGGGGCACGAGTCCTTCCTCGCGGTGTTTTTCCCCGCGGACCGGATGGGGATCGCCCCCTACAACCGTCTCGTGCGGCTTCCCGGGGAATCCCCCGAGGCCGTCGAGGCGGCGGTGGCGTCGGCTCTGGAGCGTTCCTTCGCCGCCACCCTCGCCTCCGGGGGAGAGGGACCGCTTCAGCCGGAGACCACCCACGAGATCGGCGTGTACACGGCCGAAGCCGGGTGGCGGCGGGCGATGCCCCGGGAGGAGGTCCTGCGCGAGGAGGACGCGTCGGCATCGATCGACCACGACATCGTGCAGCGGACGCTCTTCGCCGAGCTCGGGATCGTCGAGGCCGGGGACGAACGCCTGACGTTCGTGGGCGCCAACAAGGATGCTGCGTGGCTCGCGGCGGAGGTCGACGCGGGGCGGGCCGACTGCGCCGTCACACTCCCTGCCGTGACGATGCGTCAGTTCATCGCGGTGTGCCGGCAGCGCCGCATGATGCCGCCCAAGTCGACCTGGTTCGAACCCAAGATCCGCAGCGGGCTGGTCATGGTGCTGCTCGAGGATCTCTGAGCGACTCCGCCCGCCCGCGGAGGGCGGCGCGGTCGACCTTCCCCAGGTGGGTCCGGGGCAGCGCGTCGACGAGGTGGGTCGCGGAGGGGGCCTTGTAGGACGCGAGGCGGGAGGCCACGAACTCCCGCAACGCCGCAGCCAACTCCGATCGGTCGGCGAGGCGTGACCCCGCGTCGGGAGGCGAAGTCGCTTCCATCGGGACGACCCACGCGACGGGTTCGACGAGGCCCGCGCGGTTCGGCACGCCGACCACGGCCGCCTCGGCCACCGCCGGGTGCTGCAGCAGGCAGTCCTCCACCTCGCCGGGGGACAGCCACTTCCCCTTCACCTTGAGCATGTCGTCGCCGCGCCCGCAGTAGGTGAAGACGCCGTCCGCGTCGCGCACGACCATGTCTCCGGACACGTACCACTCGCCCCGGAACGCCTCCGCCGTCGCCTCCGCTCGCTGCCAGTACCCCAGGGCGCGCGACCCGCCGCGCACCCGGAGCCAGCCGACCTCGCCGTGCGGAAGCTCCCGGCCCTCGTCGTCGCACACCCGCACGTCGAAGCCGGGGACGGCGCGGCCCAGCGTACCGGGGCGGACGTCCCCCGGCCGGTTGCTGAGAAAGATGTGCCACATTTCGGCGGTCCCCAGTCCGTCGAGGAGGTCCACCCCCCACGTATCCCGCCAGCGCCGGTGAAGGTCGGGGGGGAGGGCCTCGCCGGCGGAGGTGGCGAGCCGGAGACACGAGAGATCCCGGCGCGCAGCGTCGGAGTCCGCCACCATGTGCCGGATCATCGTGGGCACGTTGACCAGCACGGTCGGGCGAAACTTCTCGATCTTCGAGAACAGGACCTCTGGTGTACACCGCTCCGGGAAGAGGGCCGCCGCGGCCCCGACCGAGAAGGGGAAGAAGAGGTTCGAGCCCGTGGCGTATCCGAAGAAGAGCTTCGGCACCGAGAGCGTGACGTCGGACTCCGTCAGACCGAGGACGCGCTTCCCGTAGCACTCGGTCGTGTTGGCGAACGACGCGTGCGTCTGCACGACCCCCTTCGGCCGCCCCGTCGTCCCGCCGCTGAACAGCCACAGCGCGGGATCGTCCCGGTGCGTGGGGAACGGTTCGAGCGTGGCGGGCTGGGCCGCGAGCCGCTCCCCGAAGGCGGGTTCATCGATGATGAAGGTCTCACCGGGACCCCGGATCCCGGGACCCCAGGAAACACCGTCGCCGACCCGGTCGCGGTCTCGAGGCCGGTCTCGGTCCCCGCCTCGCGCCGCCTCGGCGAAGGCCGGCGCGCGTTCGGAGTCCGTGAAGAGGACCGCACCGCGCGTATAGCGAAGGAAGTACTCGATCTCCTCCCTCCGGAGGTACGGGTTCAGCATCACGCCGACGGCCCCGATCCGGAGCGCGCCGAACAGGGCGCCGACGAAGGCCGGGCCGTCCGGGAGGGCGATGAGGACACGTTCCTCGGGGCGGACGCCCGCCGAAAGAAGCAGGTGGCCGCACCGGTTCGCGAACGCGTCGACCTCGGCGTAGGTGAGTGCTCCGTTTTCGGTCAGGAGGGCGCGCCGAGCCCCGCGTCCCTCCCGCACCCGATCGCCGAGCAAGTACTCGGCGATGTTGAAGCGGGCGGGCGGAACGAACGTCGGTGGCGGATCGGAATCTTGCATTTCCATCGGCTGGACGGGCCGTTCGTGGCGGGAACTCGGGTCTCGCACGGTATTCTCCGGCCGCCGCGCCATCAACACGGCCCCGGCGCGGACCCTTGCGCCTCCAGCGGGGTCGGCGTAGCCACACTCCATGACCCTTCACCGGCTGCCGGACCTCACATGGGAGGATGTCGGGGCGCTCGACCTCGATCGCGCCGTCGCCATCCTGCCCGTCGGGGCGACGGAGGCGCACGGACCGCACCTGCCGCTCGACACCGACGTCACGATCGCGGTCGCGATGGCGGAGGCGGGCGGGCGGCGACTGGCGGCGCAGGGTCTTGAACCGGTGCTACTCGATGCGCTGCGGTACACGCCCGCCACGTTCGCCGCCAGCTTCCCCGGTACGATCGACATCGGGAGCGCGACGCTGGCGGCGCTCCTCACGGACATCGCGACGAGCCTGCGGCGGGCCGGGATCGGGACGCTGGCGATCGCGAACGCGCACTTCGACCCGGCCCATCTCGAGGCCCTACACGGCGCGGTATCCTCGATCAACGAGGGCGCCGCGATGCGGGCCGTGTTCCCGGACGTGACCCGCCGCCCGTGGGGAGGCCGGCTGACCGCCGAGTTCCGAAGCGGGGCGTGCCACGCCGGCCGGTACGAAGGGTCGATCGTCCTAGCCCGCAGCCCGGGGCGCGTGCGCGCGGAGGTTATGCTGGAGCTGGAGGACAACCCCGTCTCGCTCTCGTCGGCGATCGCCGATGGGGCGGCGGATTTCGTGGCCGCCGGGGGGGCGCGAGCGTACTTCGGCAGCCCCGCGGGGGCGACGGCGGAGGAAGGACGCGCTACGATCGAGGTGTTGGGGGAGATCCTCGCGGAGGCGGTGATTGAAGCCCTGGGCATCGAATGATGAGCGGAACGTGAGCGAACTGTGAGCATCGCAGGTCGCGGCGCCCTGATGACGGGGGGCGGCCGGGGCATCGGCGCGGCCGCGGCCCGTGCGCTCGCCGACCGGGGCGTCCGGATCGTCGTCTCGGCGCGCAGCACGGACGAGATCGAGGCCGTCGCCGCGGAGCTCCGGGCCCGGGGGACCGAAGCCTGGGCCGTGAGGTGCGATGTCTCGGAACCGGCCGATGTGGCGGCGCTGTGCCGGGAAGCCGCCGGGCGGCTCGGCTCCGTCGACATCCTCGTCAACAACGCGGGCGTGGCCAGTTCCGCCTCCGTGACCCGGCTCGCCCTGGAGGAGTGGACCCGGCTGTGGACGGTCAACGCCACCGGCGCCTTCCTCGCCATGCAGGGGGTGCTGCCCGGCATGATCGAACGCGGCTGGGGACGCATCGTGAACGTGGCTTCCGTCGCGGCGCTGCGCGGGGCGCGATACATCGGCGGCTACGCGGCCTCCAAGCATGCGCTGCTCGGACTCACGCGCTCGGCGGCGGCGGAAGTGGCGGCGAGCGGCGTCACCGTCAACGCGGTCTGCCCGGGCTACGTCGACACGCCGATGACGGACGCGACGATCGCGAACATCGTGCGGCGCACCGGGATGGAGGAGACCGCGGCGCTCGACGCGGTGCTGGCCACGACGCCGCAGCGGAGGCTCATCGCGCCGGAGGAGGTCGCCGCTGCGGTCGCGTTCCTGTGCGAGGAGGCCGCGCGCAGCATCAACGGGCAGACCGTCGTCCTCGACGGCGGCGCCACCTCGGCCCTCTAGGCTCGGGACGCGTGGACGGCACGGACGCGTTCGACGTCTTCAACCCGCCGGAGCTTGCGGAGCCCAGAGGCTGGAACCACGGTCTGCTGGCGCCGGCCGGCGGCAGAGTCCTCTTCATCGCCGGCCAGACCGCCGGCGGACCCGACGGGCGCGTCGAGGCTGCGGACTTCGCGGCGCAGTTTGCGCTCGCGCTCGATCGCGTGCTCGCCGTCGTTCGGGCGGCGGGCGGTGAACCCGCGCACATCGGACGCATGACCGTGTACGTGACGGACCTCCCCGCGTACCGGGACGCCCACGCCGAGCTGGGCGCGGTCTGGCGCGCCCGGATGGGGCGTCACTATCCGGCCATGGCGCTCGTGGAGGTGCGGGGACTCGTCGAACGCGGGGCGCGGGTCGAGATCGAGGCGACCGCCGTCCTCCCCGCGCGCCGCCCGCGTGAGTAGTTCAGGAACAGGTAGCCAGCCATCGCAAGGAGCCCTGCCGTGCCGTTGAACCCGGCTTCGTTTCTCTACGAGCTCGACGCGGCCACGTCGGTCGCGACGATCACCCTGAACCGTCCCGAGCGTCGGAACGCACTGACGTTCGAGGTCTACGACGAACTCCGGAACACCTTCCGCGCGCTCGACTCCGAGCCGGGCGTCCGCGCGGTCGTGATCACCGGGGCGGGCGCCGCCTTCTGCACCGGCGGGGACGTGCGGGACATCATCGGTCCGCTCCTGGAGATGGACTCCGGCGAGCTGCTGTCGTTCACCCGCATGACCTGCGACCTGATCGCCGCCATGCAGGACTGCGGGCGGCCCGTGGTCGGCGCCCTCAACGGCACGGTGGCGGGCGCCGGGGCCGTGATCGCGACCGCCTGCGACGTCCGGATCGCGACGGAGTCGGCCAGGATCGCCTACCTGTTCACCGGAGTCGGACTCTCGGGCGCCGACATGGGGATCGCGTGGCTCCTCCCGCGCATCATCGGTCTCGGGCGGGCGACGGAACTGCTGATGGCAGGCGGCTTTCTCGATGCGCGCGAGGCGCTCCGGATCGGACTCTACAACCGCGTCGTGCCCGACGGGGAGGCCCTGGCGGCCGCCACCGACCTCGCGGCGCGGCTCGCCGCCGGCCCGTCGGCTGCGCTGGCCGTGACGAAGCGGGCCCTGGAGCGGGAAGCCCACATGACGCTGCACGAGGCGCTCGACGAGGAGGCCCGAGTCCAGGCGGTCTGCATGGAGGACCCGAACTTCCGGGAAGGCTACCGGGCCTTCGTCGAGAAGCGGGCCCCGGTGTTCTCGTGATCGATTTCCACCCTGTCCGGGCCTTTCTCGAACCGGCACACCTCGAACTCGCGGAGGGAGTCGGAGGCTACGCCGCGGCGGAGTTCGCCGGACACGCGCGTCACGACGACGACGATGTGGTGCGGCTCTACGCACGGGAGATCTGCGCCTCCCTGGGGAGCGGCGGCTGGTTGAAGGCGATCGCCCGACAGGACTTCCGGGCCTGCGCCGTGACCCGCGAGACGCTGGCCTTCCATTCGCCGCTGGCCGACGCGATGTTCGCGCTCCAGGCGTTGGGTTCGACCCCGATCGCGCTCGCCGGGGACACCCGGCAGCGCCGCCTGTGGCTCGATCGCGCGGTTCGCGGGCGGGCCGTGGCCGCCTTCGCGATGAGCGAGCCCGAGGCGGGGTCCGACATCGCGGCCATGCGCTCGACGGCCGTTAGGGACGGGGACGGGTACGTCCTGAACGGCATCAAGACGTTCATCTCGAACGCCGGGATCGCGGACTTCTATCTCGTGTTCGCGCTCACGGACCCCGGCGCGGGCGCGGAGGGCATCTCCGCCTTCCTGCTCCCCACGGAGACGCAGGGGTTTCGCTTCGTGCGGCCGCTGCTCATGGCCGAGCCGCACCCTCTGGGCGAGATCGCGCTCGAAGACTGCCGGTTGCCGGCGTCGGCGCGGGTCGGGGGCGAGGGCGAAGGATACCGTCTGGGGCTGGCCACGCTCGACCGCCTGCGGCCCACCGTCGGTGCGGCCGCATGCGGGATGGCGGGGCGCGCCCTGCACGAGGCGATCCACCACGCCCTGACGCGCCGGCAGTTCGGGCGGGCTCTGGCCGACTTCCAGATCACGCAGGAGAAGGTGGGCCGCATGGCCACCGACCTCACCGCCGCGCGGCTCCTCGTCTACCGTGCCGCGTGGGAACGCGACGGCGGAGCGGAGCGTACGGACGTCGAGGCCGCGATGGCCAAGTCGTTCGCGACCGAAATCGCACAGGGCGTGGTGGACGACGCGGTGCAGATCCTCGGCGGCAGGGGGGTGCTGGCGGACCACCCCGTGGACCGGCTGTACCGCTCCGTGCGGGCCCTCCGCATCTACGAGGGCGCGACGGAGATCCAGCGCCTCATCATCGCGCGCCACCTGTTCGATGCGGCGCGGGCCGGGCGCGACGAGCCGCTCGGGTGAGCCGGACGCTCCGGTCGTGAAGCCGTGAAGATCGTCTGCGTGGGCGGCGGCCCCGCCGGGCTCTATTTCGCGATCCTCATGAAGCGCTCCCATCCGGACCACGAGATCGTGGTGCTGGAGCGTAACCGCCCGGGCGACACCTACGGTTTCGGGGTTGTCTTCTCCGACGCCACGCTCGAGGAACTGGCCGCCGCCGACCGCGAGAGCTACGAGGCGATCACGGAGTCGTTCTACCACTGGGACGACATCGACATCCACTACCGGGGCGAGCGCCTCATCTCGACCGGCCACGGGTTCAGCGGACTCTCGCGCGCCGCGCTGCTGGAGATCCTCGAGGCGCGGGCCCGGGCGCTCGGCGTCGAACTCCGCCACGGGGTCGAGGTCGCGTCGGAGGAACGCTGCGCGGGCGCCGATCTCGTCCTCGCCGCGGACGGCGTGAACAGCGGCATGCGTGCGCGGTACGCCGACGCGTTCGGCCCCCGCATCGACCTCCGCCCCAACCGGTTCGTGTGGCTCGGGACGACGAAACCGTTCCCGGCCTTCACCTTCCATTTCAGGGAGACCGAACACGGGCTGTGGCGCGTCCACGCCTACCAGTACCGGAGCGCCGCCCCGGCCCCGGAGGCGATCTCCACCTTCATCGTCGAGGCGACGGATGCCACCTGGCGCGCGGCCGGCATGGACACCGCCTCGGAGCGGGAGACGGCCCGCTTCCTCGAGGAGGTCTTCGCGGAAGAACTGGGATCGCACCGGCTGATCCGGAACCGGTCGATCTGGCGCAGCTTCCCCACCGTCCGGAACCGCGCCTGGCGGCACGGCAACATCGTGCTCGTGGGCGACGCCGCGCACTCCGCGCACTTCTCCATCGGGTCCGGCACCCGTCTCGCCATGATCGACTCGATCTCGCTCCACGAATCGCTCCTCGCTCACGACCTCGAGGTCGCGCCCGCGCTCGAGGCCTACGAGACGGCCCGGCGGCCCGAGGTCGAGAGCGTGCAGCGCGCCGCGCAGGCCAGCCTCGAGTGGTTCGAGGGCACGGAGCGGTTCATGGAAACGGAACCGCTCCAGTTCGCGTTCAATCTCATCACGCGCAGCCTTCGCATCACCCATTCCAACCTCGCCGTGCGCGACCCGGCGTTCACGGCGCGCGTCGACCGCCGGTTCGCGGATCGGGCCGCGGCGGCGGGAACATCTCCCGTCGTAAGCGACCCTGCCCCGCCTCCGTTGCTCGCGCCGTTCCGGCTGCGTGGACTCGAGCTGAGGAACCGGGTCGTCGTCTCCGCCATGTGCCAGTATTCGGCCGAGGACGGCACGCCGGACGACTGGCATCTCGTGAACCTCGGCAGCCGCGCGATCGGCGGGGCCGGGCTCGTGATGTCGGAGATGACCGACGTGAGCCGGGAGGGCCGCATTTCGTTCGGCTGCACGGGCATGTACGAACCGGCGCACGTGGGCGCGTGGAAGCGGATCGTCGACTTCGTGCACCGCCACTCCGCCGCCGCGATCGGCATGCAACTCGGGCACGCGGGCCGGAAGGCGTCCACCCGGCTGTCCTGGGAAGGCGACAACGAGCCGCTGGAGGCGGACGGGTGGCCGATCATGGCCGCGTCGCCCGTGCCCTGGTTCGAGCACAGCCCCGTGCCCCGCGAGATGACGCGCGAAGACATGGACGTGGTGACCGGCCAGTTCCGCCGCGCCGCGGAGATGTCCGAGGAGGCGGGCTTCGACCTGCTGGAGATCCACTTCGCGCATGGATACCTGCTGGCGAGCTTCATCTCCCCCCTCACAAACCTTCGCGAGGACGAGTACGGGGGAGACGTGGACGGACGGCTGCGGTTCCCGCTCGAAGTGCTGACCACCGTGCGGAGCGTGTGGCCGGCGGAGAAGCCGATCTCGGTGCGGATCTCGGCGGTGGATTGGGCGGAGGGCGGGTTGACGGCGGACGGGGCGGTCGAGGTCGCCCGGCGTCTGCAGGCCGCGGGCGTCGACATCATCGACGTTTCGGCGGGGCAGACCGTCCCCTGGCAGAAGCCGGTCTACGGTCGTCAGTACCAGACGCCGTTCTCGGACCGGATCCGGCACGAGGTCGAGATCGCGACCATGGCCGTGGGCAACATCTCGTCGTTCATGGACGTGAACACGATCCTCGCCGCGGGGCGCGCGGACCTGTGCTGTCTCGCCCGCGCCCACCTGTGGGACCCATACTGGACGCGGCACGCGGCCTACGCCTCGGGGGCGCCGCTCCCCTGGCCGCCGCAGTATTCGTCGCTGGACGGCTATACCCCGAGGTTCGAGTGGGGCTACTGAGGGAGACCATGGCGCACGAGAAATACACGACCTACTCCGGCTATCTGCACCTCGAGGACTTGCTGTCGCTCCAAGTGGAGCGGTCGGGCGGGAACGGGGACCACGAGCACGATGAGATGCTGTTCATCATCATCCATCAGGTGTATGAATTGTGGTTCAAACAGCTCCTGCACGAACTCGAGTTCGCGCGTGACCGGATGGCGGCGGACGACATGCCGCGGCTCCTGCACACCATGCAGCGCATCCTCACGATCCTCAAAGTCCAGGTCGCGCAGCTGGACATCCTGGAGACGATGCGGCCGCTCGAATTCCTCGCCTTCCGGCAGATGCTCGAGGAGGCGAGCGGACTCCAGTCGTACCAGTTCCGTGAGCTGGAGTTCGTGCTCGGCCACAAGCGGACATCGGTGTTCAAACGATACCCCGACGGGAGTGACGCGCGGAAGCGGCTCGAACGTCGCTACCGGGAACCCTCGTTGTGGAACGCCTTTCTGGGGTTTCTGGACGCGCGCGGGCACTCGATCCCGCGGGAAGATCTGGGCCGCGACGTCACGGCGCCGACCGAGCCGTCGGCGGGCGTGCAGGCCGCGCTCGTCCGGCTTTACCGCGAGGATCCGACGCTGGTCCAGTTGTGCGAGCGGCTCGTCGATCTCGACGAGGGGCTGCAGGAATGGCGCTACCGGCATGTGAAGATGGTCGAGCGCACCATCGGAACGAGGCCCGGGACCGGAGAGACGGCTGGGGCCGCGTATCTCAGGGGGTCGCTCAACAAGCCCGTGTTCCCCGACCTGTGGGCGATCCGCACGGACCTGTGACGGCGTTCGAACCCGAGGAGCTGTACGGGGAACCGAACGCCCTCGCCCGGCACTATTCCCGCTTCCGGGTGGCCGAGAGACTCCTGCTCACGGGGCACTCGCACCAGGCGTGGCCCGACTGCGGGTTCGACGGCCAGCGCCGGGCGTGGGAGGACGCGGCCCGCCTCGTCGACGCGAAGTGGGAGGAAGCCTTCGCGCGGGCGGATCGGGTACGGGCGGGATTCGCCGCGCTACTCGGGGCGCCGGGTCAGCCGGACGGCGGGGACTACGCCCTCGGCGGCAACACGCACGAACTCGTGATCCGCTTCCTCTCCGCGCTCTCCCTGCGCACCCGTCCGCGGCTGGTGACGACGGACGGCGAGTTCCATTCGATCCGACGCCAGCTCGAGCGGCTGGAGGAGGAGGGGCTCGCCGTGGCTCGCGTTCCGGTGGACCCGATCGACTCGCTCTCCGAGCGGCTGTGCCGGGCCGTGGATGACGAGACGGCGGGCGTCCTCCTCTCGGCGGTCCTGTATCGCGACGCGCGCGTCGTCGCGGGCCTCGGGCAGGTCGCCGAGCGGTGCGAGCGGGTCGGAGCAGCGCTTCTTGTGGACGCCTACCACGCTCTCAACGCGATCCCGTTCGACCTCTCGCAGCTCGAGCTCGGGCGCGCTTTCGTGGTGGGGGGAGGATACAAGTACTGCCAGCTCGGCGAAGGGAACTGCTTCCTTCGCGTCCCGCCGGGCTGCCGGCTGCGGCCGGCCGTGACGGGGTGGTTCGCGGAATTCTCGACACTGCGCCGGGGGGGGGACGCGGGACGCGTGCGCTATGGACCGGGCGCGGAACGGTTCGCGGGGAGCACGTACGACCCGACCAGCCACTACCGGGCCGCGGAGGTGTTCGACTTCTTCCGCGACCACGGACTCTCCCCGGAGTTTCTGCGCACGGTGAGCCGCCACCAGGTTGGACATCTTGCGGAGGCCTTCGATGCGCTCGATCTCGACCCCGGGCTCATAGACCGGGAGCGGGGGATCCCGCTGGAGGCGGTCGGAGGGTTCCTCGCGCTGCGGACCGCGCGGGCGCGCGAGTTCCACGAGGCGCTCGTCGAGCGCGGTGTGGCGACGGACTACCGCGACGATCTGCTGCGGCTGGGTCCGGCCCCTTACCTCAGCGACCGCCAGCTGGTGGCCGCGATCGCCGCCCTTGGCGACGCGGCCACCGCGCTCTAGTCGGCGTTTCAGTCGCCGCGAGCGGCGTAGCGGGCGGCCCAGATGAGGTCGTCGGGGCTGTCGACGCCCCTTGTGATCGCGTCGAGGTCGCCGCTCCCGGGGAGGTCGCCGGCCTCGACGTAACGGACGCGCAGCCGGTCCAGGAAGCTCATCATGGACGGCGAACGGACGCCCACCTCCGACTGCTGCGCCAGGAGCCGGCCGACGACCTCGCCGGCGGCGCGGCGATAGGCGGCGCAGAGCGGCTGGCGTCGATCCCGTGCCCGGGGGACGACGGCGTCGGCTTCCGGAGCCGCTGCGAGGGCTTCGCCGAGCCCGTCCACAACGTCGCGGCTGACGAAGGGCAGGTCGCCGGCCAGCGCGACGCAGATGGGGGCGGATGCGGCCTCGAGTCCGGAAGCGAGCCCCGCGAGGGGGCCGAGATCGGACACCGGATCGGATACGATCAGGAGGCGACGACCGGCCGGATCCCCGAAGGCCACCGAGCCGGGCGGACCGCCGGCAACGGGGGCGGCCGGCTTCCATGCTTCCGCGCGGAGGGCGCGCTCAAAGGGCGAAGCCTCGCGCACCGCGAGCACGCGGTCCGCGATGTGCGATGTCGCGTCGAGGAGGCGAAACAGGATGGCGCGGCCCCCGATCTCGACGAACGGCTTGGACCGCCCGAGGCGGCGCGAACGTCCGCCGGCGACGATCACCACCGACCGGGTGGGCTCGCTCACGCTCCGGCTTCGGGCGGTCCTTCGGCGCCATCCCGCTGATCCACGCCGAGCTCCGCGAGCAGGCCGGCCACCCGCCGGCGGATGTCATCGCGGACCGCCCGGAACTCCTCACCCGGAAGGTCCTTCGGATCCCGAACTTGCCAGTCTATCCGCCGGCGGGCGGGCACATGAGGACACGCGTCGCCGCAGCTCATGGTGACGACCGTGTCGAACAGCCCGGGCGGCACGCCGTCCAGCCCCTCCGACCGGTGGACACCCAGATCGTAGCCCACCTCCGCCATGACCTCGATCGCGCGCGCGTTCACGGCGCCCGACGGACTGGATCCTCCGCTCGACGCCTCCACCCGGTCTCCGGCCAGCATTCGCGCGAAGGCCTCCGCCATCTGGCTCCGGCAGGAGTTCTCGACGCAGACGAAGAGGAGCCGGGGCCGCATCCGCGTCACGCTTCCGTTTCCGTGATCCCGACTGCCGTCAGCCTCCGAAGACGTTGACCTGGCGGCTGAACTTGAGGATCAGCGAGCGACCCTGGGGTCCGTGCAGATCCTGGATGCCCTGGATGTCGTTGTAGACGATGAACAGGCCGGTCCCCGCAGTGTTCAGCCACCCGAAACGCACGTTGGCGGAGAAGGTGTCGAGCTGCGTCGAGTACTGGACGAGCGACTGCAGATAGATCCGGGGCGTGAAGAAATACCCGAAGTTCACGCCGGCCAGCGTCGTGACGAAGTCCCCCTGCTCCAGCTTGACGTCGTTGTAGTCGAGCCGCAGCGACGTGCTGAACGAGGAACCCGACCGCACGGTCACGGTGCCGTTCGCGCTGCGGCGCGAACCCGACAGGAACGACCCGGCGTTCGCCCCCCCGTTGAAGGAGAGCTTCGCCGACTCGTTCGTCCAGAAGCGGATCTGCCCCTCCCATCCATCATACGTCCCGACCGGCACGGTGACGTCCGTCCCGAAGATCGTGAACGGCTCGTACAAGCCCTCCCGCACCCAGTTCACTCCGGTGTGGGCCTCCATGCCGTCCTGGAACTCCCAGTGCTGGTCTATGTGGAGGCGAGCGGATTCCTCGAACCCGCGCTGGACGCCGGTCTTGTCGCTCCGGAAGGTGAAGTAGGAGACGTGCGGGCGGAGTTCGCGGAAGATTCCGCCCGGGTGGATGTTGTGCAGCAGAAAGACCTGATAGTAGTTGTGGCCCGAGCGGCGCAGGAAACCGACCTCGGGGTTGAAATTCTCCCCGAAGTACTGGTACTGGAGGTTCCCCCGCCACTTGCGGGTGTTGAGGCCGAACGTCGCGTCGAAGGCCTGGTCGGCTCGGGTCAGGCCGGGTGTTTTCGTCTGCGCGCCCCACCCGGTCAGCGTCCACGCCTCGCCCAGCCCGAGCTGCCCATCCACGGCGTACGTCCGGTTGTAGTCGCCGGCGGCGCTTCCGTCGCGGTTGATGAAGGCCGCGCCGATGCGCGAGCGGTTGGGCAGCTCCCGCGCCACGCGCGCGACTGAATACGCGTTCGGATCCTGGACTCCCTCGATCCGGTCGGTCGCGATCTGCAGCAGCCCGACGTTGAACCCCGCGGCGCGACCCGAGACGCGGAGCCCCCCCATGATCGGCACCTGCCGCCCGTTGGCGATCCCGATGCGCCGACTGAAGAAGAGGTCTGCCCCGCCCCCGCCGACCGTGAAGAACCCGGCGTTCTCGAGGAAGAAGGGGCGCTTCTCGGGGAAGAGCAGGCTGAAGCGGGTCAGGTTGACCTGCTGGTCGTCCACCTCGACCTGCGCGAAGTCCGTGTTGTACGTCGCGTCGAGCGTGATCCCCTGCGTGATCTGGAGCTTGGCCTCCCCGCCGAACTCGTAGCTCCGGTCGAAGGCGGTCTGGCCGCCGGCGTAGTCGCGCGCGGCCGAGCCCAGCAGGTAGGGCGTGACGGAACCCAGGCGATGGAAGGGCAGCTCGAGGCCGGTCAGGTGGCCCGCGTAGTTGAGGCGGTAGAGGTTGAACTCGCGGGGGACCGCGGACCAGAACGACTCCTCGTTCCGGCGGCGGATCTGGCGCGAGACGTTGAACCCCCAGATCGGGTCGTTCCCGTACCGGAGCGTGTTGAAGGGGATCCGGAACTCCGCGTACCAGCCCTCGCCGTCGCGGCTCGTCGCGACGTTCCAGGATCCGTCCCAGTTCTTGTTGAAGCCGCCGCCGGCGCCGGACTGCATCCGGCGCTGCGTGTTGAAACCGCCGCCGAGAAAGAAGCCGCCTCCCTGTCCCTCGTTGGCGACCTGGCCGTCGTACTCGATCCCCGCCGGCGTCGTCCCGAACACGAACGCGTTCTGGTAGTCGTGGTACGTATCGAACGCGAGCAGAATCGCGTCGGACTCGGAGACCTCGGTGTCCCGGATCCGGTCTCCCGGGATGATCGCGTCCGCATCCCCATCCCAGGCCCACACGCCGACGTAGATGGCCGCGTCGTCGTACACGAGACGGACTTCGGTGCGTTCGGACGCCGGCTGCCCATCGAACGGTTCGCGCTGGATGAAATCCGTCATGATGGGGACGGCCTGCCAGGCCGCGTCGTCCAGCACTCCATCGACCGCGGGCGCCTGCGCCGCACGGGTCGCGAGGCCCTCCAGCGGCGCGGGCGGCTCTTCTTCCGGTTCATGCTGCCCAGGACCGTCCTGCGCCCGCAATTCCGACGCCGGGACCGACATGGCGATGAGACAAACGGCCCCCAGGCCGAGCCGACAGCCGGGAAGACCAGGCTTTCTTCGCAAGCTCATGTGATGCACACCTTGAACGATGAATCCGCACGTACCAAGCTGCAAAATGTACGCCGGGACATCGAGATCGGCGAACACCCGAAGCTGAACACAAACATGAACACCCAAGGCTCGCCGGCGGTTGCGGGCCCCGCCACCCAAGAGCTATGTTCAATATCATGAACAGTGTTCAATTACGACTCCGGTTCTTCCGGGAAGATGTGGTGGGCCTGTCTCTGCGGGAGTTTCGACGGCGGATTAACGCCGAACTCCCGGACCAGGCCCGGCTGAGTCTCGGGACCCTCTCCAACTACGAGCGCTCGGAGGACCCTCGGCCGAGAGCGGGGCCGCGGGCCGAGTTCATCGCGGCGCTCAAGCGGGCCTTCCCTCCCGTCCGGCTGGAATGGTTGATTCTGGGCGAGGGCGAACCTACGTCCGTGGCGGAGATCCTCACCGCGCCCGAGGGACTGGAGACGAAGGCACAGGCAGGGGAGGGTTCCTCGTTCGCCGCCAGCGTGCTGGCTCGCTACCCCGATCTCGAGCTGCTCTCGCCGGAAGCGTCCGCGGTCTTCATGTCCGCGTTGACCCGTCTGGCCATGGGCGAACCCAGGCTGGCGCTCGACGAACAGGGGCTGCTGGAACTGGCGGGCGACCTGCGCTGGCTCCTCCTCCTTCCGCTGGGGGCGTGGGGCTTCCGCCACGCGCCTCCCTATCGCGCCTTCTCCGACTACACGGTCGCCATGATGCACGCGCTGAGCCAGCTGATGCCGGAGAGCGGCGAGGGCGACCCGATCGGCGATCACGCCGCCTCGATCCTCCCGCGACTGCGCGGTTTCCGCCCGGTCGGATTCCAGTCGGTGGTCGGGACCCGAGGGGGAGGCTAGGTTCTTTCACCGGGTCTTCGTCGGATGGGGTGACATGGGGTGGTCGTGGGAGCGAAGGCGGCATTCGTGGCGAGCCTCTCGGAGCGCGGAGGCCCTTCGCCTGACTCTTCCTGCACAACCCGGACATACATGGCAACCCCCATCGAGCAGACCGACGATCTGGAGCGTGCGCTCCGAGCCTTGACCCGCCCCGAATGGCGGGGCCTCCCGGCCGAGGACCTCATCGCGATGTACCGCGTCATGTACACCTCGCGGATGATCGACGACCGCGAAATCGCGATGAAGCGGCAGAACCGGATCTTCTTCCAGATTTCGAGCGCGGGACACGAAGCGGTCTGCGTGGCGGCGGGGCGCGTGCTGAGGCCGGGCCATGACTGGTTCTTCACCTACTACCGCGACCGCGCGCTCTGCCTCGAACTCGGCATGACCCCGTACGAGATCTTCCTCGGCGACGTGGGCGCGGCCGAGGACCCGTCGACCGGCGGCCGGCAGATGCCGGCGCACTTCGGCCGCACGGATCTCAACATCGTCACCTCCTCGAGCCCGACCGGCACGCAGTTCAACCAGGCGGTGGGGTGCGCGGAGGGGATCGTTCGCGCCCGGGTGTCCGGCCTGGAAGACCGGCTCGACTCGCGGGTGCCGAACGTCAAGCCGGACGAGATCGTCCTCGTGTGCACGGGGGAGGGCACCACGTCGGAAGGAGAGTTCTGGGAGGCGCTCAACAGCGCCTCCACCCTCGAACTTCCCATCCTCTTCCTCGTGGAGGACAACGGGTACGCGATCTCCGTCCCGGTCGAGGTGAACACGGCCGGCGGCAGCATCTCGAAGATCGTGCGCGGGTTCCCCCACCTCTACGTGGAGGAAGTCGACGGCACCGACCTGCTCGAGAGCTACGACGTGGTGCGGCGGGCCGCGGCCCACGTGAGATCCGGACGCGGTCCGGCGCTCGTCCACGCGCACGTCATCCGCCCCTACAACCACTCCATGTCGGACGACGAGCGGCTCTACAAGCCCGAGAGCGAGCGGGACCTCGAGGCGGCGCGCGACCCGCTGGTCACCTTCGGCGCCTACCTCGTGCGGGAGGGCGTGCTGGAGTCCCACGAACTCGAGAGCCTCAAGGCGGAGATCAAGGACGAGGTGGCGGATGCGGCCGACCGGGCCGCGACCCGCCCCCAGCCGAGTCCGGAGTCCATTTATACGCACGTCTACTCACCCGACATCGATCCTGCGTCGAGCGCCTTCGAGACCGAGCCTCGCTTCGAGTCGGAGGGGAAGCCCACGACGATGGTCGACCTGCTGAACGCCTGCCTGCGGGACGAAATGCGGCGCGACCCGACGATGGTCGTGTTCGGGGAGGACGTCGCCGACGCGAGTCGCGAAGAAATCCTCGAGGAGGTGAAGGGCAAGGGTGGCGTGTTCAAGGTCACGCACGGCCTGCAGCGAGAGTTCGGCTCGGTCCGCGTGTACAACTCGCCGCTCGCCGAGGCGAACATCGTCGGACGCGCGATCGGGCTCGCCGTGCGGGGCCTCAAGCCGGTCGCCGAGATCCAGTTCTTCGACTACATCTGGCCCGCCTACCACCAGTTCCGGAACGAGGTCGCGACCTTCCGCTGGCGCTCCAACGGGGCGTTCAAGTGTCCGCTCGTCATCCGTACGACCTACGGGGGGTATCTGACCGGGGGCGCGATCTACCATTCGCAGACCGGCGCCTCGCTCTTCACGCACACGCCGGGCATGCATGTGATCTGCCCCTCGAACGCCGTGGACGCGAACGGGCTGCTGCGGACGGCGATCCGCTGCGACGACCCGGTGCTCTTCCTCGAGCACAAGCACCTGTACCGGCAGACGTACAACAAGGGCGTCTATCCCGGCCCGGACTACATGATCCCGTTCGGGAAGGCCGCGTTCGTGGAGACGGGAGACGATCTCACGATCGTGACCTACGGAGCCATGGTGGAACGCACGCGCAAGGCGCTCGCGAAGCTCGATCGGGCCGGGGAGCCGGTGAGCGCCGACCTCATCGACCTGAGGTCGCTGAACCCGGTCGACATGGACGCGATCACGCGCTCCGTGAAGAAGACGAACCGCGTGCTCGTGGCCTACGAGGACGCGAAGTCGTGGGGCTACGGGGCGGAGATCTCGGCCCGCCTGGCGGATGAACTGTTCGAGTGGCTCGACGCGCCGATCCGCCGCATCACCTCGACGGACACCTTCATCGGCTACGCGCCCTCGCTCGAGAACGCGTCGCTGCCCCAGGTCGACGACATCGCAGAGGCGATCGTGGAACTCGCGACCTGGTAGTCCGGCCGCGCCGGGTCCCCCGTGCCGTTGGCTACCCCTGTACCCGGTGGCGGGAGCGCCACGCGCGGATGTGCGCCTTGAGTTCCATGCGGGTCACGCCGGGGCCGCACCAGTCGAGGCGAGGGCCGTAGGCGTCGAAGTGGGGGAGCGTCGAGTCGTGGATCCACGCCGGCTCGAGGCCGTGGCTCCTGCCCCACGTTTCCAGCTCTTCGCGCGAGAGATCGCTGTACACGTGACACAGCGGGTCGCCCTTCATGATGCCGAGCCGGGGGATGTCCTTCCGCGCCGTGTGGTAGTGGTAGCGGATCATGCGTCTCGCTCAGCGGCCGGGGGCCCGGGCACGGAGCGGAGTTCCTCGAGCGCCTCGAGGCTGCGCGGCCAGTCCTTCCCCAGCAGCCGGGAGAGGGACCGGTCCGCGAGCACCTTCCCGCCGGTCTGGCAGGCGGCGCAGTAGTTCGTCTCGTTGTCCGCGTAGCGGATCCGCTGGATCGGCGCCGAGCAGTCGGGGCACGGCCGGCCGTACTTCCCGTGCACCGCCATGGCGTCGTGGAACGCGGTCACCTTCTCCGGGAACTCCCCCTCCAGGTCGTTACGCAGCCGACGCACCCACGCCTCGAGCGTGTACCGGGTGGCGTCGAACAGCCGGGCGATCCCGTCTTCATCCAGCCGCTGCGTCCACTTGATCGGCGACAGCTTCGCCCGATGGAGGATCTCGTCGGAATAGGCGTTGCCGATGCCCGAGAAGAGCCGGGGATCGGTGAGCGCGCGCTTGAGGGTGTGGTTGCGGGTCGTCAGCACGTCGCGAAACGCGGCCCGCCCGATTCGCAGAGGTTCGACGCCGCCGGGGTCGTGGCGGGCGAGACCCTCCTCTCCGCGCTCGACGTGGAGTGAGGCGCGCTTCTTCGTGCCGGCCTCCGTGAGGAGGAGGCTCCCGTGCGCGAAGTCGAAGGAGGCGAGACCGAGCCGGCGCGGGATCTTCACGCCGGGGTCACGCCACCGGAGCCGTCCCGCGATCATCAGATGGAGCACGAGCCAGAGTTGCGGTGCGGCGGCGGCCCCCAGACCCATCGCGATGCGCTTCCCCACGCGCCGCAACTCGACGACCTCGCGTCCATGCGCCTCGGCGAGCGGCGGCTCCACGCTCCTCAGGAGGAACGGACTCGCGAGCCGTACGCGCTCGAGCGTGTGCCCGAGGACTCGCGCCTCGAGAGCTTCGAGATAGACCGTGATGTCGGGAAGTTCCGGCATCGGCGCCCTCCCGGCGGCGAATCGCCGTACAGCGCGGCTCCGCGCTCTCGACCGCTAGCAGTCGCCGCCGGAGCCGGGTGAGGGACCGTGCGCGTGGCCGTGCGCATGGCCGGCCTCGTTCGGCTTGTCGAGGGTGTTCCGCAGGTCCTGTACATAGTCCGGGTGCTCGCGGTCGAACGCCGGTCAGGCGTGCTCGGAGGCGAGGATGATGCCGCCGATCGCCCCCATGCCGCCGTCCGGCGCCGGGCCGGGGAGCGGGTTCGTGTACTGCACCGAGGCGCGATAGACGTGATCCTTCCGGATCCTCACCCCGCCGCGCCACCACGCCATACTGATCGGGACCCGGCGGCCTCATGCTCGTGCGCCCGGGCTCCGTGCTCGTGGACCTGGGCGACTTGCGGCCGGGGAGAGAGCAGGCATGAGACCAGGGCCAGGAGCGCGGCCGCGGCGAACCCGGTTGTCGATCCCTTCATGCGGCTTCCGTCAGAGTCCGGCCCCGGGGTCGGTGCGGCGCACCGGTTCAGCCCGGGAAGGGCACGTCGAAGTGGGTGTAGTTTTTCTCGGTGAACGCGTCGTACTGCTCCGGCACCTCGTCGTCCGGAAAGATCGCTTCGACCGGACATTCGGGGACGCAGGCTCCGCAGTCGATGCACTCTTCGGGGTGGATGTAGAACTGGTCCTCGCCCTCGTAGATGCAGTCGACAGGGCACACGTCAACGCATGACGCGTCCTTCGTGGCGATACACGGTTCGGTGATGATGTAGGTCATGCGCGAGAAGATACCGGGGGGGTGCGGGGGGAGCAATCGGGTCGAGACAGGGCTCGCCGGGACCCGGCGGGTTGGTGCGTCGCGCGCGACCCGGTATCTTTTGAGGTTTCGCGCGCGAGGCGTGCATGTACGTCCGAACGAGGAGCGAGAGGGCCGAAGGTTGAAGCCGCTCGAAGTCATACAGGGAGGGGACGGGGCGCCGGACGCCTGGCCGTCGCGCAAGCCGCGCTGGCTCAAGGTGCGGGCGCCCGGCGGGCCCAACTACATGCGCCTCAAGGAGCTGATGCGGGGGCTGGAACTCAGCTCCGTGTGCGAGGAGGCGCAGTGCCCGAATATCGGGGAATGCTGGGAAGCGGGGACGGCGACGTTCCTCGTCATGGGAGACGTTTGCACCCGCAACTGTCCGTACTGCGCGATCGCGCACGGACGGCCCGAGGAACTGGATGAAGACGAGCCGCGGCGGGTCGCGGAGGCGGTCGAGCGGCTGCGGCTGAACCACTGCGTGATCACCTCCGTCGACCGGGACGATCTGCCGGACGGAGGCGCCTGGATCTTCGCGGAGATGATCCGGGAGATCCGTCTGCGGCGGCCCGGGTGCTCGATCGAGGTCCTCACCCCCGACTTCCGGGGCAACCCGGACGCGATCCGCACGGTGATCGCGGCCAGGCCGGAGATCTTCAACCACAACATGGAGACGGTGCCGCGGCTGCACCGGGTCGCCAGACCGGGCGGACGGTACGACCGCTCGCTCGCGGTGCTGCGCACGGGCCGCGAACTGGACGATGAGGTGCTGATCAAGACCGGCATCATGCTGGGGCTGGGGGAGACCGCCGCGGATATCGACGAGTTCATGGGCGACGCCCTGGAGGCCGGCGTCCAGATCCTCACGCTGGGCCAGTACCTGCGGCCGTCGCCGGACCATCTCCCGATCGACCGCTACGTGACGCCGAAGGAATTCGAGCGCTGGAAGGAGATCGGCGAGTCGCGCGGCTTCCTTCACGTCGAGAGCGGACCGCTCGTCCGCTCCAGCTACCACGCCCGCGAGCAGGTACTCGAACTGCGGCAGCGGGTCGCGGCGCTGGCGGCGGCCGGATGAGCGCCGCGTCGAGTTCCGGCCCGTCCGTGGCCGCGGTATCGGACGGGACAGGCGCCGGGCCGCGGGAGGATCTCGAAGCCTTTCTCGGGCTCTCGCGGGAAGAGTGCCTCGAACTCCTGCGGCAGATGGTCGTTGCGCGGCGCTTCGAGGAGAAGGCGGCGGAGGTCTACCAGATCGGGAAGATCGGCGGCTTCTGCCATCTCTACACGGGACAGGAAGCCGTCGCCGTGGGGGCGATCTCTCCGCTGCGCCCGGACGACTACGTGATCACGGCCTATCGCGAGCACGCCCAGGCGATCGTCCGCGGCATCACGCCGAACGCGGTCATGGCCGAACTCTACGGGCGCGCGGACGGGTGCTCCAGGGGCATGGGCGGCTCGATGCACATGTTCGACGCCTCGCTCAACTTCATGGGCGGACACGGCATCGTCGGCAGCCATTTGCCGCTCGCGATCGGGGCCGGCTACGCCATCCGCTACCGCGGCGGAGACCAGGTGTGTCTCTGTTTCTTCGGCGATTCCGTCGTCAACATCGGGGCCTTTCACGAGTCGGTGAACATGGCCGCGCGCTGGAAACTCCCCGTCATCTTCCTCCTCGAGAACAACCAGTACGGGATGGGCACCGACTTCCGGCGCGTGTCGGCGGTGAAGGAACTCAAGGACCGCGGGCGGGGATACGCCGGGCTCACCTCCCTCGCCGTGGATGGCATGGACCTGCTCGCGATGCGGCAGGCGGTGGAAGAAGCGATCGAACGAGCACGGGACGAGAAGACGCCGAGCTTCATCGAGGCCCGCTGCTTCCGGTACATGGGCCACTCGATGGCGGACCCGACCCACGGCACGTACCGGACGCGCGAGGAAGTGGAGAAGTGGCGGTCGGACGATCCCATCCTCTCCTTCTCGCGCCGGCTGATCGAGGCGGGCCGGCTCAGCGAAGAGGAGTACCAGATGATGGACCGCGAGGCGATCGAGGTCGCGGAGGCGGCCGCCGCGTTCGCGGACCGGAGCCCCTTCCCCGATCCCGAGGCGACCTATCGCTACGTGTACTCGGACGGGTATCCGGACGACATGCGGCGGCGCGACGCGTGGCGGAAGGAGTTCCGCTGATGGCCATCCGCACCTACCGGGAAGCGCTGAACGAAGCCCTCCGCGAGGAGATGGCGCGCGACGACTCGACCTTCATCATCGGTGAGGAGGTGGGCGAGTACGATGGCGCCTACAAGGTCACCAGGGGCCTGCTCGACGAGTTCGGGGAATGGCGCGTGCGCGACGCGCCGATCGCGGAGCTGGGGTTCGCGGGGCTCGGCGTGGGCGCGGCGATGGCCGGTCTTCGCCCGATCGTCGAGTTCATGACATGGAACTTCGCCCTCCTGGCGATCGACGAGGTCGTGAACTCGGCGGCGAAGACGTACCAGATGTCGGGTGGGCAGTACAACGTGCCCATCGTCTTCCGGGGACCGGGCGGCGCCGCGCTGCAGCTCGGGGCGCAGCATTCACAGTCGCCCGAACCCTGGTACAGCTACGTGCCGGGGCTGAAGGTGGTCGCACCCGCCACGGCGCGGGACGCGAAGGGGCTCCTCAAGAGCGCGATCCGCGATAACGATCCCGTTGTCTTCATCGAGAGCGAGATGATGTACAACCTCGTGCGGGACGAGGTGCCGGAGGAGGAATACCTGACCCCGATCGGGAAGGCGGAGGTGAAGCGCGAGGGGTCCGACGTGACGATCGTGTGCCATTCGAAGATGGTGCACCAGTCGCTGGCGGCGGCGCGGGCGCTGGAGAAGGAGGACATCGACGCCGAGGTGCTGGACCTGCGCACGGTCCGCCCGCTCGATGTGGACGCGATCGTGGCCTCGGTGAAGAAGACGAACCGGGCCGTGGTGGCGGAGGAAGGGTGGCCGATGTGCAACATCGGCGCGCAGGTCGTGGACGACATTCAGCGAGAGGCGTTCGACTCGCTCGACGCTCCGATCGCACGCGTGAACGGGCTGGACGTCCCGATTCCGTACGCGAAGAACCTCGAGAAGCTGGTGATTCCCAACGCGGAGCATGTGGCGGAAGCGGTGCGCCACGTGTGTTACGCGAGCTAGCAGCCCAGGGGCCCCGATGGCGACGAAGGTCGTGATGGCGCAGCTGAGCCCGACGATGGAGGAGGGCAAGCTCATCGAGTGGAAGGTCGCCGAGGGCGACACCGTCTCGCAGGGCGACATCGTCGCGGAGATCGAGACGGACAAGGCGAACATGGACGTCGAGGCGCTCGGCGGCGGCGTGCTGCGGAAGATCGTCGTGCAGGCGGGCGCCACGGTGCCCGTCGGCGCGCTGATCGGCGTGATCGCGGCGCCGGACGAGTCGATCGACGCGCTGCTGGCCGAGGCGGCGGCCGCGCGGACGGCCGAAGCCGCGCTGCCCGAGCCGGCCGTAGCCCCGCCGGAGGACGCCACCGCAGTCGAGGAGCCGGTCGGGGCGACGGAAGCCCGGACGGCCGACGAGCCCGCCGGGGCGGGCGCGGGCGCGGGAACGCGCGCGGCCGGGGGCCGCATCAAGGCCTCGCCCGTGGCACGTCGCATGGCCGCGGAGGGCGGGATCGCCCTGGCCAGCCTGACCGGCTCCGGCCCCGGCGGCCGCATCGTCAAGGCCGACGTCGAGGCCGCGCTGGCCTCCCGCACCGCCGCCGCCCCGCCCCGCGGGCCGACGCCGGTCCTCCCACCGCTCACCCCGGCGCCGCCGCCCCTCCCGCACCTCGAGGATCGGGTCGAGGAGCCGAGCCAGATGCGCAAGGCGATCGCGCGCCGCCTCGTCCAGTCGATCGGCCCCGTGCCCCACTTCTTCCTCACGACCGAGGTCGACATGGGACGGGCGCTGGAACTGCGCGCGGACCTCAACGCCCGCTTCGCCGAGGGCAGGATCGGGGTCAACGACCTCCTCCTGAAGGCGACCGCGGAGGCGCTCAACCGTCATCCCGCGGTGAACGCCTCGTGGGAGGAGAACGCGATCCGTTATCACGGAGCCGTACACCTCGGGATCGCGGCCGCCGTCGACGGCGGCCTCATCACCCCCGTCCTGCGCGATGCGGGCCGCAAGGGGCTGCGGCGGATCTCGACCGAGGCGCGGGACCTCATCACGAGGGGGCGCGAGCGGAAGCTCGCCCCGGAGGAATACCAGGGCGGCACGTTCTCGGTCAGCAACCTCGGCATGTTCGAGATCGACCAGTTCACGGCGATCATCAACCCGCCGGAAGCCGGCATCCTCGCCATCGGGCAGACGGTCGAGAAGCCCGTGGTCGTTGCCGGCGAGGTCGTCGGACGCAAGCGGATGCGCGTGACGATGTCGTGCGACCACCGCGTCATCGATGGCGCCATGGGCGCGGCGTTCCTCGGCGCCTTCAAGGCGATGCTCGAAAACCCCCTCGAGATGCTGCTCTAGCGGCTCAAGTGAAGGAATAGAATGTCGGAGACCTATGACGTCGTCGTGATCGGGGCCGGTCCGGGGGGCTACGTGTCCGCGATCCGGGCCGCCCAGCTCGGACTCAGGACCGCCTGCGTCGAGAGCGGCTCGTACGAGGGCGGGCTCGGCGGCACCTGCCTCAACTGGGGCTGCATCCCCGCCAAGGCCTTGCTCGAGAGCGCGGCGCTCGCGCACAACCTCCAGCACCACGGCGCCCGCATGGGCGTGAAGCCCATCCAGGTGGAATACGACTTCCCGGCGGCCGTGAAGCGGAGCCGCATCATCACGCGGAAGCTCACCGCCGGCGTGAAGTACCTGCTCGGAAAGA
The DNA here is from genome assembly GCF_965216145.1 of Candidatus Palauibacter sp. Lineage (GTDB taxonomy): Bacteria > Gemmatimonadota > Gemmatimonadetes > Palauibacterales > Palauibacteraceae > Palauibacter. Next base: position 973,088 of record NZ_OZ244149.1, read on the forward strand.
ACAAGGTCGACATCGTGGAGGGCCGCGGGCGGCTGGCGGGGCCCGGCCGGGTCGCCGTGGATTCGGACAGCGGCGACCGGGAACTCGCGACCCGGAACGTCATCCTCGCGACGGGTTCCGTGATGAAGACTTTCCCCGGCTTCGAACTCGACGGCGAGAGGGTGATCGGGAGCCGCGAAGCGCTCGGACTCAAGGAGTTGCCGGGGCGGATGGCCATCGTCGGGGCCGGCTTCGTGGGGGTCGAATTCGCCGACGTGTTCAACGCCTTCGGGGTCGAAGTCACGCTCATCGAGGCGCTCGACACGCTGGTCCCGCTCGAGGACCCGGAGATCGGCAAGACGCTCGAGCGGTCGTTCCGGAAGCGGGGCATCCGCAACCTCGTGAACACGCGGGTGAAGCAACTGGACCGCGACGCGAGCCCGATGGTGCTTACGGTCGTGAACCCGGACGGCAGCGAGACCGCCGAGGAGACCGACCTCGTCCTGATGGCCGTGGGACGGCGACCCGTGACGGACCACCTCGGTCTCGAGGAGAACGGGGTCGCGCTCGAGGACGGCTTCATCAGGATCGACGAATGGTGCCGGACGAGCGCGGAGGGGGTCTACGCGATCGGTGATGTCGCGGGGCAGCCCATGCTCGCGCACGTCGGATCGCACGAGGGCATCATCGCCGCCGAGCACATCGCGGGCGTGGCCAAACACCCCATGACGTACGGCAACATCCCCTCCGTCGGGTACTGCCACCCCGAAGTGGCCTCGATCGGCATGTCCCGGGCGCAGGCGGAGGAGGCGGGGCACGAGGTGGTGACGGGCAAATATCCGCTCGGGGCGCACGGGCGCGCGCTCACCGCCGAATCCGCCGACGGCTTCGTGAAGATCGTGGCGGACGCGAAGTACGGCGAGGTGCTGGGCGTCCACATGATCGGGCACAACGTGAGCGAACTCGTGGCGGAGGTGGGCATGGCGCGCGAACTCGAGGCCACCCTGGACGAGATCGTCTCGCACGCGCACGCGCACCCCAGCATGGCGGAGGCCGTGATGGAGGCCGCCTTCGCCGCCCTGGGCCGCGCGATCCACATGTAGGCAGCCGGAGAATCCGGTGGAAAGTCCGGTGAGCGGGGGGCGCGAACTGCGGGTGGTCGACCTCGGGCGCCGCGAATACCGCGAAGTCCTCGAGTTGCAGCGCGCCGTGGCCCGCTGGCGGCGCGCCACCCCGCCGGACCACGATCTCCTGCTCCTCGTCGAGCACCTCCCCGTGATCACGCTCGGACGGGGCACGGAGCCCGGCCACCTCCCGGCGGACGAGGCATGGCTGAGGGGCCGCGGTCTCGACGTGGTCGAGATCGAGCGCGGCGGCGACGTGACCTATCACGGCCCCGGCCAGCTCGTGGGCTACCCGATCCTCGACCTCCGCGCCCACCGTCGCGACCTGCACTGGTATCTGCGGCGTATCGAGGAGGTGCTGCTTCGCGTGCTCGCGGAATGCGGGCTGCCCGCCTTCCGGGTCGAATCCTACACGGGGGTGTGGACGGGCACCGCTCCCGACGGCGTGCTGGCCGAGGCCGAGGCCGACGGCTTCCGCACCGTCGGGGCGGGGCATGCCGAGCCGCTCCTCCGCGAAGGGGCCATCCGCAAGGTGGCCTCGATCGGGGTGCACGCGAGCCGCTGGATTACCTGGCACGGCTTCGCGCTCAACGTCACGCCCGAACCGCTCGAGAACTTCCGGGGGATCGTGGCCTGCGGCATCCGCGGGGTCGAGATGACGAGCCTCGCATCGGAGGGCGCCCCCCTCACGCTCGAGGAGGCGGGGGAGGCGGTCGCGCGGGCCTTCCCGGTCGCGTTCCCGAGCCTCGCGTCGCCAGGGGCGCCGGAAGTCGCCCTTCGCGCCCGGTAGGGGCGCTTTCGATGGATGACGGACGGATTGCCTGAGCCGCGCTTCCACCCGACGTTGTGGCCCGTCTGTCGCCGACGGAGGCGACCCGACCGCCTGCCATGAACCACCATACAGGATGATGAAATCGAGATGATGATTCTGGGGATCCTGCTGATCTGTACCGTGGTCGTGGCGCTGATGCTCGGCTACCTGGCGAAGATGTCGTTCAGGGAACGCGTCCTGCAGACCGCCGCCATGCTCGCCGCGGCGTTTGTCTTCTACGGCCTCGCGCGCCTGGTCGAGTCCGCCGCCCACTAGCCGGCAGCCCGGAGCAGGCCGACGAGACTACGTCTTCAGCCGGAGGCCTCCTGGTTGGCCTGTCGCTTCCGGCGGTAGTGGCCGATCTCACGGAATGCGAAGACCAGGACCAGCACGAGGCTGACCAGCGCCGCGCCCAGGCCGATCAGGAGGCCGGGCAGGGACAGCAGGAGGGCCGGGCCATCCGGGAACCCGTCCCGGTCTATCGCTTCGCTCAAGGTGTTGGTGACGGAGTCGACGGCCCAGAACCCCCACGGCAGGAACCACAGCCGCCACCACTTGTGGGAGGGATCCGTGGCACCGGCTTCCGTCAGCAGGCGACGCCCCCAGCCAGCCCACGCCAGCGCGCCGATCCCCACCAACACGACACTCAGCGCCGAGAACAACCCGACCTCCCACGGCGAGCGCTCCCCCAGCATCCAACCCACCCACTCCGAAAGGGTCGTCAGAACCAGCGCGACGAGTGCGACCAGGAGGACTTGCGTACGGGTGCTCATTGTCTCGCTCCTGTATTGGAGGTTGGATCCGCAGGGCCGGCGGCGGCCGTCGGGCCTGTGTCGTCGGGGCCGTGTACGATCTTCGAGCCCTGCCAGGCGGCGACGCCGATCATGAGGGTGGCGAATACCCCCACGAGCAGCACGAAATGCCGCAGCCGGCGGTCGTCGCGCTCGTGGAGGGCGAAGGCGGCGAGAGCGCCGGCCGTAAAGGCCGGGACGGCGGCCCAGGTGGCCCAGAAACGGTGCGTCTGCACGATCCCCGGGCTCACGAAGGTGCGCTCGGTCACGACATCCGCCGCCGCGAGCCCGGTCAGGTAGGCGGGGGCCACGAACGCGCCGGCGATGACGAGCGCGACGAGTCCCCAGAACTCGAGCGGCTCCCGGTCGCGTACCCACCCGTACAGCCCGACCATGGCCCCGCTCGCCGTGAGGACGATGGGGAAGGAGTGGGAGACGAGGTGCAGGTGTTCCCAGGTCACAACGGCCGGCCGGGGTTCCGACGAGATTCTCGAGGTGAAATCCGGCTCGAAGTTCGACTCCGCGTCATCTTGACATGTCCTCCGTGCCCACTAGAATACCGCTTCCCTGCTCAGCCCCCTTCGTCTAGTGGCCCAGGATACCTGGTTCTCAGCCAGGAGACAGGGGTTCGATTCCCCTAGGGGGTATGAACCGCCGCCGGTCCCCGCGCCGGCGGCATTCTTTTTCTTGGCCCGCTGATCCCGCGACGGGTCCGGCGTGGCGACGCCCCCGGCGTCGGCCGCTAGAAGGCGACCTGCGCGAGGAAGCTGAACCGGCCGTCCGCCAGCGTGGCCGCGTCGGGCGAGCCCCCGAGCGCGGTCGCGTACTGGAGGCCGAACTTCGCGTAGTATCCCGGATACACGTTCATTCCGAACACCATGAACTCCCGGTCGGCACCGAGGGCAGGCTGGAAAGCGTCGTAGCGCACGACGCCTTCGAGCGCGCCCCAGGCGCGGTAGCCGAGTTCCAGGTAGCCGCCGTACGCCTCGGTGTCCGCCGCGCCCTCACCCAGGCCGGGCGCGAGTTCGTAGTCGGCCCGGAGGTATTCCCCCGTCAGCCCCCACCCCCGGTAGGTGGCCTGGACGTCCGCGCTCCAGAACACGCGCTCCCCCGCGAAGTCCGAGGTGATCCGGGGCGCGTTGGACGGGTCGCCGGTGACGATGCCCCGCCCGAGGGGCGCCGACGTATCGGAGGAGTAGCCGAGCGAGGCACCCGCCTGTAAGACGAAATCGTCGTAGAAGGAGATGGTGCCGATCGAGTTGAACTGGACCCGACTGGTGAACATGTAGTCGTCGCCGTCATTCACGACGGCGCGGCCGTTGCCGTTGAAGATGCCCGCCCCGTAGCTGAGCCGGCCGTCGAACGCGCTCCCGCTGCCCTGCAGGCCGACCTGCCGGCCGGGGCCGATCGCCGTCGAAGCCTGCGAACGGTCGAGGAAGGTGAGTTCGGCGCGGTGCTGGGTCGCCTCGAAGCCGAACAAGGGACGGAGCAGGCCGAGGCTCAGTTCCAGTTCGGGCATCAGGGGCAGCGTCGCGATCGCGTCGTGGATCTCGAACGCGTCGTCTTCCGGATCGTAGCGGGTCTGGAAATAGTAGTCGAAGACGATCCCGATCTTCCCGCTGACCTTGAGTCGGGCCTCCCAGAGACGGAAGCCGTCCGGTCCATCCGTCGAATCCGCGTGCGTGAGCACGCCGACGCGCAGCAGGCCGCCGATGTCGACCGGGGGCGCCTCCTGTGCCGCCGCGCCCACCGGAAGTGCGCAACCCAACGCCACCAGCGTTCCTGCCCAAAGCCTCCGGATCATCGCCGCTCCTCGTCATTCCCCGGGTTGTCGTCGATATCGACGGGATCGAACTCCGCGTGGAGATACTGCCAAGCGCCCAGCCCGAGCACCGCATTGATCCAGAAATGCCCGACGATGGCGGGAAACAGGCTCCCCGTCCAGATGACGGTCGCGGCGAGCACCATGCCGAGGGTCGTCGCCCGGAGGACGCCGGCCAGCCGCTGGTATCCGTGGCCGAGGCCAAAGGACACGGACACGACCGCGGCCGCCAGCCAGGCATTCCCCGTCCACGCCGTGATCGCCCACAGGCCGAATCCCCGATAGGCGTACTCCTCACACGCCGCAGCGATCCCCGAGAGCATGAGGAAGCCCCGCTTCTCGGCGGCGGTCCGCGGCATGAGCAGGGTCACCGCCGCCGTCTCCCGCAGGCCGGCCAGGCGCGCGACCGCAGTGATCAACCACACGAGCGCCAGGCCGAGGACCGCGACCGCGAGTCCCCAGAGCGCGGCCGCGCCCGGGTCGTCGACCGTCCAGCCGAGCGCCGACGCCGGGACGTCCTGCCACGCCGCGACGCCGAGGGTCAGCAGGGCCAGGATGACGAGCGAAGCGCCCACCGACACGTAGAGCAGACGGCGATGCTTCGCCGCTTCGGCGAGGTTGGCGCCGCGGCGGACATCGAGCGCGGCCAGGGCGGGCATGCCGATCAGGAGCAGGAGGGCGTACGCCGCCGCGATCGGACTCAAGGTCTCGGGCATGCCGAGGGATACGGGCCGGAGCCGCGGGAGGCAACCGCGCCCCACCCCGGCTCCGGCCCCGTTGACACCACCCCGAAGTTCGGGGACGTTCCCCGCCACGGCGGCGGGGGGCGATCGGTAGCTTCGCCCTCACTCGAACTCGATGAACCACCGCGGGGACGGATGGCGCTCGACATCGCGATCGCGCAGTTCAGGCCGGTCAAGGGGGATCTCGAGGCGACACTCGACGGTTGCGCGGGGATGATCGAGCACGCCCTCCGCCGGGCACCGCGCCCCCGCCTCGTCGTGTTCCCCGAGACCGCGCTCAGCGGCTACTTCCTCGAGGGCGGCGTCCGCGAGCACGCGCTGCCGGCCCCGGACCTCCTCGCGAGAATCAACGCTCGCGTCGGCGCGGAAGCGGCCGGCCTCGACCTCGCGATCGGCTTCTTCGAGCGGGACGCGGGGTGCATCTACAACGCGGCCATGTACGCGACGCTCGGCCCCGGGGGCGGGGTCCGGCACGTCCACCGGAAGGTGTTCCTGCCGACCTACGGGGTGTTCCAGGAGGAACGGTTCGTGGAGGCGGGTCCCGGTGTCGAGGCGTTCGACGGGCCGCTGGGCCGCACCGCCCTGCTGATCTGCGAGGACGGGTTCCATTCGATCTCCGGGACGCTCGCCGCCCTCGACGGGGCCGCCATGATCCTCATCCTCAGCGCCTCGCCCGCCCGCGGGGTCGCGCCCGGGGCCGGCGTGCCCGGCAACCTCGTGCGCTGGGACACCCTGGCGAGCGGCATCGCGGCCGAGCACGGCCTGTTCGTCATCGTGTCGCAGTTGGTGGGCTTCGAGGGCGGGAAGGGGTTCCCGGGCGGATCCGCGGCCTACGACCCCCGCGGACACCGGCTGGTCGCGGGGCCGCTGTGGGAGGAGGCGCTGCTTCCGGTGCGGATCGATTTCGCCGAGATGGCGCGGGCGCGCACCGAGGAGCCCTTGTTCGCGGACCTCGAACGATCCTGGACCCGCCTCCTCGTCAACAGCCCGGGCTCGGGCGTCCGCCGGCCCGCCGCCGACGTCGAATGAGCGAGGGGTGGCCGTCGGCCGCCGTCCCCGAGGCCCTCGCGCCGGACCCCGCCGACTCGCGGGCACTCGACCTTGACGTCGACCTCGTGCGCGGCTGGCTGGTCGAGTTCCTGCGCCACGAGATCGAGCGCCGCCGCGGCTTTCGCCGGGTCGTCATCGGGTTGTCGGGAGGCGTGGATTCCGCCCTCACGACGGCGCTGTGCGCGGAAGCGCTCGGCCCGGAGGCGGTGCTCGCCCTCCTCCTGCCCTACCGCACCTCGAGCCCCCGGAGCCGCGAGGACGCGCTCCTCGTGGCCCGGAAGTTCGGGGTCCCCACGCGCACGATCGAGATCACGAAGGCGGTCGCCGGATACCTCGAGAATTTCGAGCCCGAGGCGGGGAGTCACCGAAGGGGGAACGTGGCGGCGCGCCAGCGCATGATCGTCCTCTTCGACCAGGCCTTCAAGCTCTCCGCCCTCCCCGTCGGCACCGGGAACAAGTCGGAGCGGCTGCTCGGCTACTACACGTGGCATGCGGACGATTCTCCTCCGGTGAACCCGCTCGGAGACCTGTTCAAGGGCCAGGTGTGGGCGCTCGCGCGGGCGGTGGGGGTACCCGCCGAGGTCGTGGACAAGCCGGCCACGGCCGACCTCATCCGCGGACAGACGGACGAGCAGGATCTGGGGATCACCTACCCCGAGGCGGACCTCATCCTGCACCACCTGATCTCGGGGCGCGCCCCCGAGGAATTGATTGAGGCGGGATTCGAGCGGGAGAAGGTGGAGATCGTGGCGGGACGCCTCGCGCGCACCCACTGGAAGCGCCACCTGCCCACGGTCGCCATGCTCTCCGCGACCGCGATCGGCGAGTCGTACCTGCGTCCGGTGGACTACTGACGGCGTTTACGTCCGCACCGTAGGCGACTCAACTCGCACACACCCCCCGGTCAGCGCGGAAAGCGGTCGGACCACCGTCGCCACTGCGACCGGCGGTCGCTCACGAGGTTGGGCCCCCGGCGCGAAGAACGTCGAGGAGCAACTTGGCGGATGGTGCGACCGACTCGACACGAGACGGATCGATCCTGCCAAGGATCTCGAAGCTGTCCGATCCCTTCCGATAGGGCTTTTTCTTCGTCTTCAGACTCCTGGTGGCACGGGCAAGGCCGCGCAGAACATCAGCCTTGCGGACCTGTTCAAGGCGGGGGTTGGGGGGGAGCGCGCTTGGCTGGAATCCTTGCCCGTAGAACGATTCCAAGGCCGACCTGTCCGCCAGGAACCATGACTCCATGACCTGGACCATGAGGTGACAGTGATCGTTGCTGGCCCCGTCTGGGCGGTCCCAACCGTCCCCGACCCGATTGCGAAGGTGCTCCCAGGAGCTTCCCGCCGTAAACGGATCTTCTGCATCCACGAGAAGTATCGGGACTTCACCCCCGTTTTTGAGTGCCGTCTTGAAGTCGTCGTAGGCGTTCCGGCGGTCGCCGCAGGCCCTAATGCGCGGCATCCGGCCCGCAAGGCCCGCCTTCTCGAAGAACTTTCGGAAGCCTCTCTTACAATCGGTCGTGAGCGCCTTGGAGTCCCCGCCACCCTCCACGTAAAGCTTGATGCTCACCAACGAGTCCCTCCGATTTCTCCCCGCAGCCACAGCTCTCCGAGGCGATACTTGTCGAGCCAAGGTTCAAGTCTCTCGGAGCTGAGGCGCTCCAGTTGCGTGCAACCGCGGACCTTCTCGCAGACGACGATCGACTCGGGCGTTTCGGTGAGCGCATCGACCAGTATGTCCGAGTGGGTGGTCACGATGAGTTGTGTACGGCTGCTCGCGTCGAGCAGGAGCGTCGCCAGCTGCGAATGGATGTCCGGGTGCAATCCCAGTTCCGGCTCCTCTATGGCGATTAAGGGCGGCGGCTTCGGATCGACCAGAATGGCCAACAGACAAAGAAAGCGTAGCGTCCCATCGGAAATGCGGCGCGCCGGAATGGACAAGTCGCCCTCGGTAAGATAGAGGGTCAGCACTCCACCTTCCGGAACGACTTCGAAGTCGTTGAGTCCGGGGCTCAGTTCACGGATCAGCTCGAGCAGCCGGCGCTTGACAAGAGGGTCTCGTTTGAGCACGGCGAGGCGCGCGGGAAGGTTATCGAAGTTCTCGGACAGATAATCCGCCCTCACGCTCGGCGAGCAAGCCTCCCTGACGGTGGCGTCTGGACCAAACTGCCAGCGCCGGTAGATTCGGATCCGCTCCAGTGCGTCCGTCAGCCGACCCAGCTCCGGATACTCCTCAGGATCCCTTCGCTGGGATAGAATGGACTGGGTCATGTCCAGGGTTTCTCGTCGAAGCTCGCGTTGGCTACCCCGGCCGCGGTCGCGCACGTTCAGCATCGGGCGACCGTGCTCGTACCCGAAGTAGAAGTATGGCTTCTCCTTGTCGGAGGGCCGATCGGCGTTCTCCAGCCGCTCGTCCAACACTACGAACGAATCGCCTTGGGCCCCGAAGACCAGCCGATATCGGACAGCCGGGTTCGTGTGATGCCGGGCGATCCGGCCTTCGGTGAACACCAACTCGATGCGGGCGGACTGCGCATTCTCTTGGGAAGCAGTCTCCGTGCTCGAGGGATCGGGTCTCCAGAGCCAATCCCGTACGCTGCGACCGCCCTCGCGGATCGGCTGGGGAAGGTCTCTCGGGACGGCGCGCAGCACAGCCACGGCTTCAACCAGATTGGACTTCCCGGACCCATTCGGCCCGATGACAACATTCAACGGCTCCAAGCGGATGTCCGTAGCGTCCCCAAATGAGAGAAAGCCCTCAACGGTCATCGCTGTTAGAAGGGGGTTATACGGCTCGGCCATGTGCGTCTCCGTTCTTCGGAGGGATCATGGGCCACGAAGATGGCGCACCTTGCCAGAACTTGCTACCAAGCGAGGGAGGAAGCTGATGCCCCTTGGACGGCGGATCGGTTGCGGGGGGCTGGGGGTTGGGGTAGCGACCTACGGCTCGTAGTAGCGGAAGATCTTCATCTCGCCGTCCAGGTCGAGCACGTCCTTGAAGAGCTGCTGCGGCGGAAGGAGTTCGCCGTCGCGCCGGAGGGTGACCCAGCAGTCGGTGTGCACGACGAAGCTCTCGAACGCCTCCACGGGTCCGCGGCACTCCGCGTCGACGAACCTCAGCCTCCGGTCCTCGTACACGCCGAAGAGGTCGGAGAGGGCGGCGCGGTTGCGCGTCCAGATGTTCTTCCACGCGAGGTCCGCCGGGTAGTTCACTTCAGGCGCGGAAGCCGGGAGTTCGGGCCACACCATCTCGTTGTGCTCGACCTCGGTGAGACGGACGGACTCGAGCCTGAGGGTATCGGCCGCGGCCAGCCCGACGAGGACCGTGGTCGCCAGTTCCGCGAGGGAACCGGCGGATCCGGGCAGTCTCTGCCCTCCGCCAGGCGAAGCATCCACGCAGGATCCGGAAAGGATCGGAAGCAGACCCGATACGAGGACGAGGCTGGTGCGGCGCACCCACGCGTCGTTGCTCTGCAAGTGCCGGCTAGCCCTGGTCCTGGGTGGTCCAGCCTTCGATCCACTGCGGCATGCCCGGCGCGAAGGCGCCGATGTAGTCGACCGCCTCGAAGAAGTCGCTGCCCGGCGGCGGCTCGGCGTAGCCGTCCGTCAGCGGTGAACCGGCGGCCGGACGGAAGTCGGGCATTCGGAGATTGAACGGATCCACAAGCAGCGGGTCGACGCTAGCCACGTTCCCCCAGCCATCGGTGTTCCAGAGTGCCTCCTCGTCGATGGGGGCGTCGCTTTCGTCGCCGTCGTCGGACTCGAACATCCCGTCTTCCTGGCCGAAAACGTAGCTGTTCCGGATCTGGACCCGGGCGGCCGTCTCCTGCTGGTCGACGTCGAAGCCCTTTTCGAAGCCGAGGAGCACGACGTTGTACACCCTGCCGGCGGTGCCGCGGCGAAAGATGATCCCGCGGCTACTCTCGCCTGCGGAACCCGTCCCGGCCTCCTTCCCGACGAGCGTGACGTTGTAGATGTCGGGGTCGGTGAACGGCTCGGCGTCGAAGTTCTCCTCGTTCCCGTCGACCTCGAAGCCGTTGTCGGCGTCGTGGGGATCCTGCTGCGCGGCCCAGAACTGCCCGCGGCCCTGCCAGCCCGACGAGTAGTCGAACGAGTCATCCGAGCCGTGGTGCGACTGGATGTGATCGAGTTGCGTGCCGGATCCGACGCCGTTCAGCGTGAGTCCGTTGAGCTCGTTTCCAAAGCTGACCTCGAGCCCGCCCCAGTCGCCGCGACGGCGGGAACCTTCGGGGTTCGAACTCGTGAACACGATCGGCTCCTGCGCCGTACCCCGGGCGACCAGTCGGCCACCCTGCCGGACGATGAGGGCGGACCCCGTGAAGTTCACGTCGCCCAGAAGGAGCGTCCCGGCCGGGATCGTAAGCGTCGCCCCGGCTTCGACGATCGTGGTCCCCTGAATGTGATATGTGAGATCTGGATCCAGCTCCATGGATTGCGTGATCGCACCGGACAGCGTCGCCGTCGCCGTCGGGTGCGGCGGCGGTGCGGGCGATACGGGGTCGTCCCCTCGGGCCCGGCGATTCCGTCGTCCAGGATTCATCGTTTCGTCCCCTGGCGGTCCCCGACCGGCTGCCACGACAGGCTGAGCGAGAAGGCCCGCCCGGGCTGCCAGCCCCGGAGCAGGTCGCCGCCCTGCGTGAAGCGATAGTGGGCGGGGAGGAGGTTCGTGGCGCTGAGTTTGGCCGAGACTTGAGACCCGACGGCCTGCGCGAAGACGAGGTCGAACTGGCTGCGGCCTTCCTCGAAAACGCTCTCGAGGAACTGGCTGCCGACCTGGCTGATCCGGGGCCCGAAGCGGTTGAAGAGAAGTGTAACGGAGGTCCGCCCCGAGGAAGTGGCCCAGTTCGCGCCGGCGTTCACAACGTAGGGCGACTGCCCCTGCAGCCGGCGCTCCTGGCTCACGACATCGATTTCGAGCGGCCCCGAACCGGGGACGAAGATCTGCGCCACGGCGCCCGTCTCGACCTCGGAGTCGACGAGCGTGCCCGAGGTTGTTCGCGGTCCCCGCATTCACCCAGCTCTTGATGAACTCGCTGCTCGGGAACACGACCTCTCCTCGATCGGGTCCTTGAACTTCTTGTAGAAGCCGCTCACCGCGATCACCGCGCCGGGCCGGGGGAACCACTCCCAGCGAAGGTCGAAATTCGTGATCCGCGACCGCTGCAGCACCGGATTTCCGACGACCAGGTAGCCGCCCGCGAAATCGGCGAACGAGAATGGGGCGAGTTCGCGGAACTCGGGCCGCGCCAGCGTGCGGGAGGCGGCGGCGCGAATGTTGACGAGGTCGCTGGCCGCCCAGGTGATGGTGGCGCCGGGCACGAAATCCGTGTTGTCCAGTGCCGCGCCGGCTAGCGGCGCGACGGCCTGTTTGCTGCGCTCGATGCGGGCTCCGCCGGCGAAGCGGAGACGCGGCAGCAGTTCGACATCGGCCATCACGTAGGCGCCGGTCGTGGTCTGGTCGGCCACGTAGTTGTCCGGCCGGAACGTCGCCTCCTGGATTTCGAACTGCCCCGGACCCGGCCCGATATTCTCCGGCGTGAAGATGGCGTCGGGTGACGCGGCCTTGACCTCGTCGGGGATCGAGCGGTTGGGGAGGAACCGGAAGCGACGGCTGAGGACGTCGCGGTCACGGCTCAGGCTCGACGCGCCGACCTCGATCGTGCCCGCCTGGCCGTTAACGCGGATGGGGAACTGCACGTCGAGGTTGAGGTTGATCGCGTCTTCCGTCAGATCCTGATGGAAGATGCTGCCGCTCTGGATGAAGTTGTCCCACGGGAAGACGCCGCCGGACTCCCGGTAGAGCACCTCGCGCGTGTTCGGTTCGTAGCGGCCGGCCCGGGAGTATGCGCCCTTCCACTCCACCGTCGTCCCGCCGAACGCGTTGAAGTAGTGCTTGCCGCTCAGGCGGCCCTGGACGAGAGAGTTCTCGACGTACTGGATCCGGGTGTTCCTCTGGTCCGTGTTCGAGTCGAGGTTGAACCCCAGGAGAAGGAGCGCGGGGAGCGCGCCCAGGCCCGGGCGGAACCGCCGCCCCCTCGGGACGAGTCTGTTGCCCTGAAAGGGTCATGGGATTCGATCCTCCGGAGGATACCGATACGTCAGGGCCTGCTATCGGCGCGAAGAATAGGCGGGACCCGTAACGGCCCCGGACATGTAACGTCACGGGTCGGTCACGAGTCCGGGATGCGATCGTCACGGGGGACGGCGAGATTGGCGGCGACGCCCCCGGCACGTGGAGATCCGCGGAGGAGTCGCATTCACGAGATGGTTACGGATGTGTTACGATCACGCCTGCAGGCGTGACCCAGGATTCCCGGGGGCCGGGTCCGTTCTGATCGGACGAATCCTCTCAAAGCGCGAGTTCTGAAGCCGAGGGTGACGATGCCGAACGCACAGATCCTCGTCGTGGACGACGAACCGGATATCCTCAGCGTCCTCGTGTACCACCTGAGCCGCGAAGGATACAGCGTGACCACGGCGGTGAACGGGCAGGGCGCGTTGACGACGGCCCAGGCGGAGCGCCCCGACCTCATCATCCTCGATCTCATGCTCCCGGGGATGGACGGATACGAGGTCCTGCAGCGTCTCCGTAAGGCCGATCGTACGGAATCGATTCCGGTGATCCTGCTCACGGCCCGGAGAGAAGAGGAGGAGCGGGTCAAGGGGTTCGAGGTCGGCGCCGACGATTACATCACGAAGCCGTTCAGCGCGCGCGAACTCACGCTGCGGGTCGAGGCGCTGTTACGCCGCTCGAAGGCGGAACCGGTGTCCACGTCGCGGAGGATCTCGGTGGGGCCGGTCGAAATCGACCGCGAGGCGCATCGGACTTTCTCGGAGGGTTTCGAGGTCGATCTGACGCCGCTCGAGTACCGGCTGCTCGAAGTTCTGCTCGAGCGCCGGGGCCGTGTGCAGAGTCGCCGGCAGTTGCTCCAGGCCGTGTGGGACACCAACGCGGCGATCGAGACGCGAACCGTCGACATGCACGTCGCTCGCCTGCGGACGAAGCTCGGCGGCGCCGCCGACCTGATCGAGACGGTTCGCGGGATCGGCTACCGGTTCCGGGCCCTCGGCAAGTAGCTCGAGCCAGGTAGCGGGGGGTCGGCCGCCGCGTCTCCGGACGCGGGCGCCGCCCGCTGGACTCGTGCGATCGGTGGACGGAAGGTGAGACTCGCAAATCGCTTCTTCCTCGTCGCCGCCGCCGTGCTCGTGGTGGCGTACGCCGCGGCGACGTTGCTGCTCCGGCTCGACGTGGCCGACTTCGCGCTCGAGCTCTCGGTGCTGGGGGCGATCCTCCTCCTGTTGTGGCCGGCCTCGTGGCTCGTGGCGCGGAGGATCGAAGTGGAGCTTGGACGGGCGCGCGCGGCGGTGGACCGCATCGCCGCGGGCGGCCCGACTCCGTCCATCGATCCGCCGATCGGGCCCACGGGTTCGGGCTCGGCCGGCCCGCTGGACCGAGCGATCGACCGCATGGCGGAGCGGGTGCGGGACCGCGTCTCTACCTCGGAACGCGAGTCGAGCGACCTGCGCGTCCTCTTCGATGGGCTCGAGGACGGCCTCGCCTTCATCGATGCGGATGGACTCGTCAGCCTCTGCAACCCGGCCTTCGCAAGGTGGGCGGGGCGTGACGTCTCGCCGGGCCTTCGCGTCGGCACGCTCTTCCGGACCCCCCGAATCGCCGAGGCGGTGAGCGCGGCGCAGCGGGGGGAACCCACCACCGCCGAGGTCGAACTCGGCGAGCATACGGTGCTCATGTCGGCCCGGTCCCACCGCTCGGGGGCGCTCATCGTACTCCGCGATCTCACGGTCATGCGCCGGCTCGAGGGGGTGCGACGCGACTTCGTCGCCAACGTGTCACACGAACTCAAGACCCCGCTGACGAGCGTCGTCGGATTCGCGGAGGCGCTCGCGGAGGGAGGGCTCGGCCCCGAGCATTCCCGGGATTTTGCCGAACGCATCCTCGCCAACGCCACCCGGATGCGGCACCTGGTGGAGGATCTCCTCGACCTCTCCCTCCTCGAATCGGGGAGCTGGAGCCCCGAACCCGAGCCGGTCTCGGTGGGGGCGGCGGCCTCCGAGGTGTGGGAGACGCTGTCTCCGGAGGTGCGACCGCCCGGGGCGGAACTGCGCGTGCTCGGGACGCGCGAACCGGCCCGGGTGGACCCGGATGCGATCCGCCAGGTTCTCCGCAATCTCCTCGACAACGCGGTGCGCTACAGCGATGACGACCCGGTGATCACGGTGCGGATCCAGCCGAACGAGCGCTTCCAGCGCATCCAGGTCACGGACCGCGGACCGGGAATCCCCGCGGTGCACGTCGAGCGCGTGTTCGAGCGCTTCTACAGGATCGACCCGGCGCGCTCGCGGGCGCGCGGCGGGACCGGACTCGGACTCGCCATCGTGAAGCACTTCGTGGAGGCGCACGGCGGCGCGGTGGGGATCGAGAGCGCGCTCGGCCGCGGGACGACGATCTGGTTCACCGTGCCGGTCGCGACGCCGTTCCTCGGCGAGGAGACGGCCGGTGTCCCGGCCTGAGCGCGCGTCCGCGGTAGTGGGAGCCGCGATGCTCGTGGCGCTTTCGTCCCCGGCTTGTCGGGGAGGCGGGGACGGAGACGGCCTGTCCGGCCTCATCGAACTCGACGGATCCAGCACCGTGTTCTCCATCAGCCAGGCGATGGCCGAGGAGTTCCAGATCGCGCACGGTCGCGCGGTGCGGGTCTCGGTCGGGGTCTCCGGCACGGGCGGCGGATTCCAGCGGTTCTGCAACGGCGAGACGGAGATCAGCAACGCGTCGCGGCGAATCAACGCGAGCGAGGCGGCGGCCTGCGCGCGGGAGGGCATCACGCCGCTCGAACTGCAGATCGCATGGGATGGCCTCACGGTCGTCGTGCATCCGTCGAACGACTGGGTCGGCTGCATGACGGTGGAAGAACTCCGGCGCGTGTGGGCCCCGGGGTCCGGGCTCGCGCGCTGGAGCCACATCCGCCCCGATTGGCCGGACCACGAACTGAAGCTCTACGGACCCGACACGGACTCGGGCACCTTCGACTACTTCACCGCAGCCGTCATGGGTGAGGAGGGGGCGAGCCGCAACGACTATACGGCCAGCGCGGACGACCACGTCCTGGTTGCGGGCGTGAGCGGCGATCCGGGGGCACTCGGATACTTCGGCTACGTGTATTTCGAGGAGAACCAGGAACAGCTGCGGGCGCTCGAGGTCGACGGAGGCGCCGGTTGCGTCGCACCGTCCCGGCGAACGATCGTGGACGGCACCTATACGCCGCTGGCTCGCCCCATGTTCATCTACATCCGCCGTGACGCACTCGAACGGCCGGAGGTCAGGGCCTTCGTCGGCTTCTACATCGACAACGCGGCCGCCCTGATACCGGAAACGGGACACGTCCCGCTTGCCCCGGAGGCCTATGCCGAAGTGCGAGCCCGGATCGACTAGCGGCACGCGGCGCGACGCCCGATGAGCCCCGCGACGGGCCCGGCGTCGAACGCGCCGCTCGCCCCCCGCCGGCACCAGGCGCGCAGGGAGCGGGTGGTCGGCGCACTGCTGTTCGCGTGCGGCGCCCTCTCCAGCCTGACGACCGTGGGGATCGTCGTCGTGCTCATCACCCAGTCGCTGGGCCTCTTCGCCGAAGTCTCTCCGCTGGAATTCCTGTTCGGTACGCGGTGGTCGCCCGACCTGGTGCCGAGATCGTTCGGCATCCTGCCGCTCGTGAACGGGACGCTGCTCGTCGCGGCCGGCGCGTCGCTCATCGCGCTTCCCGTCGGGCTCGCCACGGCGATCTACCTGAGCGAGTACGCGTCCCGGCGGACGAGGCGCATCGTCAAGCCCGCGCTCGAAATCCTCGCCGGGATTCCGACCGTGGTCTACGGCTACTTCGCCATCGTCTTCGTGACCCCCATCCTCCGCGCCCTCTTCCCCGCCGCCGGGGTCTTCAACGCGGGGAGCGCCGCCATCGTGGTCGGGATCATGATCCTCCCCATGGTGTCATCGCTGTCCGAGGACGCGCTGAGCGCGGTTCCCCGTTCGCTGCGCGAGGCCGCTTACGGGCTCGGGGCCACCCGGTTCGAGGTCTCGACGGGGATCGTGGTGCCGGCCGGGCTCTCGGGCATCCTCGCGAGCTTCATCCTCGCGATCTCCCGCGCGATCGCGGAAACGATGGTCGTGACGATGGCCGCGGGCGCCACGCCGAGGATGACGCTGGATCTGCTCCAGAGCGTCCAGACCATGACGGCCTACATCGTCCAGGTGAGCCTCGGCGACGCACCCTCGGGGACGATCGAATACCGGACCCTGTTCGCGGTGGCGCTCCTGCTCTTCCTCATCACCCTGGGCCTCAACCTGCTGAGCCAGCGGCTGACCGCCCGCTTCGCGGCGAGCTACCGTTGAGTTCCATCGCACCCCGAGGGGGACGGTTCGAGCCGCGCCTCGAAGCCCGCAGACGGACCGGAACCCGGTTCATGTGGTTGTGTCGGGTCGCGGTGGCGTTCGGGGTCGCGTCGCTCATCCTCGTCCTCGTCAACGTCGTCTCCGACGGCCTCGCGGTACTCTCGCCGGACTTCGTGGCCAGCTATCCCTCGCGCTTCCCGGAGCGCGCCGGGATCCGTTCCGCCATCCTCGGGAGCGCGTGGATGCTCGCGCTCGTCGCCGTGCTGACCTTCCCGCTCGGGGTCGGCGCAGCCCTCTATCTCGAGGAATACGCGCCACGGAACCGGTTCACGCGCTTTCTGCAGCTGAACATCGCGAACCTGGCCGGCGTGCCCTCCATCGTGTACGGGATCCTCGGCCTGGCGCTGTTCGTGCGCTTCCTCGCGCTGGAGCGGAGCCTCCTGGCCGGCGCCGCCACGTTGTCGCTCCTCGTCCTCCCGCTGGTCATCATCGCGGCGCAGGAGGCGATCCGCGCCGTCCCGGACGCACTCCGCTCGGCCTCCTACGCGCTGGGCGCCACGCGCTGGCAGACGATCCGGCATCATGTGCTGCCCGCCGCGATGCCGGGGATCCTCACCGGGACGATCCTCGGGTTGTCGCGGGCGGGGGGCGAGACGGCCCCGCTCATCATGATCGGGGCCCTGACGTTCATCGCGTTCGATCCGAGCTCGCCCATGGACCCCTTCACGGTCCTCCCGATCCAGATCTTCAACTGGACGACGGATCCGCGCGAGGCGTTCCATGCGCTCGCTGCCGGGGCCATAGTGGTACTGTTGAGCGTCCTGCTGCTGATGAACACGGTCGCGATCGTGATTCGAAACCGATACGAGAGAGATTCCTGAGTCCGTGATGGAGCGACCTTCGCCCGAACGCGAGCCGCTGGCGGTACCGTCGGGGGCGGTGCTCGAAACCATCGGGCTCGGCGTCCGCTACGGGGAGACGCAGGCGATTCGCGACATCTCGCTCCGGATCCCGGAGAAGCGGGTCGTGTCCTTCATCGGGCCGTCAGGTTGCGGGAAGACCACGCTGCTGCGCTGCTTCAATCGCATGAACGACCTCGTGCCGACGGCTCACGTCTCCGGCCGCGTCCTGTTCCGGGACCGGGACCTCTATGCCCCGGGCGTCGACCCCGCCGCCGTCCGGCGTTCGATCGGCATGGTGTTCCAGGAGCCGAACCCGTTCCCCAAATCCATCTTCGAGAACATCGCGTTCGGCCTGCGCATCAACGGCTTCCAGGACGACATGGCCGACCGGGTGGAGCAGTCGCTGCGCGCCGCCGCGCTGTGGGACGAGGTGAGTCACCGTCTGGATGCGGACGCCCTCTCGCTCTCCGGGGGACAGCGGCAGCGGCTGTGCATCGCGAGGGCTCTGGCGGTAGAGCCGGAGATCCTCCTCATGGACGAGCCGGCGAGGGCGCTCGACCCGATCGCGACCGGCCGCATCGAAGACCTGATCGGGGATCTGCGGCGGGACTACACGATCGTCATCGTGACCCATAATATGCAGCAGGCCGCGCGCATCAGCGACTATACGGCCTTCCTCTACATCGGCGAACTGGTCGAGTACAAGGAGACGCAGCGCTTGTTCACCAACCCGGAGGATGAGCGGACCGAGGCCTACATCACCGGCCGGCTCGGGTAGCGGGACGGGGCGGGAGCGGAATGTCCTTCAAGCAGTTCGACGACCGGCTGGATGAGGTCACGCGCCGTCTGCACGAGATGGCGCACGAGACCGAGCAGCTGGTGCGGCGGGCGGTCGCGATGGTTGGACAACCCACCGTTGACCCATCGCCGATCCGGGAAGCCGACGACGCCATCGACCGGGCCGAGGTGGAAGTCGAGGAGTCGACGGTCGAGATCCTCGCGCTGCATCACCCGGTCGCGCGCGACCTCCGCGTCCTCGTCGCGGTACTCAAGATCAACAACGACCTCGAGCGGATCGGCGACCACGCCGTGAACATCGCGGAGGCGGCGGCGCGGCTCACCACGGCCGAGAAGAAGGTCCCGATTCCGCCCGAACTCGACGACATGAGCCGCATGGCGCGGGAGATGCTGCGGGACGCGCTCGACGCGTTTGCGCACCGCAACGCGGACGACGCCCGCTCCGTGATCGCGCGCGACGATCGGCTGGACCAGCTCCAGGACTCCCTGTTCCGGGTGATGATCACGCACATGCCGGACTACAATCTCTCGGCATGCCTGCAGGTCATCCTCATCGGTCGGAACCTGGAGCGAATCGGGGACCTCGCGACGAACATCGGCGAGGACGTGGTCTACATGGTCCAGGGCATCACGATCCGGCATCAGGAAGGCGGGGCGGGCTAGCCGCCCATCACCAGCCCCGGATGCTTCGGGCGCCGGCTACTGGTTGCCGTCCACCTTGCGGCGGCGCTTCCGGACCGCCCGCAACATCCGGTCGTGGTAGTCGACGCGCCGCTGCCTCGGCCCGGGTTCGAGCAGCACGTACTCTCCGGTCGGCAGCAGTTCCCAGGCCCGTTGGTTGTCGCGGAGCGCGACCTGCAGCGTCTTGCGCAGGCGTTTCGTGATCCGCCTGTCACGCACGGGCAGCAACACTTCCACGCGGTCGTCGAGATTCCGGCGGCGCCAGTCGGCGCTCCCGATCCACACCTCCGGCGTTCCGCCGTTCTCCCACCAGAAGATGCGGTCGTGCTCCAGGAAGCGGCCGACGATGCTCCGCACGCGGATGTTCTCGCTGAAGCCGGGGATTCCGGGGCGCAGCCGGCACTGGCCGCGGACGATGAGATCGATCTCCACGCCGGCGCGCGAGGCGGCGTAGAGGGCGCGGATCAGCTTCGGATCGTCGAGCCCGTTCATCTTCATGATCATTCGGCCCTGCCGGCCGGCCTCGACATGGGCAATCTCCCGCTCGATCCGATCCATGATGGCCGGTCGGAGATAGTTCGGCGCGACGATGAGTTCCTCGTACCGCTGCTGCGGGGCGTACCCCGTGAGGTAGTGGAAGAGGTTGACCGCGTCGCGCCCGATTTCGGGCTGGGCGGTGAGGATGCCGATGTCCGCGTAGATCTGGGCGGTCTCGGAGTTGTAGTTGCCGGTGCCGATGTGGCAGTACGTCCGGATCTCGTCCCCTTCCTCGCGCACGACGAGCACCACCTTGGCGTGGGTCTTGAGCCCCACGAGGCCGTACGTGACGTTGACGCCGGCCTCCTCGAGGACGGAGGCCCACTCCATGTTGTCGGCCTCGTCGAAGCGGGCCGTCACCTCCACGAGCACGGCCACCGCCTTGCCGGCTTCGGCCGCCTTCACGAGCGCCGCGATGATCCGCGACTGCTCCCCCGTCCGGTACAGCGTCTGCTTGATCGCCACCACGTCCGGATCCGAGGCGGCCTCCTCGATGAACCGCTGCACCGTGGCCGTGAACGACTCGTACGGGTGGTGAACCATGAGATCGCCCGCACGAATGACGGTGAAGATGTCGGGGCCGTCCTCGGTCTCGCCCTCGCGGATCAGGCGTGGCGGAATCATCGGCTCCCACGGCTCGTAGCGGTGCTGCCACGGACCCTCGGCTGCGATCCGCCAGAAACCCGACATCTCGAGCAGGCCCGGAATCTCGTACAGGTCTTCTTCGTCCAGTTCGAGCTGGCGCAGGAGGAAGGCCCGGACGTCGTTGGGCATCTCCGGCTCGACCTCGAGACGGACGACGCGGGCGAACCTCCTCTCGCGCAGTTCTTCCGAGATCATCTTCAGCAGGTCGTCCGCCACCTCCTCGTCGCGCGCCACATCCGCGTTGCGTGTCACGCGGAAGAGCGACGCGCTCTCGATCTTCATTCCCCGGAAGAGATCTCCCGCGAAACCGCGGATGACCTCGTCGACGGGAACGAGATGGTTGCTCTCGGGCAGCTCGATCCAGCGCACGGACGGCGGGATCTTCACCCGGGCGAAGTGACGCGTTCGACGTTCCGGGTGCTCGAGCATGAGGGCGAGCGAGAGGCTCATGTTCGACAGGAAGGGGAACGGGTGACCCGGATCGACCGCCAGCGGCGTCAGGATGGGGTAGATCCGATCCATGAAGACGCGCCGTACATGCTCGCGCTCCGCGTCATTCAGGTGGTCGAAATCCCGCACGACGATCCCGAGTTCCTCGGCGAGCCGCGGTCGGAGGTCCTCTTCCCACGCCGCCGCCAGGCGTACGCGCATCGTGCGGACGCCCGCGCGCACGAGATCCAGTTGCTCGGCGGGGTCCAGGCCGTCGAGCGACGGCTTGACGACACCGGCGCCGAGCACACGCTTGAGTCCGCCGACCCGCTTCATGACGAATTCGTCGAGATTGTTCTCGGTGATGGCCAGGAACCGGAGGCGCTCCAGGAGCGGCGTCCGTTCGTCCATGGCCTGATAGAGCACCCGCCAGTTGAAGTCGAGCCAGCTCAACTCGGGGTTGAAGTAGAGCGAGGGATGTCGCGGCGTGGCGTCGGCGGGGACCGAGACCTGGTCGGTCGCGCGCGGGAGCACCGGTTCCCCCCGGACGCGATGGCCGAACCGCGGCCCGATCGACGGGATTTCGGGCCGGGCCTCGACGGACGCCGAGGACGAGGGAGAACGCTCGCCGCCGTCGTCGGAGCCCCGTCCCACGCGGAGCGCGCGCGTGCGCCGCGTCGCCTCGTCCGACTCCGATGCCATGGTGCTCTCCGCCGAGGTTCAGTGAATGGGGCCTGAATTATACGGTCTGCGGCGGCTCATCGCCCGGAATCGCTGCCCGGAGCGAAGCGGCGGCGGCTAGGGACTGCGCTCGAGATCGAAGGTGACGTAGGGTTCGAGGCCGAAGATGCGGGCGAATAGCTTCCCTTTGGTGCGGAGGGCCCACTGCTCCAGGAGCACGCTTCCGTTCCGCGCCAGGCGCAGTTCCAGACGGTCTTCGTGAAGCCGGGCTTCGACGCTGTGGACGCGTTGCAGGTGCTCGCGATCGAGGGAGTCGGCGATGCGGAGGAGGGCCGCGAGCTTCTCGACGCGAGCCCGGTCCGCCGCCGTCATGTCCCGGTACAGGTAGTGACCCTCGCGCGGCTCGGCGCGACGGTGATAGCGCGCCACGAGGGCGACGAGCGGCAGTTCATCCGGCGCGATGCCGGGGATCTCGCTGTGCAGGATGAGGTAGAGCGAGTGCTTGTGGTGCCTCGCGTAGGAGATGTGCTGTCCGATGTCGTGGAGCAGCGCCCCGGCGAGCAGGATCGACCGGTCGGGCGGATCGAGGCGATGCAGGTCGGCGAGCTGGTCGAAGAGAGAGACGGCGAGGGAGGCCACGTGACGCCCGTGGTCTTCGTCGAACAGGTATCGCCGCCCCAGCGTCAGTGCGCCCTCGTGTACGATCCGCTCCAGCCGCCCCAGGCCGGCGCCGCTCGTCAGCTCGTCGACGAGGTCGAGGAGCGTCCCTTCCTTCACCCCGACCCCGGGAACGAGAATCCGATCGGCACCCGCCAGCTCGGCGACGCGATCGTACACGATGGCGGCGGGAAGGATGACGTCGGCGCGGTCTTCGCGCAGGCCCAGGCGACCTATGCGCTGGCTGTAGGAGAGACGCGAGAACTCCTCGATCGCCGCACCGAGTTGGACACGCGTGATCTCCGGCACGCCGTCGCTCCGGCTCCGGCCGGCCAGGCGGGCGAGTGCTTCGATGTTTCCGCCGGTGGCGATCAGTTCGACCGGGGTCCAGTGCTTGCTCGCGTGCGGGATGCGGAGAGAGGCCGCGTACTCCGCGAGGAGCTTCGCGAAGTGCGCGGGCGCGTCGTCGGCCCCGGTCAGTTCATTCAGGAGTCGGACCGATCCCATCCGGTGCGACTCGCTCCACATGATCCCCGACCGGTCCGCGAGGGAGACTTCGACGCTGCCCCCGCCGAGGTCGACGAGCATCCACTTCGCGTCGCCGAAGTCGATTCGCGACCTCGCGGCGGTCCAGACGAGACGCGCTTCCTCCGTCCCGGAGATGAGGCGGATCGTGATGCCGGCTTCATCCTCGACGCGGCGCACGAGATCGGCGCCGTTGCGGCTCTCGCGAACCGCGCTCGTGGCGACGGCCCGGACGTGGTCGATGCCCAGACGATCGATCTCCCGCCGGAAGCGACAGAAGCCCTCGACCGTCTTCTCGATCGCCGCGGCGGAGAGTTCGCCGGTGAGGAAGGCGGAGTGTCCCAGCCGGACGGGGACGCGCTCGCCGGACAACTCGACGTACCGGTCCGGGGCGTGAAATTCAGCCGCGATGAACCGGAATGCGTTCGATCCCACGTCGATGGCGGCGACGCGCAGGGGAAACCCGAGGCGCGTTGGGCTGTCGAGAGCCGCGCCCCCGACCGACTGTCTCGCGTGGTGCATGTGGGGTGTGCGCAACTCCGCGGTTCCAGTGGTCTCGAGAGGGTGCCGGGCGCCGCCGGCACGAGACGCGCCCCGGGAGATTAAACGTAGACGCGGCGACGGGAAAACACGACCCCGCCGTCGCCCGCCGCCCGGACTTCTACCCTGCGGCGCCGGAACGGGTCATGTTGGGGATCTGACGACCACCATCCGGAGGCTCCGATGATGCACTTTCTTCGAGGGGTCGCCCCGTCCCGTCCCGACGCGATCGCTCCAAGGGCCATCGCTCTGCTCGCGTGTCTGACGGGCCCGGCGGCGCTGGCGTGTCCGGCGTTGCTGGCGGGCCAGGGAGAACTCGCCTTCACAGGCGCGTCGGTGCTCGATCCCGGCGCGTCCGGCGTCATCACGAATGCGACCGTCGTCGTTCGCGACGGGCGCATCGTTTCGGTCGAGCCCGGGGGCGAGGCGCCGGCCGGAGCTCGCGTCATGGATCTGGCGGGGCGCTACCTCGTGCCCGGCCTCATCGACGCGCACGTGCACATCGGGGACCTGGCGGCTGCCCGCCGGGCGCTCATGTCGGGGGTCACCACGGCCCGCAGCATGGGGAGCGGATTCTTCGCGGATGTGGGTCTTCGCGAGCTGTTTCGGCGCGGCGTCTTCGCGGGTCCCGAGATCCTCGCGGCCGGCTACCACGTGCGGCCGAGGCCGGCGGAGGGGCTCTTCCTCGACGAACCGGCGTTGAGCGACCTGCATGGCCGCGATGTCCGCGGGCCCGAGGCGCTGGGACGCATGGCGGGCGCGATGCTCGACCGCGGCGTGGACTTCATCAAGGTCAACGCGACGGAACGCGCGGGACTGCCGGAGACGGATCCGCGCAAGCCGTTCTTCACGGAGGCGGAACTCTCGGCGCTCGTAGCGGCGGCGTCCGGGGGTGGCGTGCCGGTGGCGGCGCATGCGCACGGTGACCGGGGGGGTCGCGCGGCCGTCGCGGCGGGCGTCCGCAGCATCGAGCACGGCACCTACCTGCGGGAGGAGACGCTGCGCCTGATGCGCGAACGCGGGACCTTTCTCGTGCCGACGATCGCCGTCGTCTCGGATCTTACGCTTCCCGGGGGCGACTACGACGACCCGATCCTCCAGGTGCGGGGTCGCCATATGCTGCCCCGGGTACGGGAGACCGCGGCCGCCGCCCATGCCCTGGGGGTGCCCGTCGTCGCCGCTACGGATACGGGGTACGGAGCGGAAAGCGTGCTCCGCCTGAGCCACGAACTCATCGAACTCGTCGGGATCGGGATGAGCGAACTCGATGCGATCCGGGCCGCGACCACGGTCGCGGCCGAGTTGCTCGGCGTCGGGGACCGGACGGGTCGCGTCGCCCCGGGTTTCGAGGCGGACCTCCTCGTGCTCGACCGGAATCCTCTCGAAGACATCGGACGGTACCAGGACGTACTGTTCGTGATGAGCGACGGGATCGTGGCTCTCGACCGGCTCGACTTCCGCGCGGACGCGGTCGGTGGCCGGCGCGTCCCCTGAGCCTGTTCCCGGCGGGGACCGCGGGAAACTGGCGGCGGTCGCGGGGTAGAATGATTCTTGGAGGGGACGCGCGCGGGAGGCGCACGCTGAAGAAGCTGGCCATGGAAGGGCGATGAGCGAGATCGGACAAGTTGCGTATCTGGCGCTGCTCGCCTTCCTGGCCCCGTTCGGGGCGCACCGCCTGCGACTTCTGTGGCTGCGGGCGCGTCGGCCGGCCCGGGCCGAGCATCGCGCGTGGCGCGGGTCGCTTCCGACCGTCACGGTCCAGCTTCCGGTGTACAACGAAGCGAACGTGATCGAGCGGCTCATCGACGCGGCCGGCCGGCTCGATTATCCGACCGACCGCCTCGAGATACAGGTCCTCGACGATTCAGACGACGAGACCGTTGCCCTCGCGGGGCGGCGGGCCCGCGCCTGGCGAGCCCGGGGCATCGACATCCGGCACATCCGCCGCCGGTCGCGCGAGGGTTTCAAGGCCGGGGCGCTGGCGCACGGCACATCGATCGCCCGCGGCGAATTCCTCGTCGTGCTGGACGCCGATTTCGTCCCGCCCCCCGGTCTGATCCGGGACCTCCTGCCGCCCTTCGAAGACCCCTCCGTGGGGGCGGTGCAGGCAGCGTGGGACCACCTGTCGCCGGACGCGAGCTGGCTCACGCGCGCCCAGGCGCTCTTCCTGGACGCGCACTTCGCCATCGAGCACGAGGCGCGCTACCGGGCGGGTCTCTTCTTCAACTTCAACGGCTCCGCCGGGATGTGGCGCAGGGGCTGCATCGAAGCGGCGGGAGGCTGGCAGAGCGATACGCTGACCGAGGATGTCGACCTCAGCTACCGCGCCCAGCTGGCGGGGTGGCGCTTCGTTTATCGCGATGACGTGCGGGTCCCGGCGGAACTGCCGTCGAGCCTGCGAGCGGTCGAGATACAGCAGAGCCGCTGGACGCAGGGTGGCATCCAGAGCGCGCGGAAGCTGCTGCCGCGCATCTGGCGCGCGCGTTTGCCCGCGGCGCACAAGCTCGAGGCCACGGCTCATCTCGCGGGACACATCGTCCACCCCCTGACGCTCACGATGGCGGTGGCGCTGGCGGGCGCCGGCTGGGTGGCGGGGACGGGGTTCGGTCTGCCCTCGATCGTGCACGCGTTCGCCCTCCTCCTCGCCACCGTTCCGTTCGTGCTCTTCTACGGGGCGGCGGGATGGATCCGGAAACGCCGGGGGATCGCTCGGAGGATCGTCGAGGCCATGCTCCTGGGGCTGGGGCTGGGCGTTCCGCTCACCTTCGCGGTGCTGCGGGGCGTCGGCGGCCGGCGGACCCCGTTCGCACGCACGCCGAAGCGGGGTTTCTCACCCACGGTGGGGTATCGGGCCCGGCTTGCGGGGGGGACCGCCCTGATTCGCTTCGGGCTGGCGGTCGCTCTGGCGGGCGCGATCGTGAACACGGCGCTACTCGGCTCCGCCGCCGCGATCCCGTTCACCGCCCTGTTCGCGGCGGGGTACGCGCTCACGTCGCGCGAGTGCCTCAGGACGCCGCCCTCTCCAGCCGTCCCGGGCTAGCAGGGCCAGGGGCGGCCCGTGGATGAGCCAGGCCAGCCACGCCGGTTCCGGCCACACGCCTGTGGACAGGTAGGCGCCGCGCCCCGCGTAGGCGAGGAAGACCGTGCCGCTGAGGAGGAGCCAGCCCCGGTTCAGCGACAGACAGGCGAACGGGAGCGCCCAGAGCACATACCACGGGTGGAGCGTCGGCGACAGCAGGAGCGCGGACCCGATCGTCCAGAAGAGGGCACGATCGAGCGCCCAGCGGCGGAGCGCCGCGTGGATGGCGAGGCCCCCGACGACGACCGCCCCGATCCACCTGGGAAGATCAGGGTGGCCCGGAAGGAGCTCCAGGCCGCGGTAGAGGCCGGCGTTGAACGCCCAGATGTCGGCGTACGCGCGGAGACCGCTGAAGAGCGAGGCGCCCGCGGCGGCGTACGGGAGGTAAAGCACGGTCGGCACCGCGAGTGCGACCGCCACGGCGAGCGCGGCCGCCCGGATCCGCCGGCCGCGGAGACGCCCGAGGGCGGGCACTGCCACGAGCGGCGCGAACTTCATCGATCCGCCGATCCCCAGCAGCGCACCCGCGCGCCACGCGGGCCCGGCGGCCCCGGCCAGCGCCACGGCCCCGAGCATCGGCGCCAGGCCGAGCGGGTCGAGGTGCCCGCTCCACGCGACTTCCACGATCACCAGCGGCGACCACAGATAGAGGAGGAGCGGCAGCGGGCCGCGGCCTCGCGAGAGTCGGTGGACGAGCCACGCGACCGCGAGATCGGCAGCGAGCCACGCCAGCTTGAAGATCCACCAGGCCGGGCCGATCCAGGCCAGAAGCGCGAACACGAGCTGGGCGCCCGGGGGATAGATGGTGGGGATGTCGGGGTGATTTATGAGGGGCCACCAGTCCGTACGCAGTTCTTCGAGCGCCGGGGCGGAGGGGGGGAGGAGATAGGGATTCACACCGTTTCGCTGCACCCACCCATCCCACATGAACCGATAGATGTCCTCCGAAAGGACCGGGGCGGCCGGGAACATCCCGGCCCGGAGCGCGATTCCGGCGATCCAGATCCGTCGCCGGTCCGGCGCCGTCCCCAATTGCGTCGTGCCGTACCGCGCCGCAAGCAGATAGGCGGCGAACGCCACTCCCCACAGCGCGAGCGCGGGGCCGGGGGTGCCGGAACCGCCCCAGGCCATCGTCCACAGGGCGGCCGCCTCCACGGCCACCAGCACCCAGAGCAGCCGCGTACCTGTCATCCGAAGCCGTGCGGACCGCGATCCTGATCCCCGCCCGCGACGAGGCGGAGGCGCTCCCGCACCTGTTCGAGGCGTTGGGGGCGGAACGCGTCCGTCAGGTCGTGCTGGTGGACAACGGTTCGCGCGATGCTACGGCCGACATCGCGCGGGCGGCGGGGTCGCGGGTCGTGTACGAGCCACGCGCGGGGTACGGCCGGGCTTGTCTCGCCGGTATCGAGTCGCTCCGCCCGGCCCCTCCGGACGCTCTCGTATTCCTCGACGCGGACGATTTCGCGGCGGCCGGGCAGTTCGACGTCCTGCTGCGCCCCATCGAAGAAGGCGAGGCGGACCTTGTGATCGGCGAGCGCGAGGCTGACGCCGGGGGGGGGGTTCGCTGGCACGCGCGGCTGGGAAACCGGCTCGTGCTCGCCGCGATGCGCCGACTCTACGGTGCCGACATCCGCGACATGGGACCCTTTCGCGCCATCCGCTGGAGCACGCTGGAGTCGCTGAAACTCGACGACACGAACTACGGCTGGTATGTGCAAATGCAGGTACGCGCCCTCCGCGCCCAAACTCGCGTGCGCGGCGCGCCGGTCCGGTTCGAGCGACGGACGATGGGCCGGTCCAAGGTGTCCGGAAGCCTTCCCGGCTCGATCCGCGCGGGCTGGGTCATGTTGCGCACGCTGGTCGTGGAGGTGGCGCGCCGAGACCCGGTCGGGGCCGGAACCGTCAGCCGCGAACAGCGGTGAGCAGCTGTCTCAGCATGACGTCGGGAAGTTCGCCCGCCCGCCGGACCACCGAGGCCGCCGTCTCTTCCAGAAGAACCGGAGCCGTGTCGTACCGCTCGTCACCGAGCCGAAACGAAAGTCTCCCCCGGGCGAGGTCGGCGGCGACCGGTTCGACGATGACCAGAACCTTCCAGCGATCGCCCGCATCGTCGAGGACACCGACGACGGTCTCCTGCCCCGCGTCGTCCCACATCCGCAACTGGGGGCGTCCTTCCCCCGTCCCGTCGTTCCCGCCCGCCCGATGTCCAGCCATCCGCCCTCCGATTCAATCGGCTTCGCGGGCGTCCTCCTCGGAACGCTGTCGCCACAGGCCCATGAGGTACTTCTCGTACAGCTCCGGGGCGGTCTCGTAATCGCTGCGCCACGTCTCGAAGTCCGGGAGCGGAACGCTCTCCCTCAGGCGCTTGGTGGCCAGCCGAACCATGGCCTTGAAGCCGAGCTCGCCGGGTCCGATTTCCTGCTCGCGGGCTTCTTCTTCGACGATTTCGTAGATGCGCTCGTCAGCCAGGGAGAGAAAGACCTCGGTGATTTGCGCCGAGCAGTAATCCGCGTATTTGGCCCGCAGCACCCCCTCATCGGATTCCGACCCGCTGTCGGCACCCCGACCGGCCCCTCGGTGCTCCGTCTCGGAGGACACTGCTATCCTCGGCTCGAGATCGCTGGCCACCCTCACTCCACCCGTGTTCCCAGCGCGATTTAGCCCCGGGGCGGGCGGGCGTCAACGCCACGCGCTTGCGCTCCGGGGCGGGCGGAGGGAGAATCACGACCCCGCGGGGTGCGGGCCCGGGTCTTCCGGGGAGGTGTGAACAGGATCGCCTAGCGGCGCTCGGAGGCGCGGGCCGTCAACTCCTCGAAGATGATGCGCCGGGCGAGCACATACTGGATCGCCCGGCCCAGGAACTCGGGATCCCGCCGGCGCACATCTTCAACGTCCGCCGCGAGTTCCTTCGGGAGGTCCACTACGACGTTGACGAAACTACGGTCGGATGTTGCCATCATATCGCGGGATACGCTCATCAAAACTGAAGTTCTTTCCTTGGATCGCTACGGACCCTCGGCGGTCCGTGAAGATCCTGCCGATGCCTCCCCTGTCGCCGTTTGAGGATAGGGAACCGCCTTTGCCTCCGGCAAGCGGTCCTTTCTGCGGCGCCGGGAAACGAGCGACACCGGCCATGACATGTAACATGATATACCATAGGTATTTATGTGAGTGTTGAAGGATCGTCCAAAACTCCGGATCAGATGTGGATTCTGCTTCATGCGCGTTGCATGATCGTTGCATCGTTCTCTGCGTTCACGCTGCGGCAACGGGCGATAGAGCATCTGTAAGGGGCGTCCCGAACTTCTCGCGCCCGGAAGCGTTTTTTCAAAAAAACAAAATCGCGGCCGAGGCGCCGCCGACGGTGGAGATCCGTCGCCGATCGCTGCGGCACGCGACGAACCGAGGCGCGGCCCGGCGGTCCGGGGGCCTCCTCCGGGCCGTCGGACCGTGCGACCCGGAGAGCGGGCGGCTATGCTGAGCGCTTCCACCGCCACGGACGCGGCAGGCCGTGGCGTGATGAGGGTGCACTTCACGGAACGGGAGAGAGCGGCGTGACGGATTCGGCACCGGGGGCGTTGATTCTGGGTGCTTCGAGCGGCTTCGGCGAGGCGGCGGCGATCGCCTTCGCCGGGGCGGGCTACGACATCTACGGCGTACATCTGGACCGGCGGGCCGGCCTCGTCCGCGTCGCGGAGATCGAAGCGTGCATCGCGGCGAGCGGTCGCCGCTCGATGTTCTTCAATGCGAATGCGGCCGCGGCGAAGAAGCGCGACCGGGTGCTGGACGAAATCGCCGACACCGCGGGAGCCGGATCGATTCGCGTACTCATGCACTCGCTGGCGTTCGGCACCCTTCGGCCCTTCGTCGGCGATGGCGACACGGCGATGAGCCCGGAGCAGATGAACATGACGCTGGATGTCATGGCCCACACTCTGGTCTACTGGACGCAGGGTCTGCTCGACCGCGGGCTCATGCGCGAGGGCGGCCGGATCTTCGCCATGACCTCCTCCGGGGGCGATCGGGTCATTCCCTCCTACGGTGCGGTCTCGGCCGCCAAGGCCGCGCTGGAATCGCACTGCCGGCAACTCGCGCTCGAACTTGCGCCCCGGGGGATCACGGTCAACGCCATCCGGGCCGGCGTCACCGACACGCCCGCGCTCCGCAAGATCCCGGGAGCCGAGCACATGATGGCGGAAGCGGCGGCCCAGAACCCGCACGGCCGGCTGGGCACGACCGGGGACGTCGCGCGCTGCATGGTGGCGCTCGCGGACGCCGAGACGGCGTGGATGACGGGGAACACGATCCGCGTGGACGGTGGCGAGGACTTCGTCGGCTCAAGACCTCCGGGAGACTGAGGCCCCGCGGGCCCCTTCAGCCGCCCGGCGGCGTCACGACGACCTCGATCCGCCGGTTCCTCGCCCGCCCTTCCTCGGTCTCGTTGCTCGCGATGGGGCGATCCTCACCCAATCCGACCGCCTCCACGCGTGACGACGGTATGGGTACGCGGGACAGGATGTGCTCGCGGACCGCGATCGCCCGCCGCTGGCTCAACGCCTGATTCCCGCGCGCCCCGCCCTGGGCGTCCGTGTGTCCCTCGATGCGGACCGCCGCCCCCGGGAACGTCGTGATCACGCGCTGCACCTTGGCGAGCAGGGGATGGAGGCTCTCGGAGATCTCCGCTTCGCTGGACTCGAAGGTGAGCCCATGCAGACGGAGGACGATCCGGTCCCCGGTCAGGAGTACCTCGCCCTCGGACGCGGTGAAGAGCCCCTGCACCTCGCGAAGCCGGGCCTCGCGCTCGCGGATCGCCAGCAGTTCATCCCGTGCTCCGGTGAAGCGCTGCTCGAACTCGATCAGGCGACCCTCGGCGGACGCCAGCCGTGACTCGAGATCGGAAGTCCGGGCGCGTTCGTTCCCGAGATCCTCCTCCAGCCGGGCGTTGTCGGCCCGAATCCGCTCGATCTCCGCGGCGAGCCGACTCGTCGTTTCGCCGGTATCGTTGCGCTGAGGCGTCACGCCGGCGGCTTCGGCCAGGCGCGCAAGGTCGTCTTCGTGCTCGTCGACGAGACGCTCGAGCAGTACCTCCCGCCGCCGCACACTGTCGGAGAGGGTGGCGATCCGGTGAGCTCGGGTGAAGGCCACGAGAGCCGCCTCTCCCGCCTGGCCGGGGCCGTCCTCGAGCCGGTTCATCTCGATGTCCGCCCCGCCGCTCGCCAGCAGCGCCTCGCCTTCGGCAAAGGTGGCCGGCGCCAACTCGCTCGCCCCCGCCGTCATGGCTGCGGCGCGGGCCTGGATGGCGGCGCCGAGAAACCGGTCGCGCCACCCCGCGCGCGCCGCCCGGCGATAGAGATCCGCGGCCCTCGCCGCTCGCACGCCCGCCTCGTCCAAATCGTCGCGCTCGAATCGACGGCCCGCTTCCAGAAGTTCCCTTTCGGCGCTCTCCCAGGCCTGGCGGGCCCGGGTCCCGGCCTCCGCCGACCGCGCCTCCGACCGCGCCGCGAGCGGCTCCCCGAACTGCGAGCGGCCGGCGGCCGCGATCCCCTCCGCGTCTTCCAGTCGCTGCTCCGCTTCGCTCAGCAACTCCCGGAAGCGGGCGTCCTCGCGACCGTCCTCCCAGCGGCGTACCGCATCGTCGAAGCGTTCCACGGCCGCCCGGAAGGTCTGTGGCGCCAGCAGGTGAACCGCGTTCTCGCGACCCGCGTCGACGCGGGCTTCCATCGCTCGCAGCAGCGCCGCCCCCTCCTGCGCCAGTCCCGAGGCGGGACAGAGCAGGAGGGACAACGCGAGCCACACCGCGCGGGGGCCGATCAGGTGCTTCGCAAGCTCCATCTTGGTAGTGAGACACCTCGCTCGAGCCGGGCCGCCGCCGCGGACGACCATTGCCGGGACACCACGCCACGTATCGGGGTAGATTACTCGTCGGTGTGGTCCGCGATCAACGGGCGGGTACGCCGCCGGCGGCCCGAAAGTCCGTCTCGAGAGCCGCGTCGACGGGGTCGCGAACACCTTTCACTCTCACTCCCGGCGCGCCAGATTGACCTTCCCTTCGCGAACGAAATCACCAGGGGGATCCTCGATGACCCTATTTACCGCCGAGGTATTGGAAGCGGCCGCCGCCGGCTCGCCCGCCGCCGGCGACGAACGACCGGCGACCGGGAGCCAGGGCCGATTCACGATTCCTTCTCCCTCGAACGAACCGATCCACGACTACGCCCCGGGCAGCCCCGAACGGGCTGCGCTCAAGGCCGAACTTCGGCGCCAGAGCGGCGAGATAGTCGAGATTCCGCTCATCATCGGAGGCCGCGAGGTCCGGACTTCGCGCACCTTCGATGTCACCATGCCCCACGACCACGGCCACGCGCTGGCCCGCTGCCATGTGGCCGGTGTGGCCGAGGCCGAGGCCGCCATCGCCGCGTCGCGCGAAGCGTGGGCGGAGTGGTCGAACTGGGCCTGGGAGGATCGGGCCGCGATCCTGCTCCGCGCCGCGGAACTGCTGGCCGGCCCGTGGAGGATGAAGCTCAACGCGGCGACGATGCTCGGGCAGAGCAAGACGGCGTACCAGGCCGAAATCGACGCGGCCTGCGAGGTGGTCGACTTCTGGCGCTTCAATTCGTTCTTCGCGTCGCGTGTGTACGCGGAACAGCCCGTCTCCGGCCCCGGGGTGTGGAACCGCATGGACCACCGCCCCCTGGAAGGGTTCATCTACGCGATCAGCCCCTTCAACTTCACGGCGATCGGGGCCAATCTGACCACGTCCCCCGCGCTCATGGGGAACGTCGCGGTCTGGAAGCCGTCGACCACGGGCGTGCTCTCCTCCTACTACGTGATGGAGCTTCTGGAGGCGGCCGGACTGCCCCCGGGCGTGATCAACTTCATCCCCGGGGTCGCGTCGGAGATCAGCGATGTCCTGCTCTCGAGCCGCGAACTGGGCGGCATCCACTTCACGGGATCGACCGGCACCTTCCAGCACCTGTGGAAGTCGGTCGCCCGGAACGTCGAGAACTATCGCGCCTACCCGCGGCTGGTGGGCGAGACCGGCGGCAAGGATTTCATCCTCGCCCACGAGAGCGCGGACCCGCGAGCGGTCGCGGTGGCCATCGTGCGCGGCGGCTTCGAGTACCAGGGACAGAAATGCTCGGCGGCATCCCGCGTTTACATCCCCGACACGATGTGGGAGGAGGTGCGCGACCGCGCCGTCGCGATGACCGAGGAGTTGCGGATGGGCGACCCCGCGGACTTTCGAAATTTCCTCGGGGCCGTCATCGATCGGTCCGCGTTCGACAACATCAGGTCGTACATCGACCACGCGAAGGCGTCGCCGGACACGCGGGTCCTCGCCGGGGGCGGGTGTGACGACAGCCGCGGGTATTTCATCGAACCCACGCTGGTCGAGGCCGGCGACCCCGCACACAAACTGATGTGCGAGGAGATCTTCGGTCCTGTCGTCACACTCCACCCGTATCGGGCTTCGAACTGGAGAGAGACGCTCGAACTCGTCGATGGTACGTCGCCCTACGCCCTCACCGGCGCGGTCTTCGCGCGCGACCGCGCGGCGGTGCGAAATGCGGGCGCCGCGCTGCGCAACGCAGCCGGCAACTACTACATCAACGACAAGCCCTCGGGCGCGGTCGTCGGCCAGCAGCCCTTCGGCGGCGGGCGGGCGAGCGGCACGAACGACAAGGCGGGCTCGGTGCTCAATCTGGTGCGCTGGGTCTCTCCGCGAACGATCAAGGAGACCTTCGACCCGCCCACCGACTATCGGTATCCGTTCATGGAGGCGGAGTGAGACGGGAAACCGTATTCGCGGGGTTGATGGCCGCCGCGGTCGGCGTCGGCGCGTGCGAGCGCGGACCCGAGCCGGCGTACCGTGAAC
The DNA here is from genome assembly GCF_965216145.1 of Candidatus Palauibacter sp. Taxonomy (GTDB): domain Bacteria; phylum Gemmatimonadota; class Gemmatimonadetes; order Palauibacterales; family Palauibacteraceae; genus Palauibacter. Next base: position 1,007,177 of record NZ_OZ244149.1, read on the forward strand.
TTCTGGAAGAGGGCGCTTTCCTCACGCTGGATGGGGGCAGCGTCACCCTCCGCGCAGGGTCGGGGGTCGGTGACGGCAACGTTCGGCACGAACTCCTGATGACGGCGGAGGGAGATCTCGATTTCAACTCCGAGACGGACGCGGCCGTCGTTCTCGTCGCGGAACAGGGGCGGGAACGATTCCTGACGCTGCACGCCCTTCTCCGCGATGGCGGGGAGGCCGTGGACGTTTCGGCCCGCCTGATCGGGGATCGGATCGAGGTCCGGCGCATGGCGATCGAAGAGGGGTTGATCCGTCTGGACGTCCGGATCCGGCGGCCCGCCGACCCGATCACGGTGCCTCCGTCCGTCGACATCGTGCAGCACTTCGTGCTCACGAACCGCGGGGTCATCCCCATCCGGCTCACCGATGTCATCGAGGAGGGGACCCCGGGGGCCGCGGCGGCGGACGGAGCGGGAGACGGTGCGGCGGCGGGAGTACCCGCGCTGCACACGCACGAATGGGAACTCGAGTCGTTCGACTTGGGGGAGTGGACCGCGGACCTCCGCGGCGTGGAGCCCGTGACGCTCCGATTCCTGGCCGAGGCCTTCGATGAGGCGGACGTTACGGGGCAGGTGTCGGGTTTCGCGGGCTGTAACCAGGTATTCGGGCGGTTCCGCGCGACGGCGTCCGAGGCGCTCCGCTTCTACGGGCTCGCGACCACGCGGAAGAGTTGCCGCGGGCGGGGAGCGGAGGTCGAGCAGCGTCTCCGCGAGGCTTTGGGTTCCGTGCGGGCGTTCCAGCTCTCGGGCGACCGGCTCGTACTGGCGCTCATCGACGGCGCGATCCGGTTCCGCGCCGGGGGGCGGCTGGTCCCGATCACACCCGAATCGTCTGATTCGGAGGAAACGGAAGACGAATAGCGTATGGGACGCTTCACGGACGAAGAACTGCAGCGGAAGGTCCAGGAAGGGTTTATCGTCGAGTCCGAAGAGGACATGACGGAGACCTACAAGCGGGCGCTCATCACCCAACTCACGGTGCAGGGGGATACGGAACTCATCAGTGCCCCGGCCTATTTCATGGCGGCCCGCGACGCGCCCTCGACGAATATGATGGTGTCGGCCACGGCGATCATTCAGGATGAGCTCGGGCACGCGAATATCGCCTACCGCCTGCTCGAGGATCTCGGCGTCGACCGCCACTGGCTGCTCTATGAGCGGGAACCCGCCCAGTTCAAGCACCCCTACGGCTTCGACCAGCCGCTCATGGACTGGGCGGAACTCGTATCGGCGAACGCCCTCTACGACCGGGCCGGGATCACGCTCCTCGGCGACGTGCACCGGAACACCAGCTACGGCCCACTCAAGCGGGGACTCGTGAAGGTGGGGATGGAGGAGAACTTCCATCTCCGCCACGGCGAAGTCTGGATCCGGCGCTTCGCCGAGGCCGGGGGCGCGGCCAGGGAGGCTGTCCAGCGGACCCTCGACTGGATGTTCCCGATGGGCGTCGAGTGGTTCGGCATGCCCGACGACAGGAAGCACCACAACGCACAACTCGACTTCCGTCTCAAGGGGATGACGAACGACCAGCTGCGACAGACGTGGCTGATGGCGGTCGTGCCGCTGTGCGAGGAGTTAGGGTACGACGTGCCCGCGCGCTACGACCCGGACACGGATGAGGTGGAACTTACCTACGAGCTGCCCTGCCAGTACGACCCCGATGCGCGGCGCTGGCGCTTCGACGAGACGATCACTTGGAAGCAGGTGTTCGAGCGCTGGAAGGCGCGCGGACCGATGAACGAGCAATACGTGGAGTCGCTGCGTCGGAGTCGCTTCGCGGTCGAGAGGATGCTCGCGGCATGACCGAGGCCGTCGCGCGACGGCCGGGGCTGCCCCGGTATGAAGAGGGGATGAACTTCGCCGCCGTCCTGCGGGAAACGCGCGGAGGGCGCGATCTGCCGCCTCCTCCGGTCTTCGCCGAACCCGCGGCGGACCTCGCGGAGCGCGCGCGGAGGGCGCTGTATGAGGTGGCGGATCCCGAGTTGCCGATCTCGATCGTGGACCTGGGACTCGTCCGGCGGGTCACCGGGGACGAGACGGCGGGTTCGGTCACCGTATGTCTCACGTTCACGGCAACGGCCTGTCCGTGCATGGACTTCATCGCGTGGGACGTGCGGGAACGCCTTCTGAAGGAGGAGGGGGTCCGCGAGGTCGAACTCGTGACCGTGTGGGACCCGCCCTGGACGACGGCCGCGATCTCCGATCGGGGCCGGGCGTACCTGAAATCGTTCGGGGTCGCGACGTGAGCGGCGACGGCCGCATCTACGAGGTGTTCGCGCGCAAGAAGCGGGCGGACCGGTTCGAGCACATCGGCGCGGTGGCCGCGCCCAACGAGCAGTTGGCCCGCGTGTACGCCTGGCAGACCTACGACGAGGCGAAGTGGTTCGAGATGACGGTCGCCCCGCGCGACGCCTTCGCCGCGGTCAATCGCCCACAGGCGCCGTTCACGCTCGGGGAGGCGACGACGTGACCGAGTCGGCCCGGGTCGGCTTCAAGTCGGCGGCCGACCTGCCGGACGAGGTGGCCGTTCGCCTCGGCGACCTCCTGCTCAGCCTCGCGGACAACAAGCGGCTGCTCGGCATCCGCTATTCCGACTGGATTCTCGGAGCCCCATCGGTCGAAGCGGGCATCGCCTGCGCCGCGATGGCACAGGACGAGTGGGGGCACGCACGCATCCTCTACGCCATGCTGCGTGATTTCGGTCACGATCCGTCCGCGCTCGAGCACGAGCGGCCCTCCGGGGCGTACCGCAATTCGGAGTTGCTGGACCGCGATGTCTCGTCGTGGCCCGAGTTCCTCGCCCTCAACTTCCTCTGGGATACGGCGCTCTCGGTACAGTTCGAGATGCTCGCGGAGAGCCGCTTCGAACCGATCCACTACAAGGTGCGCAAGCTGCTCGAGGAAGAGCGCTTCCACTTCGACCATGGGCAGGGGTGGACGTTGCGCCTCCTCGCGGCCGAGGGCGGGCGCAAGGCGCTGGCCGAGGCCTTCGAAGCGGCCTGGAACGCCTGCCTCTGCTGGTTCGGGCCGGACGGCGATCCGCTCGGCTCGACGCTCGCCGAGCACGGGATCGTGGGCTCGGGCCCGGCCGGGGCGCGGCGGCGCTGGCTCGAGCGCGTGGGGCCGCTCGTCTCGAAGGTCGGGCTGACGCGTGCGGCGGGCGAGACGTGGATCAGCACTCGCGATCCGGCCTGGGAAGGCCGCTGCCCGGCGCGCCGGCGCGCCGTGGATGGCGGTCCGGACGAGGATTCCCTCGCGCGCGTCCGGGGCGACCGCAATCGCGCGCTCCTGATGGACTGAACCGTGGACGGCGAGGCGCGACGCGCAGCTCCGCGGAAACGGCCGGAGCTCGACGACCCGGTGGAGAGTTCCGCCCTCCCTTCATCGATCCCGTGCCCGTTCTGCGGCTCGGATGATTCCAGCCCCTTCGCCACCTTCGGCGGTCAGGCTTCGACCGCCCAGTACTACTGCAACGCCTGCCGCACGGTGTTCGAGACCATGCGTTGGCGCTGAACTGGTACTCCCGGGCCCCTGACGGAGGCCTCCTGAAGATCCGCCTGCAACCCCGCGCGGGTCGCACGGAAGTCGCGGCTGCGCACGGCGACGCGCTGCGGGTCCGCGTCGCCGCCCCGCCCGTGGATGGCGCCGCGAACCGGGCCCTGGTGCGGTTTCTCGCCCGGAGACTCCGCCTCCCTCGCTCGGCGGTCGAACTCCGCTCCGGCCACCGGGGGCGTGTGAAGTCGGTCTGGGTCCGGGGCCTGGACGAACGCACCGCCGCGGGGCTGCTGGCGCCCGACCGTTGACACCCTCGGCCGTGCCATCGCGGAAGCCCGATGCGTATCGCGATCGGGTACCGGCGCTGGCCCCCTACGTGAGCGCGCTGCTCGCCCATGCCGCCGGGGACACCGCCGGGGAACTCCGGCTCCGCAGCAGCCTGGGCGAGGACGAGGCGTTTCCGGTCGAGTTCTTCTTCCGGAGCGAGAATCGGATGCTCGACTTCGAGCGTTACGCGCTCGACCTGTGCCGGGGGCGCGTGCTCGACCTCGGGGCCGGCGCGGGGCCGCACACCATCGCGCTTCAGGCGAAGAAACGGTCGGTCGTCGCCCTCGAGGGCTCCCCGACGCTCGCCCGCCTGCTGAAGGCGCGCGGCGCCGCGTCCGTCGTGTGCGCCGATTTCCGCTACTGGCGGCAGGCGGGATTCGACACCGTGCTCATGCTCATGAACGGTCTCGGTCCGGTGGGGACCCTGGCGGGTCTCGACCGCTTCCTCCGGCACGCCCGGCGGTTTCCGGCTCCCGGCGGACAGCTCCTGATCGACGGCGCGGAGGCGATACCCGGCGAAGCTCGGCGTTCGGGGCCATGGCCCCCGGCGGGAGGATACGCCGGCCAGGCGTGGATCGAACTGTCGCACGCCGGCCGCGTCGGCCGACCCTTTCGCGAGCTGTACATCGATCTGGAGACCCTCGCCCGCCATGCCGCCGCGGCCGGCTGGCGGTGCGAGGTCGCCTTCGAGGCGGAGGAAGCCGCGTATCTCGCGCGCCTGACGAAATCAGACTGACGCACCGGTGCGCGTCGCTGGCGGCGGGCAAGCGGCTGCCAACCCTTTGGCCGCTCGTCGGGTCGAAGGGTCACGAGACGGGCAGAAACTTTCTCCGCCTCTCGCCGTATGAACAGGAACAGGATCGCAGCCGCCGTACCGAGGAGGGATGAATCTCATGGACAGACTGGCAAAATGGGCGTCGGGCAGTTCTCTGGCCTGGTTAGTGGTCGCGGTGGGGCTGACCCTGGGCACGCACGGCGGGTCTCTGCATGGCACGTCGGCGACCGGGGCGGCGGAGCCACCCGCGGTCGGGGAGTGTCCGGAGGCTCCGGTCGCGACCATCGATGGGACACTCGCGATCGACCGGGACACGCGTTCCTGACGGCGCGCCCCCGACGGGGCACCGCGTCAGAGGCCGGGCCGGGTCCGAGAGGGCCCGGCCTTTTTTTTACGGACCCCTTCCCGTGGCGCCGCGACGGTTCCCGTTCGGCCGCCGTCGCGTAGTTTCCCCGCATGTCGGAACGAGAGCGGCTGGACTTCATTCGACAGATCGTTGCCCGCGATGTCCAAGGCGGCAGGCACGGAGGGCGCGTCCTCACGCGTTTCCCGCCCGAGCCGAACGGGTTCCTCCATGTGGGCCACGCGTCCGCCATCTGCCTCGATTTCGGGGTCGCAGCGGAGTACGGCGGCCGGACGACCCTTCGCATGGACGACACGAACCCGACGACCGAGGACCCGGCCTACGTCGAGGCGATCGCGCGCGACATCCGCTGGCTGGGGTTCGAGTGGGAGGGCGAGATCCGCTACGCCTCGGATTACTTCGAGGCGCTCTACCGGATGGCGCTCCGGATGATCGAGGACGGCTTCGCCTACGTGGACAGCCTCTCGGAGGAAGAGATCCGCGCCCATCGGGGTTCGGTGCTCGAGCCGAGCCGGCCCAGTCCCTACCGGGACCGTTCGACGGATGAGAATCTGGACCTGTTCCGGCGCATGCGCGCGGGCGAGTTCGCCGACGGCGAGCACGTCCTCCGGGCCCGGATCGACCTCGCCGCCCCGAACATGAAGCTGCGCGATCCGCTCATGTACCGGATCCGGCACGCGCACCACTACCGGACGGGCGATGCGTGGCCGATCTATCCCTTCTACGACTGGGCGCACGGCCAATCGGACGCGATCGAGGGGATCACGCACTCTTTCTGCACGCTCGAATTTCAGGACAATCGCGCCCTGTACGACTGGTTCATCGAGCATACGCGGCCCGCCGCCGCCGGGTTCGAGCGCATCCTGGAGGCCGAGGGCGGCGGTGGAGAGGAACTGGGCTCGTGGGATCCGCGTCCCCGCCAGTACGAGTTCGCGCGCCGTAACCTCGACTACACCGTCGTCAGCAAGCGGAAGCTCCTCCTCCTCGTGGAGGAAGGACACGTATCGGGCTGGGATGACCCGCGCATGCCCACGCTCGCCGGTTTCCGCCGGCGTGGAATCCCCCCGGACGCGGTTCGTGCCTTCTGCAGGCAGATCGGGATCGGAAAGGCCGAGAACCGGGTCGAGATCGCGACGCTTGAATGGGCGGTTCGCGATGCGCTCAACGCGCGTGCGCCGCGCGTGATGGCCGTGCTGCGTCCGCTCGAGGTCGTGATCGACAACTATCCGGACGCCGGGATCGAGTGGCTGAAGGCGCCGTATTTCCCGTCCGGGGTCGAGGCGCGCCCCGAAGGCTGGCCGGAGACACGCGAGGTTCCGTTCACGAGAGTCCTCTACATCGATCGCGGCGACTTCGCCGAGGTACCGGAACCCGGGTTCAGGCGGCTCGCCCCGGGACGGGAAGTGCGCCTGCGGCACGGCTACTTCATCACCTGCCGAAGCGTGGACAAGGACGAGGCCGGTCGCGTGGTCCGGCTGCACTGCACCTGCGATCCGGAGACGAGAAGCGGCACGGCCCCTGACGGACGCCGGCCGGCGGCGACGATCCACTGGGTTTCGGCGCCCCGCTCGTTGCCGATCGAGGTTCGTCTGTACGACCGGTTGTTCCGGACCCCGGACCCGACCGCTCGCGCGGACAGGATGCGGGAGCGACTGAACCCGGACTCGCTTCAGATACTCTCGGAAGCGCGGGCCGAACCCAGCCTGGCGGCGGACCCGCGCGAGACGACGTATCAGTTCGAGCGGCTGGGCTACTTCATCCGGGACCGCGCGACGCGGGCCGTGGCGACCGTCGTGGGCGCGGACGGCGCGGTTCGTCCCGGCGCGCCGCTCGTGTTCAACCGAACGGTCACGCTGCGCGACGCGTGGGTGAGGCGGGCGGTGGCGGACGCCGGCGGCGCGGACGCGTCCCCGACGACCGACGCCACGTCCGGGCCGGCGACGCCGGGCGTCGACACGGGCCGCGAAGCCCGTGACGCCGTTCGGGGGGCCGACCCGGCGCTTCAGGCCGCCTTCCACCGTCTTCGGGAGCAACTGGGGTTGCCCGACGACCTCGCCGATCTGATCAGCGGTTCCGGGGCATCCGTCCGCTATTATGATCAGGCCATTCGCGACGGGACCGACCCGGTCGCCGTAGCGAACTGGCTCGTGCACGAGGTCCGGGGGGCCGGCGCCAGCGGCGGCGATGCAGGCGCACTCGATCCGGAGGCGCTGGCTGCGCTCGTCGGGCTGGTGCAGAATGAGGAGATCTCCCGCTCCGTGGCGAAGTCCCTCCTCGCGCGACTCGTCGAGAGCGGAGGCGACCCGCGCGAGATCGTCGAACGGGAAGGGCTCGGTCGCATCGGTGACGTGGGGCGGATTCGCCACATCGTCGATCGGGTCCTGGCGTCGCACCCGGCCGAGGTGGAGCGTTATGCGGCCGGCCAGATGGGACTGATCGGATTCTTCGTCGGCCAGGTGATGCGCGCGACGGACGGGCGCGCGGACCCGACCATGGTCAAGCAACTCCTCGAGGAGAGCCTGAAATGACGCTACGAGACCCGCGGTCCGGATGGCGGAAGGCACCCCGAGCGGCGCTGTTCCTGCTCGGCTTGTCGACACCCTGGCTCGCTCTCCCACTCGCGGCGCAGGAACCGGCGCCGGCCGACAGCGTGGTCTCGCTGGGCGAGCTGATCATCTCGGCGCTCAGGTCGCCGACTTCAGTGGGCGAGGTGCCCGTCAACGTGACGACGGTGACGCGCGAGGAACTTCGTCTCTCGGCGGCCCAGACGCTGCAGGACGTCCTCCAGGAAGTCCCCGGCCTGAACTTCCGATTCCCGTTCCAGGCCGGAGTCGCGCACCCTTCCTGGCAGGCCGTGACGCTGCGTGGACTGGGGGGAACCGCCGCCAGCCGGACGCTCGTGCTCGTCGATGGCGTACCCCTGAACGACCCCTACTTCGGCTGGGTACGCTGGAGCCAGGTCCCGGTGGAGGTGATCGAACGGATCGAGATCGTCCGCGGCGGGGCCACCGTCAGCTGGGGGAGCCAGAGCCTGGCGGGCGTCGTCCACGTAATCACTCGCTCGGGCGGCGGTGCCGGGTTCTCCGCCGGCGCGCAGGGAGGGAGCCAGTCCACCTTCCGCGGTGATGCGATGGCGTCCTTCGGGGACGACCGCATCGGCGGATACGTGGCCGGCGAGTTCTTCGACAGTGGCGGCCACATCCTCACGGAACCCGGCCTGCGAGGTCCGGTGGACATCCCGTCCGCGTCGAGCCACGGCGCGCTGCGCGCGAAGGTCGAACTCCAGGCCGGGGACCGGCTCCGCATCCACGCCCAGGGGAACTACTTCGATCAGGACAAGGACAACGCGACGCCGCTCCGGAACAACACCACGGAAGCGGGATTCGGACAGATCGGGGCCACGCTCACGGGGAGCGACGGGTCCGCGCTCACCCTGAATGCGTTCATCCAGTCCCAGTCCTACGTGAACTCGTTCTCGAGCGTCGACGGAACGCGCGGCAGCGAGCAACCCTCGATCAGCCAGGACGTCCCATCTTCGGGGATCGGGGCGAACCTCGTGTGGCAGAAGCCCGGACTCGGCAGGCACGCCCTGACGCTGGGGGCCGATCTCCTCGGCGCGACCGGCGACGCGACCGAGCAGTTCCTCTTCGATGACGGCGCCTTCGCGAGACAGCGGGAGACCGGAGGCGATCAGACGCTGTACGGTTTCTTCGCCCAGGACCGGATCCGGGTCGGCGACCGCTGGCAGCTGTACGGCGGGCTCCGCCTCGACGTGTGGCGGAACTCCGCGGGCTCCCGGCACATCTTCGGGATCGCGGACGGAAACGTCCTTACCGACGACACGTTCGAGGACCGTAGCGGCACCCAACTGAGCCACAACCTCGGTTTCCTGCACGACGTTTCGGACGCCGTCGCGGTGCGTGGCAGCTTCTACAGCGGCCTCCGAGTCCCCACCCTCAACGAGCTGTACAAGCCGTTCCGGGCGGCGGGCAACGTCGTCAACGAGTCCAACGAGGCGCTGGACCCGGAGCGGGTCCTCGGCGCCGAACTGGGCCTCGATCTGCAGCCCGATCCGTCCGTGTTGATTCGCCTCACGGGCTTCTGGGCCCGCGTGAGCGACGCGATCACCGACGTGACCATTCAGGAGGCCGAGACCTCCGGGGTCATCCAGCCGTGCGGGTTCGTCCCCGCCGGAGGGGTATGCCGCCGCCGCGACAACGTGGGCACGCTGCGGAGCCTGGGACTGGAGACCGAAGTCGAGGTACGCCCGGCGCCAGCCTGGCTGCTGGCGGTGAACCACCAGTTCAATCCAACGGAGGTCACCGACGCGCCGGGGAGACCGGATCTGATCGGCAACGAAGTGCAGGGAAGCCCCACGCACCGCGCCATGCTGCGGGTCGGCCATATCGATCCGACGACGCTCGAAGTGGTCGTGACGGGCCGATACCTGGGCGCCCGGTTCGACAACGACCTCAACACGGGTGAGATCGACGCGTCGTTCCTCCTCGATCTCCGCGTTCGGCGTCAGCTCACGAGCCGGCTGAGTGCGTTCGCGAGTGTGCAGAACATCTTCGACACGATCGCGGAGATGTCGCACGACGCGAACGACTTCGTGCGCGTGGGGGGCCCGCGCACCTTCGTCGGCGGTATGCGGGTGCGGTTCGGCGGCTGAGCGTCCGGCCGCGCCTCAGCCGTCGAGCGTGAGGCGCGCCTGGAGGGCGTCGATCTCGCTCCGCAGCTCCGCGACGAGGTCTTCCAGCGGGACGATCCGGCTCTCCCTGACGCCCCGGTGGCCGAGTTCGGCCCCGCCCGCCGCCACCGAACGCTCGCCGATGACGAGGCGGAGGGGGAAGCCGCGCAGATCGGCGTCGTTGAACTTCACGCCCGCGCGGAGGTCCCGCCGGTCGTCGTAGAGGACCTCGATCCCGGCCGCGCACAGTTCGTCGAACACCCGGTCCGCGACCGACCAGGTTTCCTCCTCACGCGCCAGCCCCACCAGCGAGACGTGATAGGGGGCGACGGAGATCGGGAGCCGGAGCCCGTACTCGTCGTGGTGCTCCTCGGCGACGGAGGCGAGCAGGCGGCCGACGCCGATTCCGTAGGAGCCCATCCAGATCGGGCGCTCGACCCCTTCCTCGTCCGTGAACGTGGCCTCGAGTGCCTCCGAGTAACGGGTGCCGAGCTGGAAGATGTTCCCCACTTCCACGCCGCGAGCCATGCGCAGGCCCTCGCCGCACCCGCCGCACGGGGCACCCTCGAACGCGGCGGCGACCGGGCCGACGAGTGTGGGCTCGTAGTCGCGGCCACAGCAGACGTTGCGCAGGTGGTGGTCCGCCTCGTTCGCGCCCATCACGAGGTTGGGAGACGCGGCCACCCAGTGGTCGACGACGAAAATCGCCGCTCCGGGTTCGATGCCCACGGGCGAGGCAAAACCCGGCACCATACCGGTTTCCGCGATCTCTTCCTCGTGCGCCGGACGTAGTTCGAGCGCTCCCGTCAGGTTCTGGACCTGTATCGAGTTTGCCTCGAGGTCCCCGCGCACGATGGCCGCGATCAGCTTCTCCTCGCGGGCGTCGGCCTCCCGTCCGAAGCTGCCGACGTAGAACACCATCTTGGCGGTCTCTCGCGCGGAAATCCCGAGCAGCGCGGTGAGGTCGGCGATCGTGGCGGTCTCCGGGGTGTGTACGCGCTCCATCCGCGACATCTCCCCGTCCGCGGGCTCGAGCGTGAACTCGGCTACTTCCCGGTTCGCCGCATATCCGCAGGCATCGCACAGCGCGAGGCTGTCCTCGCCGATGGGCGTGACGTACATGAACTCGTGGGCGATCTTGCCGCCCATCATCCCGGTATCACTCTTCACGGCCGTCAGCGGCAGGCCGCAGCGGCGCCCGATGCGCTCGTAGGCCTCGTAGTGCCGGTCGTACTGCGCCTCGAGTCCCTCCCGATCCCGATCGAGCGAGTAGGAGTCCTTCATGGTGAACTCCCGTACACGGATCAGCCCGCCGCGTGAGCGGAGTTCGTCCCGGAACTTGGTCTGCATGTGATAGACCATGGCGGGGAGCTGGCGGTAGGACTGGATCTCGGAGGCCGTGTGAAAGGCCACCACTTCCTCGTGCGTCATCGCCAGCAGCATGTCGCGCTCGCGCCGGTCCACGAAGCGAGCCATGGTCGCGTCGATGTCGTACCAGCGACCCGTCGCCTGCCACAGCTCCGCCGGATGCACGACCGGCATCGACAGTTCCTGCCCGTCGATCCGATCCATCTCCTCGCGCAGGATCTGCTCGATCTTCCGGAGCGATCTCCAGGCGAGGGGAAGGTAGGAGAAGATGCCGGCGGCCAGCTGGCGCACGTAACCGGCCCTCAGGAGGAGTCTGTGAGATTCGATCTCGGCTTCCCCCGGGGCCTGCCGGAGGGTCACGCCGAAGAGATTGGAGACTCGCTGTCCAACGCGCTCGGTTCGATTCACGGGTCGATCGTTCAGAGGTGACGCGGGGCCGCCGGATGGGCGGAGAGACACGCGACGCTAACGGAACCGCTGTTCACGGGCCAGTTTCGCCATAAGATACGCGCCCCGTTCTCCTGCGAACGAAGCCACGACCTCAGCCCCGAGGAGCTTCCCGTGTCTCGAGTATCCGCAGCGACCGCCGCGAGGGGACCGGCGACCCTCGCCCTCGTAACCCTGCTGGCGGCACCCGCCGCAGCCCGGTCTCTCGGCGCCCAGGAAGCGAAGGGTCCGCCCTCGGAACTGGCGGCCGCTGGATCAAGGCGCAGTTCGACGAGATCTCCGCCGCCTGCGGCGGCTGTCTCGAAGTCTCGTACCAGACCTCGTACGTGGGCGGGACCGAGCGCATCCCCGATACGACCGCGGTCGTCAACGTGCTTGCGATCCAGCGGGGCACGACCCGTCGTCTTTCCGTGGCCGATCGGCGCCTATGAGCCGCTGCAGTGGCTGGGTCGCGACCCGGGGCCGGAGGACCACTGAACCCTCCCGGCGCCGGGAACTACGCGCGCCGCCAAGCCCAACGGAAGAGGAAGAAGCAGAACAGGAGAGCGACCGCGATCCACACGCCGCCCCAGACCATCGTCGGCACCCCCGTGAGTTCGGCGAGCATGCGTGCGTCCGAGCGCAGCTCCGGGCGGTCCAGGATGTCGCTCTTGATGTCGAGCACCGCGTACAGGCAACTGACGAGACCGAGCGTGGTCAGTACCCACCGACTGACTCTCCAGCCGCCGCGCCACGCGACGACGAGGAGCGCGGCGGCGAACGCCAGTCCGAACGCCGCCGCGAACGGCTCGCGCACGAAGATCAGCGTGACGCTCGCCACGGTCACCGCGATCGCCGCGGCGAGCCAGGCGCTGAAGGCCGGAAAGCGCTCCGCGCCCCAGATCATGAGTCCGCCCCAGAGGAGGCTCCCCAGGTAGCCTGCGGACAGCGCCACGAACGCGTTGCCCCCGGGGCACCGGCACGATCCGCCCTCGAGCGGCGTGATCTCGATGGCGAGAATCTCGCCTCCGGTCGCCAGCGTCGCCAACCCGTGACTGATCTCGTGGAGCAGGACGACGAACAGCTTGACCGGGTACACGAACGGCGTGTTCCAGAGGAACCAGACCGCGGCGAAGAGCACGCCGGAGACGGCCAGGAAGCGGAGTCGTCGTTTCGATCGGTCGTCCATGGATCTCCCGTACGGCCCGCGGCCGCCGCGTGTGTCGGTCGCCACGGAGCCCGGCGGTTCGCTAGAGCAGGAAGACGAGCGCGAGCAGCGTCATCCCCACCCCCGCCAGGGCGAAGACCGGCACCTCCCGGTCGAACCAGCAGCGGCTGACGGCAAAGATAAGCGAGAAGAGCCCCAGGGTCCCGTACACGGGAAGCAATACCTCCGACCATTCCGCCCGCGAATTGAGGCCGAGTACCGCGAGTCCCGAGGCCAGGGTGGCGACGAAGAGCGAGCGCTCGTCCAGCAGCGGCGGCTGCGGCCAGCGTGTGGCGGGCAGCCGGCCCGAGAGCGCGAACGGCGCCAGCAGGAGGGCCTCGCACAGAATCGCCACTTTCCAGATCTGCTGCGCCGGCCCCGCGACCAGGAACGCGTCGCTGAAGGCGGCGAAACCCATCGATGTCGCGGACGCGGCTCCCATCACATAGAGGCCGTAGGCGATGATGCGCCCCGAGATGCGCGCGGCGTGAAAGGTCCCCGGGGCATCCCGCCGCAGTCGCAGCGCCGGCACCATTTCCACCGGCCAACATCGGACGCCCGCGGGGAGCCACCGGGAGCGTCGCGTCGCCGCGAGCAACCGCCCTCCGAGCGCGCGTACTTCTCCGGCCTCGCGCGCGGAGAACTCCCCGCGCTCGACCGCCGCGCGCAGTTCCTCCTCATCGAGCAACACACCCCGGCCGTCCGCGGGCACCCACACGTCGAGATAGAGATCCTCGATGACCCAGGGCGGCGATTCCATCCGCGGGGGCCGTATGAGGTTGATGTAATAGCCCTGGAACGTCCCTCGCGCGTGGTGGAAGGCACCGATCTCGAACGGCTTCCCGGGCCACAGATACCACATGAGCAGTGAACCCGGGCGGAGGGTCGTGGAATCGTCGATCCTCACGGGCGGGAACCCGGCGTCGAGAAGTTGAAGCGTGATTTTCAGCTCGGGGCCGTCTGCCAGCAGTTCCTGACGGAACCGTTTTATGTCGGCGCCTCGGTGGACCCCCACATCCACGAAGGGCGCCGTGTCGGGGATCCGCCGGGCAGCCCGCAGCGCCCGTCGGCGTGCGCCGAAGAGGTCGAAGCCCACCCGGGGCTAAGCGGCGGTGAGCGAACCGCCCGCGTCCGCAACCCTGTCCAACGCCGGCGCCGGAGAGAACCGCTCGCCACGGAGGTCGCTCAACTCCCGCAGGCGGTCGCGGACCGAGCGGACGCCCAGCGCTTCGGCCCAGGCCAGCGGACCGCCCCGGTACGGCGGGAAACCCGTACCCAGGACCATCGCGAGATCCACATCTCCCGCGCGGGCGACGACGCCCTCCGAGAGCGCGTACATGGCCTCGTTCACGAGGATCAGCAAACAGCGGTCGACGATCTCCGCCGTCTTCACGCCGCGGCGCCTGGAGGCGAACGCGCGGGAAACCTCCCGGTCGACCCTTTCCTCCCGACCGGAGTACGTGTAGAAGCCGCGGCCGTTCTTCTTCCCCAGCCGGCCCAGATGCGTGAGCGTGTCGAGCGCCGGCGACGGTCTCATGCGGTCCCCGAACGCGCGAGTCATCTCCTTCGCGACGTGCCCCGCGATATCGAACCCGATCTCGTCCAGCAGTCGGCATGGACCCATCGGCATCCCGAACTCCTTCAGCGCCCGGTCGATTCCGGCCACGTCGGCTCCATCGGCGAGGAGGTACCCGGCCTCGTTCAGGTAGGTCGCCAGCAGTCGGTTGACGAGAAAGCCGGGTCGGTCGGCCACTAGCACCGCGGTCTTGCCGAGTCTCTCCGCCAGTCCGAACGCGGTGGCGAGCGCCGCCTCCGAGGAGGACTCGGTGCGGATGATCTCCACGAGCGGCATGCGGTGGACCGGATTGAAGAAGTGCAGGCCCACGACGTTCTCCGGCCGGGCGGCTGCACGAGCCAGCTCGGTCACCGACAACGAGGAGGTGTTCGTTGCGAAGACGGCTCGCGGCGGGAGCACCTTCTCTACTTCCCGCAGGACCTGCTGCTTCACGGGCAGTCGTTCGACGACCGCCTCGACGACCACATCGACCTCGTCGAACTTCTCGTACGTGAGCGTCCCGTGGACGAGGGCGAACTTCAGACCGACTTCCGCGGGAGCGATGATGCCGCGCTTCCCCGCCTTCTGCAGCAGCTCGCTCGCGTGCCGAAGGCCCACGTCGAGCGCGTCCTGCTCGATATCCTTGAGGATGACGGAGATGTCGTTCGCGGCCGCGAGTTCCGCGATCCCTCCGCCCATGACGCCCGCGCCGAGTACGGCGACCCTTTCGATCGCCCCCGCCTGCGCGGCGATCTCGGGGGCCAGGGCCTTCCGGGCCGCCCGACCCAGTCTGAAGAGCCGCACGAGATTCCGGCCCACGTGGGTCGTCGCCACCTGTCCGAGAGCCTTCGCCTCGATCGCGAGCGCCTCGTCGATCCGCAGGTCCATGGTCTCCCGGATCACATCGATCGCCGCCAGCGGGGCTGGATATCGCCCCTCCGTGGCGGCCAGAACCCGCTTTCGGGCACCACGGAACAGGAAGCGCCGCCCCAGCCCCGTGCCTTCCAGCAGTCGATCCCGCGTGGACAGACCGGGTTGCAGCCGCTCGACCTGGCCGAGCACCGCGTCCAGCGCCACCGTGGCGATGGCGGCACGGAATCCCTCCCGCGGGACGACCTGATCCACGAGGCCGTACCGGTGCGCGGTCGTGGCGGACAGGCTCCTCCCGGTGAGGATCATGGTGAGGGCGCGTTGAATACCGATGAGCCGCGGAAGCCGGACCGACCCTCCGAAGCCGGGAATCAACCCGAGTCGAACTTCCGGCAGTCCGATCCGGGTGCTCGGCGAGTCCGAGGCGACGCGCCAATCGCAGGCCAGGGCGAGTTCCGTGCCTCCCCCGAGACAAACTCCGTCGATCGCCGCGATCTTCGGCACCCCGAGCCTTTCCAGCCGCCGGAATATCCGCTGACCCTCGGCGCTCTTCGCGCGGCCGTCCTCCGCATCCTCGATCTCCGCGATCTCGTCCACGTCGGCGCCGGCGATGAAGGTGCCGGGTTTTCCGCTCCACAGGACCACGGCAATCGGATAGCCGGTCGCGATGCGCGACTCGAGTTCCGCCAGACGTCGGTTGAGGGAGCGCATGAGGCCGGAGTCGAGCAGATTCACCCGTGAGTCGGGTGTGTCGAAGATCAGCCAGGCGATCTTGTTCGAGTCGATCTCAAGCCTGAGCGGGACAGGCGTCTCGACCATGCGTAACCCGGCGATCTAGCGGGCGGGGCTGCGAGCGCACGAGATGCGCGGCGCCCGATCACGACGGGACCGGCGGGTCGTGACGAACCCCGCCGGCCACTCGCAGCGGGGCAGCGCGAGCTTCCCCGCCAAGTCTTTGGCCATGTCTCCGGCTAGCAGCGCTGACGGACGCCCTGGCGGAGTTCGGCGTTCCCGGACCGCAGACGCAGCGTGTCGGGCGAAGCCCCTTCCACCACGACGTTCCAGTAGAGTTCGCCGGCGGCGGTGTTCAGGCGGGCGTGGACCCACCACGGACCACCCGACGCCGCGGCGGAGGCCACGCCATCCGCGTCCGTCGTATCCGCCATCACCTCGCGGCCGAGTGCCACGAGCAGGTCGGCTTCCACGTCGCCGTACTCGGCGAAGGCCACTTCTTCCCAGGAGTCGATGACGATGCAGACGGAATCGATCCGTTGCTGGTTGACCTGCTGCATGTCGTCGAAGTCGTCGAACGCCGCCTGACGCCGGCGGTTCAGCGCCCGCTCCTCATCTTCCAGGTCCCCGAACTGGCTGAACAGTTCCAGATATTCCCGACTGCGATCATCGAGGTCCTCGAGGCGCTCCGTGATCGTCCGCATTTCATCGCGGACGTTGTTCCAGTTCATCTCCGCCTCGCTCCACATGTCCCGCAGTTCGCGCTCCGCCGTCGACGCCTCCTCGAGATCCGCCGGGATCGGGGGCTCGGGCGTCGCGGCCTGCGAGGAGATGACCACGAACAGGGAGTCGCGATCAAAGGGGAGGAACTGGACTTCGAGATCATCGACCGGCGCGGCATCGGCGCCTTCCGCCAACACCTGCACGGTGATTCTGCCGCCACATGCGGTCAGCAGAGGGAGAGTCGCCAGCAGAGGGATCGCGAAACGCAACTTCGACATTCGATCAGGCTCCCGGTTCGAGTCTTCCAGAATGGTGACGACCGCGGTTCCCCACCCGCGAACGGATGGGGACCGCAGGGAGACGAATGTAAGGAGCTTCCGCTAGCGGCGGTAGCTGTCGTCGAGGAAAAAGCGGACGGGATTCAGGGCACGGTCGTGACGCCGCACCTCGTAGTGAAGATTCGGCCCGGTGGCCTCACCGGTGTCGCTCACCTCGCCGATCACGTCCCCGCGGCGGACCTCGGCGCCCACCCGAACACCGACACGCCCCAGGTGCGCGTAGCGACTCTGATATCCGTCGCCGTGATCGATCTCCACCAGGCGCCCGTAGCCGCTCCGCGAGCCGGCGAAGGTGACCCGGCCGGCCCCCGTCGCCACGACGAGGCTGCCGAAATCGGCCGAGATGTCGACGGCGGTGTGCGGCCGGCGAACCCCGAGCAGGGGGTGCAGGCGATTGTGGCTGAACCCCGAGGAAATCCAGGAGTCCTCCGCGATCACCGGCCAGATGGACGGGATGCGCTGATATCGCTCGCGCATCGCTCCGACCGAGTCCGCCGCCTCGGCCAGACTGGCTCCGAGAAGGTCGGCTCTCCGCAGCAGCTGCTCGAGGTCGACCGCGACATCTCCCGCGTCGCGCGCGAGGGCGGGCGCGACCTCGAAGAACTCATCTTCCGCCGGGGCGCCGCCTCCGGGCCCTCCCACGCCCACCGAGTAGACGTCCGGATCGAGCAGCGGAAGGCCGGCCAGGAGCCGGAACCTCTGCTCTCGGGCGGAAAGATCGTCGAGCGCCCGGCCCAACTGGTCGCTCCGGCGCTCCATGGCCCTGAGGCTGCCGATGAGTTGCTGGTTCTCGGCCCGATAGCGAGCGAGGCTCTCGACGGCATCCCTTCGTCCCAGCACACTGATGAAGAGGGCCGAGGCGAGGAATACGAGCGTCGCCCCACCCCACAGGATGGCCTTGGCCGTGCGCTTCCTGAACCTGAAGGTCCGGGTGCGCCTGCTGCCCGCGGGCAGTATCTGAATCGTCCAGTAAGACGGTTTATTCAATCTTCCAGCCACAAGTCAAGTGAACGGCGACCCGGCGCCTCGGTCCCACGGGGGCTCTGCGTCCTGGTCGGGTCGCCGGGAATTCGCCGCGAAACGTAACTGCGCTCATGCAGCCGCAGTACAGACCGATAAAGCTACTCGCCGACGACACCAAGTGTCAAACTCGTTACTCCGTGTTACCGCGGATGTGCAAAGGGGGTTCCACCGCACCCGCTAGAGACGGGGGAACAGCACCGGGCCGGGCCGAACCGACTCCAGAAGCCCCACCGCGTGTTCGAGGTCCGCGAACGGAGGTGGCGGCCCGGCTCCCCCCAGGGCACGCCAGAGTTCCGCGGCCTTGCGTGGGGTGAACGGGGCCAGCATCGAGGCGATGGCGCCCAGCGCCGCCATGAGTTGCGCCAATACGCCGTCGAGCACATCCGGGCTCGCCCCGGCCCGCTCGGCCTTGGCCAGCGCCCACGGCTTCGTCTCGTCCACGAACCCGTTCGCCGCGCGCACGACGTCGAACGCGGCCCCCAGACCCCGGTGCAGCAGATAGCCGTCCATTGCGTTGTGATACTCCGAGAGGGCGAGCGATGCCTTCTCCGCGAGTTCTCCCCCCCGCAGCGGAGGTACGCCGCCTTTCCGGTACCGGGAGACCATTGAAACGACGCGGTTGAGGAGGTTCCCGAGGTCGTTCGCCAGGTCCGTCGTGTAACGCCGGTCGAACTGTTCGACGAAGGCTTCCGCGGACGGGAAGTCGCGGTCGCCGTCCCAGGGCACCTCCCGCATCAGGAAGTAGCGCAGCGCGTCCGGACCGTGACGTCCGATGAGTTCGATGAGACCGAGTTCGGTTCCCGCCGACTTGGAGAGCTTGGCCCCGCCGATCTTCACGAAGCCGTGACCCCAGACGCATCTCGCCGGTTCGACGCCCGCCGCCATCAGCATGGCGGGCCAGTAGACGCAGTGAAAGCGGGTGATGTCCTTGCCGATGATGTGGAGGTCCGCGGGCCAGGATTTCGCGAACGCCTCGCCGTCCGGATAGCCGATCGCCGTGATGTAGTTCGAGAGCGCGTCCAACCATACGTAGACCGTATGGTCCTCGTCCCCCGGGAAGGGGACGCCCCAGCGGATCCGGGAGCGGGAGGCGGAGATATCGTCGAGGCCGGCCTCGAGCAGCCGCGTGATCTCGTTACGCCGCGTCCGGGGGCGCACCCAGCCGGGGTCGTCCCGCAGGCGGGCGAGCAGCGCGTCCCGGTAGGCGGAGAGCCGGAAGAACCAGTTGTCCTCTTCGGTCCATTCCACTTCGCGACCGGGGTGGAGCGGACACCCGCCGTCCTCGAGTTCTTCTTCCTTCTTGAACGCCTCGCACCCGGCGCAGTAGTAGCCCTCGTACTTCGCGCGCCGGAAATCGCCGTTCGCCGCGATACGCTTCATGAGCGTCGTGAGCCCGCGGTGGTGGCGCGGCTCCGACGTACGGATGAAGTCATCGTTCGAGAGTCCAAGGCGATCCCAGACCTCGAGAAAGGACTCCGCGATGCGGTCGACCCACGCCTGCGGGCTCGATCCGTTCTTCTCCGCCTCCTGCTGAACCTTCTGGCCGTGCTCGTCCATCCCGATGAGGAAGTGCACGTCGTCCCCGCGGGCGCGGCGATACCGGGCTATGACGTCGGCGCCGATCTTCTCGATCGCGTGCCCCAGATGCGGGTCGCCGTTCGAGTAGTCGATGGCTGTGGTGAGGTAGAACCGGGGCAAGGTCAGCGGTCCAGTTCGGCGCGGCGGGTGGCCCGCCTCTCCTTCCGGAGCTGGTCGAGAGGAATGGTGCGCACCTCTCCGTCGCCACCCTGAAGCGAGATGGTCTCACGGAAGATGTCCCAGGACTTCACACTCTCCCGCCCCTTCGCCGTACGGATCGTCCTGCCGACGGGCGGGAAACGCTTCTTCGCCTGCGCGTACACCGCGTGTTCGTAGCGCAGACAGTTCATGAGACGCCCGCAGGCGCCCGAAATCTGGCTCGGATTGAGCGAGAGCCCCTGGTCCTTGGCGAGCTGGAGCGTTACCGGCTCGATCGAGGTGAGCCACGACCGGCAGCACAGTTCGCGGCGACACCGGCCGAGTCCGCCGAGGCGGCGCGCCTCATCGCGAACCCCGATCTGCCGGAGTTCGATCCTGGTTCGGAAGGAGCGCGCCATGTCCCGCACGAGCGCGCGAAAGTCGACCCTCTTCTCGGCCGTGAAGTACACGGTGAGCTTGTTGCGGTCCCACTGCCACTCCGCCTCGCTCACCTTCATGCGGAGCCGGTGCTTCACCACGAGTTCCCGCGTGCGCCTCCGCACCTCGAGTTCCTGGTCGCGAAGCTGCAGGAGTCGCAGCACATCGGCGGGCGCCGCGCGGCGAACGACCCGGCGGGAGGGCGGCGGCACGTGCCGGACCCCCACATGGTCGCAGCCGCCCTCGCAGGCGAGGTCCTCGGAGGCCGCGGCCCGCTTCACCCGACCGATGTCCTGCCCGCGATCGGCCTCCACGACGACGTATTCCCGCTCCGCCAGCGGTCGAACCCCGGTGAAGGAGAAAAAGTCCGAGCGCAGGCCCTTGAACTGCACTTCCAGGATCTGGCCCGGCGCTCCCGCCGGAGGACCCGGCGCGGGGACGGACCCCGGCGCGGGGCGCGGCGCGGAGGCGGGGGCGGCCGGCGCTCGCGCGGAGTGCGGGGGGCGGGGCCGCGCGGGGCGCGGTCGTCTGTCCTCCCTCATGTCTCCCCCCTCAGCTCTCTTCCCACACGCCCATGGCGTAGTACTTCTCCCGCCGCGTCTCGACGAGTTCGCGCGCGTCCAGCTTCGAGAGTTCCCGCAGGTGGCGCCGGATCGCGGCGCCCATCGCTTCCACGGCGGCGGCCGGGTCGTTGTGCGCCCCGCCTCGGGGCTCCGGGATGACCTGATCCACGACATCCAGATCCTGAAGATCGCTGGCCGTGAGCCTGAGGGCTTCCGCCGCCTGGTCGGCGTGGTCCCGGCTCCGCCACAGGATCGCGGCGCACCCCTCGGGCGAGATCACCGAGTAGATCGCGTTCTCCATCATCAGCACCCGGTCCGCCACGCCGATCCCCAGCGCGCCGCCCGAGCCGCCCTCGCCGATCACGCAGCTCACGATGGGGACGCGGAGGCCGGCCATCACGGCCAGGTTCCTCGCGATCGCTTCCGCCTGGCCCCGCTCCTCGGCGCCGATACCGGGATACGCGCCCTGCGTGTCGATGAAGGTGACGAGGGGGCGGCCGAACTTCTCCGCCAGTTCCATGAGGCGCTTCGCCTTCCGATACCCCTCGGGGTGCGGAGAACCGAAGTTGCGCCGCAGGTTCTCCTTCATCCCCCGGCCCTTCTGATGGCCGATCACCATCACCGAGCCACCGCCGAGCTTGAGCCAGCCCCCGACGATGGCGGGGTCGTCGCGGAAGGCGCGGTCCCCTTTCAGCTCGAAGAAATCGGTGCCGATCCCGTCGATGTAGTCGAGGGAGAAGGGCCGGTCCTGGTTGCGGGCGAGCTTGACGCGATCGAAGCGGGAGAGCCGGGCCATCGCCTCATCATGCGCGGCGGCGAGCTGGGCCTCCAGCGGCTGCAGCTCGGCGCTGACGTCGATGCCGCGCTCCCTGGCCTTGTTCCGAAGCTCCTCGACGTGGCCGCGGAGTTCTGCCAGCCCTTCCTGTTCTGTCGACATGCGCGATGGTCCTTCGTCCGGGGCCGGCGCCGTTCGCGGGGGACGCGGACAAGGTGGCCCCGATCAGCGACTCCGGACCAGCTTCACCCCGCTGCCCAGCAGCGCCCGGAGTCCCTCGACCAGAGCCGGGGTCGGCGAGACACGCAGCGTTCTGGAAGCAAATCTGGGCGTGCTCGCCTCCTCGCGCACCTCGGCCGGCCCGCCATTGACCGCCCTCCACTCCAGGTACAGGGGGCCGCGTCCCCGAGAGGCCTCCAGCAGTTCCCGGGCCCTGTCGAACGCACCCGGCTCGGGCGGCTCATCCTCGCGGAGTTCGATCAGGATCCCCACCTGTCCCTCGTCCCGCACGTCCGCCAGGGGTCGCACGGAATCGAGGAAGATGGGCGGATCCTCGTCATCTCGCGAGTTGCCCGACACCGTGCCCATGATCAGGACGGGCCGGTCATCGGTCAGGAGGTCGCGATTCTGTTGCCAGATGTCCCCGAAGGCGAGGGTCGTCGCCGTGCCGTGGAAATCCTCGATCGTGAGGCGCGCCCATTCGCGTCCGTCCTTGCGCGCGGTGCGAACCGACGCCTCCGTGATCACGCACGGGATCTCGACGGCGCGGTCGCGGTGCTCGGGCAGACTCGTCGTCCTGGCCTCGACGGCGTAGAGGTCGACGAGATCCCGGTAGCGTTCCAGCGGGTGTCCGGAAATGTAGAACCCGAGGCGCTCCTTCTCCTCCCGAAGCCGGTCCGACTCGCTCCATGCGGGGACGGCGGGAAGATCCACCGGCGGGCGCGCCACCTCGGCCGCGTCGCCGAAGAGACTGGTCTGGCCGCTCTCGGTCTCCTGCCGCCGGAGTTGCGCCTCGTTCATCATGACGTCCAGCCCCTCGACGAGCGCCGCCCGGTCGCCGAGGTCGTCCACCGCGCCCGCTCCGATCAGGGCCTGGATCACGCGCGAGTTGTTGAGGCGGAGGTCGATCCGCTCGAGAAAGTCCAGGAAGTTCTCGAACGGGGCCTCCTCGCGCGCGGCCGCGATCGACTGGATCGCGGAGTGCCCCACACCCTTGATCGCCCCCAGCCCGAAGCGAATCGCCGATTTCCCGGAGTCGTCGGGGTCGTCGACCACGGTGAAGCGATAGCCGGACTCCTTCACCGATGGGGGAAGGACACGGATACCGAGCAGTCGGGACGCGCCGATGTAGGAGACGACCGCGTCCGTGCTTCCGATCTCCGACGAGAGCAGGCCGGCCATGAACTCGGCCGGGTAATGCGCCTTCAGCCATGCGGTCCGGTAGGAGAGGAGCGCGTATGCGACGCTGTGCGCCTTGTTGAAGCCGTAGCGGCCGAAGGTCCGGATGAGTTCGGCGATCTCGCGGGCCTTCGCCTTCGCCACGCCCCGCTCGACCGCGCGCGCGACGAACTCGCCCAGCACGCGGTCCGTCAGTTCCGCGTCCTTCTTTCCCACCGCCTTCCTGAGGACATCGGCTTCGGCGAGCGTGAAGCCGGCAAGCAGGTTGGCGGCGCGCATCACCTGCTCCTGATAGGTGATGACCCCGTACGTCGGCTCGAGGATTTCCGCGAGGTCCGGGTGAGGGTATTCGACGGGCTTGAAGCCGCGCTTGCGGGCGATGTAGACGTCCGTCATCCCCGAATCGAGCGGACCGGGACGGATGAGTGCGTTGACCGCGACGAGGTCGTCGAACCGGTCGCAGCGCATGGCGCGCAGCTTGTCCGTCGCGAGGCTGGACTCGAACTGGAACACGCCGCTCGTACGGCCGGCGGCGAGCATCCCGTACACCGCGGGGTCATCGAGCCCGATCTCCTCCCAGTCGACCCGGATGCCGTGCCGCTCCTCGACGTTCCGCGCCGCGTCGGCGATCACGGTCAGCGTGCGCAGGCCCAGGAAGTCCATCTTGAGCATGCCCGCCTTCTCGAGCGCGTTCATGTCGAACTGCGTGATCACCGTGTCCGCGCTGGTGCGGGTGTCCGAGTAGACCGGCACGTAGTCGTCGAGCGGCCCGGGCGCGATCACGACGCCGGCCGCGTGCACCGAACTGTGACGCGACAGTCCCTCCATCCGCTCGGCGTAGTCGAGCAGCTTCGTGACCTGCGGATCCTCCCGGTCGAGTTCGGCGAGTTCCCCCACCTTCTTCCTCGCCTGGGACACGGTGAGCGAGAAGCCCGGACTCGACGGGACGAGCTTCGCGAGCTTGTCCGTGTCGGAGGGTGAGAAGCCGAGCACGCGGCCCACGTCCCGGATCACCGCCCGCGCCTTCATGGTTCCGAAGGTGATGATCTGGCCTACGGAGGCCTGGCCGTACTTCTGGCGCACGTAGTCGATGACCTCGCCGCGCCGCTCGTAGCAGAAGTCGATGTCGATGTCCGGCATCGAGATGCGCTCGGGATTGAGAAACCGCTCGAACAGGAGGTCGAATTCGAGCGGATCCACGTCGGTGATCCCGAGCGTGTAGCAGATGATCGAGCCCGCCGCGGACCCTCGGCCGGGTCCGACCGGAATCCCCCGCTCGCGCGCCGCGACGATGAAGTCCCAGACGATGAGCAGGTATCCCGCGTACCCCGTGTTCTCGATCACCTCCAGTTCGTACCCGAGACGGGCGCGGACCGGATCGGGTAGCGGGTCGCCGTACTTCGCCCGCGCCCCCTGCGTCGCTTCGTGACGCAGCATCTCCATCGGATCGGAGAAGCGGTCGGGGAGGGGGAAGGTCGGCAACTGGTACTGCTTCTCGACCTTCACCTCGCAGCGTTCCGCGATGCGGACCGTCTCGGCGAGCAGGCCCGGCATGTCGGGGAACAGTTCGGCCATCTCCTCGGCCGTCTTGAAGTAGCTCTCCTCGCCGTGGAAGCGCAGCCGGTCGGGATCGTCCTTGTCCTTCCCCGTCCCGATGCAGAGGAGGGTGTCGTGGACGTCCGCGTCCTCGCGCCGCATGTAGTGCGCGTCGTTCGTCAGCACGAGGGGGAGCCCGAGTTCCTCGGAGAGCTGGATGATGCCCCGGTTCACCTGGTCCTGCTGCGGGATCCCGTGGTCCTGCAGTTCGAGCCAGTACCGGTCGCTGAACACGCGGGCGTGCCACTCCGCGGTGCGTTTCGCGTCGTCGTAGCGCTCGTGCTGGAGGTAGCGGGCGACCTCGCCGGCGAGACACGCGGACAGACAGATGAGGCCCTCGGCGTACTCCTCGAGGACCGCGTGATCGATCCGCGGCCGCCGGTAGAAGCCCTCCGTGTAGCCGATCGAGGAGAGCTTGATGAGGTTCGAGTAACCGGTCCGGTTCGCGGCGAGCAGGACGAGGTGCGCGTAGTTGGCGGGGGCACCCGGCTCCATCTTGCGGGCGCGCCGGTCGCCGTACGCGACGTAGGCTTCGCAGCCGATGATCGGCGTGATGCCCTTCGCGCGGGCCTTCTCCTGGAACTCCCAGGCGCCGAACAGGTTGCCGTGGTCGGTGAGGGCGAGCGCGGGCATGCCGAGCGCGACCGCCCGGTCGACCAGATCGTCGATCCGGTTCGCGCCGTCGAGCAGCGAGTACTCGCTGTGCGTGTGAAGATGAACGAACTGCATTATGCGGTCTGCGGCGTCCCGGCTATCCGCCGGTCACGCAGCGGAACGACCCGAGGATTTGCTGCAACTGCAGCATGTACTCGTATTTGGGCCGGTTCGGCGAGTAGAGCCAGGCATCGACGACGTACGTGCGCGCCGGGCAGTCGACCAGCCAGACGATGAACGGTCCGGCCGCGGGGAAGTCGCCGGCTTCATCCTGCCAGATGCCGGTCACTTCCAGAGCCGGGTGGCCCTCCCACAGGAAGCTGACCACGCTCGAACTCGTGTCGTCGATCCGCTGCGGGACGTTGTAGTGCGTGCCATCGAACTCGGCGCGCCATTCGAGCGCCAGTTCCTTCGTCAGCGAGTCGACGCCGGGGCGCCACGCGACGAGGATCGAACGGATGAGCTCGCTGGGCTCGGGGTTGTCGTTGCGGAGGATGACGAGGCTGTCCCCGCCGCCCAGGTCCCGCGCGACCCGGTCGTACACCTCGGGCACCTGGATGGAGAACCCGAACCTGCGTCCGAGATCGGCGGCGAGGGCGGTATCCGGCGGCGTCGCGAACATCCTGCGCAGCACGTATTGGCGGTAGCTCGTGTCCACCGCGTTGAGCACCGAGGGCAGCGCCGCGATCCAGGACTCGGCCTCGCGCCCGCCGCGGAGCAGCACCGCGGTCACGGTCTGGCCCAGCGCCCACACGTTCCGCGTCTGGAAGACCCGGCCCGGTTCCAGCGCCGCGAGATCCTGGTCCGCGGCGGACGCCGCCTCCATGAGGAGCGGATCGTCCTCCGTCCCGAACACCAGCACGTTGCGGAAGAGGATCAGATCGATCGCGCTCGGGTGCCCGGGATCGACCGAACTGACCTCGTACTGCCTCTCGTCACGGGTCGTGAAGATCGTCGGCTCGAGGACCGCCCGCGTCTCCTCCTCCACCTGTTGCCAGAGCGACTCGGAGCCGAAGATGATGAGGCTGTTCGCCTCCCCGAAGGCCGTCTGCTTGCTGCAGCCGGAGAGGCCGAGGAGAGTGGCCGAGAGAAGCGCCGCGCGGGTGCCGAGGGGATGAATTCGCATGCGGTGGAAGCTAGACCGCGGCGCGGGGGTCGGCAAACGGAGTCGGCGCGTCTTGACACCCGGTGCCCGGGCCGCCTAAGCAGTGCCTGCAATGGCAGAACGAACGTTCGATTCCGGGATGAACACGCGGCGCGACTTCGTCGCCGCCTGGTCGCGCGCGGCGGCCCTCTGCGCGCTGGCGCCGGTTCCCTTCGGGCAGTTCGGCCCGGGTGCCCGCGCGGGCGGTGACCGCATCGTCACGCGCTCCGGCCGCTCCGCTTCGGCGGACCGCTTTCCGTTCGGGCTCGGCGTCGCGTCGGGCGAGCCCGCGGCCGATGGGGTCGTACTCTGGACGCGCCTGCTCGACCTGCCCGGCGACCCCGGGGACGCACTCCCCGTCCGCTGGGAGATCGCGGCGGACGAGGCCTTCCGCACGGTGGTGCGACGCGGAGAAGCCGCAGCGCTGGCGCAACTCGGCCACTCCGTGCATGTGGAGGCCGCCGGCCTCGAGCCCGCGCGCGACTACTGGTACCGCTTCCACGCCGCGGGCGTGACGAGTCAGGTCGGCCGCACCCGCACCGCCCCCGCCCGCGGCGTTCTGCCCGGGAGCTTCGACTTCGTCTTCGTCTCCTGCCAGCACTACGAGCGAGGGTGGTACACGGGCTATCGGCACATGGCTGCGGAGTCGCCGGCGCTCATCGTCCACCTCGGCGACTACATCTATGAAGACGGACCCGGGGACCGGCCCGACCTCGTCCGACGGCATGACGCGGCGGAACCGCGGACGCTCGAGGGCTACCGGGCCCGCTACGCCCTGTACAAGCGCGACCCGGACCTTCAGGCGGCGCACGCGGCGTCCCCATGGGTCTTCACGCCGGATGACCACGAGGTCGACAACGACTGGGCGGGCAAGAACAACACGGAGGGGATGCCCCTGCGCGCCTTCCTCCAGCGCCGGGCGGCGGCCTTCCAGGCCATGTACGAACACCTCCCCCTGCGGGGGACCTCCATGCCCGCCGGGCCCGATGCGCGCCTGTACCGTCGGCTCGACTTCGGCTCCCTGCTGCGACTTCACGTTCTGGACACCCGGCAATACCGCACGCTGCAGCCCTGCGGGGGCCGGCGGCGGGCGCCATGCGACGGGCAGCATGCGGAAGGCGCCACGATCCTCGGAAGCGAACAGGCCGACTGGCTGCTCGACGGACTCGACCGGTCACCCGCCCGCTACAACGTCCTCGCCAACCAGGTCTTCATGGCCCGGCTCCTCGAGGGCGAAGAGGAACTCACCCTCCCCATGGACAAGTGGGACGGCTACCCCGCCGACCGCGACCGCCTCATGACCTTCCTCCACGAGCGCCGCCCCGCGAACCCCGTCGTCCTGACCGGCGACCTCCACACAAACTGGGTCAACGACCTCAAACTCGACTTCGAGCGCGCCGACTCCCCCACCGTCGGAACCGAATTCGCCGGCACATCCATCAGCTCGAGCGGAGACGGCGTCGACACGGCCCCCCAGGGCGAAAACGCCCTCGGCCATAACCCCCACATCAAGTTCTTCAACGCCCAACGCGGCTACGTCCGCTGCCGGGTGACGCCCGAGCGGCTCCAAGCCGACTTCCGGGTCATGCCCTACGTCACGCGCCCCGACGCTCCCATCGCGACGCGCGCGAGCTACATAGTAGAAAACGGAATCCCCGGCGCCCAGGAAACTTGAACGCGCCGCGCCGTGTCCTTAGGATGAACCCCGCCCGGCGCCCGACCCTCCGTCACGAACGGAACGGTCGCGCGCCGGTCTTCTTCGGGGCCCGTAGCTCAGCCTGGTTAGAGCGCACGCCTGATAAGCGTGAGGTCGGTAGTTCAAATCTACCCGGGCCCACTCAAGTTCCCACCGAATCCAAGCTTCGCCCCAGCCCCGATCTCGAGCGACCTCACGGACGATCGAGTCGCCCCAGGTGGTTCAACCGAGCGCCCGTCTCGGGCGCGAGCTCGGTGAAGCAGCGGCCTCGGCAGAGGACGGTGCTTCACCAACTCTACCCGGGCCCACGCTCCCCGGTCACCGGTGTCCGCCTCTTGGCAGCCGCGTCTCTTGTTGGGTGTTTCGGACCTAGCTAGATCACGCCCGAAACTGGGCTTTCGAGCGCAGTTCAGTTAAGCTGTGTACGCACCGGTAGGCAGCGTCGGCGATCTGTGTCTCGCGTCGGAACCCATGGCGGTTGGAGGTCGCGCTAACCTGCCCGTAAACGGCAACGGTACTGCGGGTTGCGACGTAACAGGAGAGATTTCGTGCAAGAAGATGTGTTGCTGCGGTTCCTGGGCAGAGGACTGATCGATGTAGGCGGGGATGACGACAAGCTCGGGCATTTGAGGCAAACAGCGGTCGATCTATCCGAAGTTCTCAGAGAGACGCCGGCGAAAGCTACTCCGTTCGCGCTTGTGGCCTTCGATCCTGATGTCCCAAACACCGATCCGACCATCATACAAGTGAAGGACACGCTCCGGAGCCGTTGGGAGACCTACGTCAACACATTCTCCGGCACGCCAGTGACCGTGTTGCGAGCGATCCTGCTGGAAGCGTTGGTCAGAGCCTGTGAGCAAGATGATGTGGTGGCGGTTGCGTTTGTTGCTACGGCCCGCAACGTGCTTCCGTTCACGGAGGCTGACGGAGAACAGGAAATATGGACTGAGACCCTCCTCGAAATCGAACGGAGGGTTGAGGAGCGTGCCCAGCGGGAGTGGGCGACTCCTGCTTCGATTTCCATCCCCGACCACGAGTTCGATCCACCTTCTGCGGTTGAAATTCGTATTCGATCGAAGAAGACAAGCGACACCACCCTCCGGCCGAAGTTCGAAGCCGCTGCCGGGCCTCACTCAACTGATCCAAACGGATCGCAAACAGATACCAGTGGAAACCCTCACTGGCCGAACAACAATGGGGACTGGGTCCACGAATTCGGAACGCGAACGGCTCAAGCCGTTGCGGAAGCAATCAACCGTGCAATAGGAGGCCTGTCCGTCGAGGGTGGCGACCTGCCCGGTATCGCCCGAGAGATGATGGCGGTGATGTCTGAGCATCTGACCGCTACTCTGCGTGCTGTCAGCGACGCCAGTGCCGGGCTTCAAAGGCGCACTACTCTGCTCTGGTGGAAGGAGGCACTGTTCTCCACGAGCGCTGGCGTGAGCTATCGCGAAATGTCGACATCCGACGCGGCAGCGCTGATGGCTTTCGACATGTACCGACACATCCCCACGTTCTCACCCGCGAGCGTGGCCGCTTTCCTGCGGGAGACGGTCATCGCCCTGCCAACGATGGACCAGGAACAGGAGATACCGATCCGCGAACTCGTTGAGATGACCTACGATGCCGGGGTCTTGGACGAGCTGAGAACTGAAGCGAGCAGACTCGTCGCCGCCCCGGAGGGTCGCGGCTCAATTCTCGGTTTGATCGGCCACCCTGAAGCTGTGGCGCAGATCAACCACGGGAGGTTCCGAAACCTCGTCGGGGTCCAGTCGGACACCATGCTCACCTTGCCGCATTGGTCAGTTTGGATCCTGCGCGAACTGCAAGCTGCCCGGGCCATTGCAGAGTCCTCCGCCCCAAAACGCCGGACTTCTAACGACCAGACATCGAGCGAGTAGATGTCATTGCGAGCATGCCCGACGGAGACGTGCTTCTGGCCCGATACGGCATGCAATCAGGGCCACCTCGACCATTCGGCATGCCCGGTGCTGACAGCGGATTCCACAGCGAAGGAGGACGACCGACCGCCGCCGGAAGCGGTGGCCATGCCCTGGTCGGGAGGCGTTCTCGGGCTTGCGGACCTTGGTTTTGTCGCAGGTCGCAAGAAGCCGACGGTGCTCGCCATCATGGGACCTCAGAACGCGGGCAAGACGACGCTTCTAGGCGCTTGGTACCTGTTGCTCGGACGTGGTGCCATACCGGATGACCTGCGGTTCTCCGGCTCCTGTTCACTTGCCGGATGGGAAGCTGTGGCAAGCTCTCTGCGGTGGGAACCGGGTTCGATACGGCCGAGCTTCCCGCCGCACACGTCCAGCCGCAGTACACGAGTGCCGGGGTTGCTTCACCTAGCCTTCAAGCGGGGAGTGGACCATCGCAGGGACTACGTGATGACCGATGCGCCCGGCGAATGGTTTCGCAATTGGGCGGTCAATCGCGATGCGCCTGCTGCCGAAGGTGCCAGATGGGCTGCCGAACATGCCGATGTCTTTCTTCTGGTCGCAGACCGCGAAGCCTTGGCTGGGCCCGAGAAGGGTGCAGCACGCACCGATATTCAACTCCTCGCCCGCCGCTTGGCGGACGATCTGCGAGGACGACCCGTCGCCCTCGTCTGGACCAAGGCAGACACACCGATCCCAGAAGATACGGAAGAGGCGGTCCGAAGCGCCGTTCTCCGGGCGGTTCCGCGTGCCACAGAGTTCGCCGTCAGCATCATGTCGGAGTCAGATGGAACGGGAACTGGGCAGGGGCTCGTGGACCTTCTCCGCTGGGTTCTGTACGCTAGGCGACCGGCTCTCCGACTTCCGGAACCGGCAGGCGATAACCTCGATCCCCTCTTCATCTTCGGCGTGAGATAGGGCAATGGTACCCCCCGACAAATCCATTCTGCTGATCGGCGAATCTGACGTCGGCAAGTCCCACTACGGCGGTCAGCTATTGAAGCGGCTTATGCAAGAAGACGGGCAACTCCGTATGGATGGAGCAGCCACCAATCTTGAGCCCTTCCAAGCAGTGATGGCCTGTCTAGATGCGGGTCGTTCGGCTGATCATACGCCCACTACGGCCTACCACGAAAGCCGCTGGCCGATCGTCGATAACGAGGAACAAGAGGCGGATCTGATCTGGCCCGATTATGGCGGCGAACAGATCAAGAACATCATCGACGACAGACAGCTTCCCCAAGTCTGGTTGCACCGTATTACCCAGTCCTCGGCATGGCTTATGTTGATTCGTTTACAAAAGATCCGAACGGACGATGACGTCTTCTCCCGTCCTCTCACATCTTTGAAGGGAAGAGTTACAAAATCCTGGGACTCTGGCTTGTCGGATCAAGCTCGCTTAATTGAGCTCATGCAAGTGCTGATCTATATTTGGTCGACAGCGAATGAGCGTTCCGGCGGATTTCCTCCACTGGTTGTGCTCCTGACGTGCTGGGATGAGATGGACAGCCCGGGGAAACCCATCGACGAGTTGTGCAGTCGCCTACCAATGTTCGCCGACTTCGTCGCCAGCAACTGGGAAGAATCTTCGGTTCTCGGACTTTCTGCGCTTGGGCAAGCGCTCGACAAGAACACACCTAACAAGGATTACATCGCAAAAGGTTCTGAGCAATTTGGCTATGTGGTTCTGGAGGACGGTAGGCACTCCCCCGATTTGACGTATCCGATTCGCAGACTAATCGCTGGCCCTCCGTGACGGGGGGCGGCTAGCGAGCGATGCGAATCGAGCAAGCCTTATACGGCGAACATCGCCGCGGACACTCGCTGCTGGCGTCGAGCGGAGACGACGAGGTATCGGCCGCGATCGTCCCCCGCCTCGATCTACCAGACGCGGCACCGCAGGGTGCCGAGTGGTCCCCGTTCCTCGGGGGCTTCCCTTACCAAGGCCGATATGTGCTTTCGCGGACGTTTCGCGACACTGGTGCGTCACGAAGCGGAATGGTCTTTTCTCACGCGCTCCTCGCTTGCCTGGATGAGATCGTTGAAACTTCGGACTTGAGACCTCTTTTGAAGCTGTTCGCTACCTCGGACCGGCAACGCCCCGATGTCGCAGCGGTTGAACTCGCCCCTACCCTAACGCCGCCTCCGCATTCCGACGAGTTGATAAGTGCAGCCGAGGCTCTTGTAATGAACGGAGGATTGCCGGCCGTGCGGCTCGGCCACATCGGATTCGACGATCTTGTGGTCGCATTGTGGGCGCGTCTGTTGCCCGAGTTCCGCAGAGGCTTCGCATTCCGCTTGAGCTTCGACCCGCGCGATCTCGTCGAGACCCCTAGACCGGCGCTGGTATGCACGCCAAGCGCGCTGGCGGCGCGGTGGTCCGACCACCCGATTGTTCAGTCGGCTGCGCCTCGCGAACCAGCCTCGCTCGCCGCGGCGATCCTAAGCGGTCATGAGAAGGCGACCCCGCTTCTTGAATTCATGCAGGAAATCGGATCGCATCCGACGACGTTTCGTGACCTACGTTGGGCCGAACAAGCTTACGCACTCAACATTGGCGAGTCGACGGTGGAGCGACGGGTCGGGGCCTTGAGACTCATCGAAGAGTTGTCGCCACATCCGGATGCCGGCGAAGACAGAAAGAATGTTCTTGTCCGAGAGCTGTGCGAGCTTGTGCCAGCAGCCAGACCCCAAGGCATCCTTCTGTTGCGGAACTTGCAGCTCTCCGCAGTCTCCACGCCGACCTCAGTTTGGAAGGCGATCGAGACGTGGGCGGCCAAGAACGGCTATCGTCAAGATCAGGATGTGGAAATGCTCTCCGTCCTGGAGGACGCGACGAACAGTACTGCTGCCGTGGAGGAATGGCGGAGCGCGGTTCTGAACGGCTTCGCGAGTGCGGCTCGCGCGCGCAAGTCTGGCTTCTTCGCCGCCTTCTGGCGGTGGCTTCAGATCCGCCCCGATATCGTGGGTACCTTGTTCCAATATGTACCCGCCGCGCCCAGGGTTGAAGAACAACTCGTGGGCACGGTGCCGCCCAAGCTCCACGAAACAGCCGCCATCACCCTCCTTGCACACGCTCGGTCCCGTGGATGGTTCCGCCTGCACGGCACCGTCTTGTCAGCCAGTTGCTCTCCTTTCGATGCCGCGCGCCAGCAAGCTGCCGTCGATACCGATCCATCAGTCCTCGCAGGTCTACGGTCGGCTCTACGCAATGCCCATGCAGCGGAAGTCGTCGAGTGCGGGCTCGAGATCGACGACCCCCGTATGCGGCAGCTTGCCGGAGAAGCGGTCGCCAAGAGGCCCACGTTATTGGTCGACGTGGACATTTCATGCCCCAAGGCACAGGCGGTGTGGCGTGAAGCTCTTGCCATCGACCCTAAGTCTTGGCAAGGACCCGCCGATCCAGAGGCCGCGTTTCATCTGATACTCGACCGCATGCTGGACGGGGACGAAGCAGATACATCGCTCATCGCGCTACTGTCGAACACTCCGCTCGGCGACCTTGGGATCTATCCCCGCAGGCCGGAGGTATGGTCGCGCATTAGTGGAGTCCCGTTCAACAATCTTGTCGCCGCGACCACGAGCGGGTGGCTCCGGGAGGCGTCCAGAACCGGCGCGCCGTTTGTCCCTGAAGGTACGATACAATCTGCGATCCTTGAGAGCGACAGCTTCGATCCAACCGTGGATGCGCTGATCCCTGATCGCATTGGCGCGATCGTCGGAATTGTCACTGCGCTTTATGGGTACGACGAGCACCGATTCCTCGGATTGATCGGCAACGTGATGCAGCGCACAAGAGCCCTGACGGCCTCCGATGCCGAAGCAATCGGCCGGCTAATACTAGAACGTGAATGGCGGCAAGCGGCGGCAGATATGGCCGAGCGATATAGATCCGGCCGACAAGACCTAAGACCCACGCTCCGCGCGTGTTATGACATAGTCGGTTTTTGGAACCGACTTGCCCTCGGTTTGACACCAGTCTCGGATTCGGAGAAATGGCAGGCCCTAGAGTCATTGGCTGCCACCCTCTACCCTAGCGGTCCGGACCATCACGGATTGTGGGAGCGTGCAGGCGGGAACGACGCTGATCTCCCGTCGGCCCTCTCCGGGCGGATGCGATGGAGGCAAGGAATGCGGGACATGCAGAATGGGAAGCAGCCCACCCCTTCCGCTCTCTTGGCTGAAATGAGGGAGGATTTTCCCAACAACCAGCAGCTCCTCCATCTGGCCAGAAATTCTCTCTTCCGTGGGAAGGCCTAACTGGATCTCACAGTGAATGACCTATACAAACCTGGAAGGAAAAGGGCATGAAGGACATTTCTTCCACGCTGCTAACGGCAGAGAGAGGTTTCACAGCGGGACATGCCGTTGTCATCGGAGTTGCGCGTTACAAGAACGCGTATCCATTACCAGATGCGGTTACGAATGACGCCCGCGATGTCGCAGAGATTCTGACATCCGATGCCTACTGCGGATATCGGGCAAATAACGTACACTTGCTTCTCGACGGGGACGCAACGCTAGCGCGCATCAGGACTGCACTGGATTCCGTAGCTAAGGCTAGTGGACCGAATGACTCCGTAGTCATCTTTTTCTCTGGTCACGGCACACGCCTTGGGGATCCTGCCGACCCTCAAAGCGCCTTGTTGCCAGTGGAATTCGACATGCGAGCGCCAGATACGACGAGCCTGTCAGAAACAGAGTTCTCTTTGGCGCTTCGGCGAATCTCGGCGGAACGTCTACTCGTCCTGATAGATGCGTGCAATTCCGGAGGTGCGGGCAGGCTCAAGGATAGTGAACGAACGGAATCATTGGTGGTTGGCTACAGCGAGAAATCACTGATCCGGCTGGCGGAGGGCACCGGTCGAGTTTTATTTGCGTCATGCCGAGCGGACGAAGTCTCCCACGTATTCGATAGCGCTCGAAACAGCGTGTTTACGTCTAAACTCCTTGAGGCGTTGCGCGGCGAGGGACGGACGAGCGGGGACGGTGTGATTCGGGTCTTTGAGATATTCAACCACGTCGCCGAGATGGTGAAACGCGCTTTGCCGGGACGCCAGCATCCGATTTTTAAGGCAAGTGGCTTGGAAGATAATTTCCCTGTTGCACTCGACAGAGGTGGAATCAAAGCGATCTCGACCGACGCAACGTCGAGTGCTGTGCTTGGAATCTGGGAGCAACTCGAACGTCTGATGCCGGATCTTTATCCATCGGGACCGATGGATCAGGAGGTTTGGGCACGAGCAGGCGGCGATCCGTCTCGTTTGCACCTGAGCGACACGGGGCGGGCGGTCTGGTTCAAGGCTTTACGCACACTCCGTCGCGGCGGTGGCGGCGCAAGCATTTCCAGAGAGAGCTTAGTCAGAACGGCACTTCAGGACTACCCCCACCATCCGGCTTTGGCAGCACTGGTGTAGTGTGAATTGTGGTCATTCAGCCGTTCCATCGAGTGCGCCGACAACCTTCACGTGTGTCCTTCGGGTCCTTCCGCTAATCCGTGGAACACGGAGTGATTGAGACGGTACTCCGCACAGCTGAGATCGGGAACGCGCATCATGATCTCGACGCCATCGGTTCCGGGGAACATTCTGACAGGAAGCACGGGGCTGTCGTGCAGTTCTGCTGTGAGCGTGGACGATTCTTTTGCCGTGGATCACGGTGCCCTAAGATCGGCTAAGCAACCAGTCCTGAATTGACCTGCCGGAGCACCTCGAAAACACCCTCGATTACCTCCACGTTGCCGTCAAAGAGCGCGTCCGGCCCCTCCGCGTGCAGGTTGCTGAACGGTGGCTCGTAGAGCGCCGAGGCTTCGATGACCCCTCGGGCGCTGAGCTGGTCAATCACCATTTCGATAAAGCGGATCTGGGAAGATGTGAGGCTCCGGTCGGCCAGAAAACCCGAGAAGGCGGCCTGCGCGGCCGTTCGATCCAACCCCACCAAACTCCTTACGAAATGAGCGAGCGATGGCGACTCGCTGCGCGCAAGAAGCCCGGAAAACAGCGTTTCCCCATCCTCTTCGCCGATCTCGACCAAGGTTGATTCCAGCCCTTTCAGGTCGGCATCCGTGAGCGGTTGGTTGGTTCTCAGCCGGCGGATGACCAAATGATCGAGATGATTGCGGAGGTATTCCTCGACCTTCTTCTCGTACTGAGCCCCGGTCATCTTCGGCATGTAGAACGCCCGCTTTTCTCGGACCTCCACAACCTCGTCCTGGAAGTCCGTGTAGACGATCTTGCGCTTCTTCTTGTCGAGGAAGGGGACAATCCCCCGCAGCCGTAGCCGCAGGTCCTCGATGCCACCGAGAACGATGCCTTCCCAGAAATCGGTGTCCTGTACGGCAGCCAGATAGCCGAGCTGAGTCTTCACCGCGGGAATCGTGCTCTTCTCTTCGAGCAGCATGGCGATCTCGACGACCCGTCGCCGATGACTCTCGAAGACGGTCTCGTTGCCCTCGGCCAGGGCAAGCTGCATACGAAGCGCGGTGAGATCGAACATCCGTGACTCGATGTCGTCCGTCTCGATCTCGTTCGGAAGTCCAGCGATCTCCAGCTCCAGTGTCTGAGCGTCGGAGTCGCTGAGTCGCTCCCACGCCTTCCGGTCACGGAAGTGGTTCACCGCCTCAAGGTGCATCCTCACGATGAAGTTCTCGCGGTTCATCGCGGCCACTTGGCCGTGAAGTTCATCGGTCAGCGAGCCCGCGATCTTCATGTCCGGGTCGAGGGCAGGCGTCGTTTGGACATGGGACAGGAGCTGGACGCGAGAGCGGAAGAGCCGGGTGCCGAGCGGCACTCCGGCACCCGCCTCGATCCCATCCGGGTTCTCGCGGAAGAAGTCGAAGTTGAAACAGAAATCGAATACGCGAAAATCCTGCTTGTCCTCATCCGGTCCGAAGAAGTCGGGGCAGAGCCGCGTTCCACGTCCGATCATCTGCCAGAACTTGATCTTCGAGTAGACCGGCTTGAAGAAGACCAGGTTCGCCACCTCGGGCACGTCGATACCGGTGTCGAGCATGTCCACCGAGATTGCGAGATGCGGAGCCTTGTTCTTCTGCGAGAAGTCGTCGATAAGGCTCTGCGCGTACTTCGCGTAATGGTCGATGACGCGGGCGAAGTGTCCCGCGTGCTGCGGGTAGTGCCGGTCGAACCGTTTCTCGACGAACTCTGCGTGTTCGTGATTGCGAGCGAACAGGATGGTCTTGGCCAGCCGGTCACCGCCATCGACCTTGTGGCCATGCTGCATTAGGTGCCGTAGCGCCTTGTCCACCGTGTCCTCGTTGAAGAGCCAGTTGTTGATCGCGGACGCGTTGACCCTGTCCGGAAGAGCGTCGGGGTCCACGTCATCGCCCCAGTCGAGGCTCTCCCACTGCTCTTTCTCCTCCTCGCTCAGGGCGTCGTAGTCGATGCCCTCACGTGGAAACCTCAGATCCACCTGCTGTACGCGCGGCGGCACGAGGAAGCCATCCGCCACAGCAGTCTCCAGTTCATAGGCGTCCGTGGGAACGCCCGGCTCCAGATCGAAGAGTGCGTAGGTGTTCCGATCCACCTGCTCTCGTGGTGTCGCGGTCAGCCCGACGAGCAGCGAGTCGAAGTAGCGAAAGATCGCTCCGTATTTCTGGTAGACCGAGCGGTGCGCCTCATCGATGATTACGAGGTCGAAATGCCCGACGCTGAACCGGGCCTCGTTGCCCTCCGCTTCGTCGATCAGTCCCATCATCGTCGGATACGTGGAGACGTAGACCCGACCGACCCTGTCCTTCTCGGTCACCAGGTTCACCGGGCTCGATTCCGGCAGATGCGCTTTGAACGCGCTTACCGACTGGTTCACCAGCGACACCCGGTCGGCCAGGAACAGCGTTCGCTTCACCCACCCCGCCCGCTGCAAGAGATCCACCAGCGCGATCGCCGTCCGGGTCTTGCCGCTGCCGGTGGCCATCACCAGGAGCGCCTTGCGCCGCGCATTTGCGAACTGCTCCGCGATGCTGCCGATCGCCCGCTTCTGGTAATAGCGATCTACTATCCGGCCCCTTACCTGCGCCACGTCCAATGCCTCTCGCTGGGCTCGGCGCACGATCAGAGATGCCAGTTCGTCCTTCTTGTAGAACCCGGCGACGGTGCGTGGTGGATAGAACAGGTCGTCCCAGAGGCGGGTCTTGTAGCCGTTGGTGTAGAAGATAACCGGCCGTTGCCCGTGCATTGCCTCCAGGCAGTCTGCGTAGAGCTTCGCCTGTTGCTGCCCCTCCTCCGGATCCACCGTAGTCTTCTTCGCCTCGACCACGGCTAGTGGCTTGCCATCGTCTCCCCACAGGACGTAGTCCGCGTAGCCGATCCGCGACTCGTTCGGCATCCCAGTGACTTCGTACTCGCGGTCGTGTTTCGAGTCGAGCCGCCAGCCCGCCCGGTGGAGCGCTAAGTCGATCAGCAGGCGCCGGGTCTTCTCCTCGTTCCAGTCATGGGTCTCGGGGACGGCCTCGTTTTCCGCCTTGATAGCCGCGAGCCGTTCGCGCAAGACTTCCACCTCACCTTCCAGGTCCGCACGTGCGTCCTCGGCCACGTCTCGCTGTGCCGTGACGGCCTCCAGTTCGGCGAGGCTGGCCCGAGCCTCCGGGGCGTCCGGTTTGGGAATGAGGGACTCGTCTAAGGTCCTTCCCTGGAGGTTCTCAGCTCCCTTTCGCAGGTAGGTGCGACCCGTCCAGTAGAGAACGTGATAAAGCTCGCGCAGGACATCCATCGCCTTCTCAGGTGCCGGCGACTTGTTACCGTGGACCGCCACGTTACCCGCCTGCCGGATGAATTCGGCCTTCTGCCACACCACGTTCGGCACGAGTTCGCGGAAGGCAGGATCGCTGATGTAGCCGTCCAGGTTCGTGACCTTCGGTGGCTTCAAAGCCTTCTCGACCCTGCAGATGCGCTTGAGCAGGCGCTCAAGTGCATGCCGGGCGTGGAAGCAAGAGGCCCGAGGGTCACCGTAGACGTGCCGCTCAGCGTAGGTCGCACTCTCCGCGACATGAAGGAATTCCTGCCTCAGGAAGTCGAAGTTCGCGGAGATCTCCATCGTGGCTCAGAGATCGCCTCTGAAGGCGCGGGACTGAAGAGATGCGAAAAGGGTGTTGAGCTCAGCGAGGTGGGCTTGTTGCCGGACCTTCTGTTGCTCGACGGACTCGACGATGGTGGCGAACCGGCGTTGCAGATCTGAGGGTGGGACCAGGATCGGAAGCGTCTGTAGGGATTTCCAATAGACGGCGAATACGCTTGTCGTGCCTGCTTTCCGTTTCTCTAGTTCGCGCTGCACCCGTCCAAAGCGAAACTGCATCGCGATCACCGTGGGCTCGACCTCTACGCAGAATCGGATCCGCATGAGGTTGTTGTTGAAGAGCCAGCCTTCAGGTCCCGGAAAGACACACACCTTCCCAACCAACTGCTTCGAGTTCCGAGTGTTGAAGAGGAAGTCCCCGGGCTTCAAACGATAGTCCTTCAACTCCCGCTCATCCGCTTCCGTACGTTGCACCTTATCGGGCAGAAACTCCCCAGTGGCCGTCACGGCATCCATTCGAACATAGGGGATCGTGAAATCCCAGCCGAACTCTTTCGATGACCGCACCAATCCGAGCTTCTTGGCCGCGGTGATGTCTCCAAAGGCCCTACTCTCCCACCTCATCGGATTCGTGTCCGGGTCGCCGAACATGTCGAGGAAGGTGGATTGGAGCAGAGTATCGAACTCGGAGAGGGCCTCGCGGCGCTTGGCCCGCAGCGCGTCCGCCGCATCCAGAATCTCCGCGATCCGCTTCTGCTCGGCAAGGGGCGGGAGTGGGATTTGGAGGTTGTCCAGGTGCTCGTTTCTCAGGTTGTTGATATTGACCCCAGCAGCCAGTCTGGAAATGACGTGCCGGTAGAGGGAGGTCCTGAAGTAGTGGCCGAAGTAGTGGGGGTCGACATCAGGCCCCGGGCGCAGCACTTTACAGAATGCGCCAAACCCGCCCTCGAATCCTATCCGCGCTTGCGCCGTCTTTCCTACGACGGAGATACTGCCACTTGATGCTGCCACAACGATGTCATTCGGGACAATTCGTTGCTTCTGAGAGATCTTGGTGTTCGGTACGAAAATCAAGTCTTCAAGAAGCAGTCCGTGTTCTCCAATGTTGTTGGCCCGCAATATGGGCGAGTAGCCACTTCTTGGGACTGCGCTGGCGTCACTCTTGGCATATGTCACGCCACGAACCTGCTTGCTGATGTCGCGGACGGCTACGACCTTCATCCTAGCATCCCCTCCAACTCCTTACGTCCCTTCGCAATGTCCTCCTCCAACGCCGCTAGCCGCCCAAGGATCACCTTCGGCGGGTTGTACTCCACCGCCTCGTATACCACCTCCTTGTAGCGGTTGATGGAGAGGTCGTAGTCGTTGCCCGCGATCTCGGCCTTGGGCACGAGGAAACTCTGATCCGTCCGCGCCCGCTTGAGCTCCGCCTCGCGGTTCTGCCAGCGGGCGAGAATGTCGGAAAGGTCGCTCTTCTCCGGTCGCGGCGTGCGCTTGTCGTCCAGCGAGTAGCCGTCCGCCTGCATGTCGTAGAACCAGACGTGGTCTGTGCCGCCGGAGTTGGTCTTGGTGAAGAGCAGGATGGCGGTGGAGACCCCGGCGTAGGGTTTGAAGACGCCAGAGGGCATGGAGACGATGGCGTCGAGCTTCTGCTCCTCGACCAGAATCCTGCGCAGGGTCCTGTGCGCCTTGCTCGATCCGAAAAGCACGCCGTCGGGCACGATGACGGCGGCGCGGCCGCCTGTCTGGAGAAGGCGGAGGAAGAGGGCGAGGAACAGCAACTCGGTCTTCTTCGTCTTGACAATCTGCTGTAGATCCTTGGCGGTGGACTCGTAGTCGAGGCTTCCCGCAAACGGCGGATTGGCGAGAATGAGCGAGTACTTCTCCGCATCGTCATCGTCGGCCTGCGCCAGCGAGTCCCGGTAGCGGACGTCCGGATTCTCCGCGCCGTGAAGCAGCACGTTCATGCTGCCGATGCGCAGCATGGTGCTGTCAAAGTCGTAGCCGTGGAACGTGCCTTCGTTGAAGCGGCGGCGGGCGGCAGCGTCCTTGTAGATGGTCCCGCTATCGTGCTCGACCAGATACTCGGCAGCGGCGATAAGGAAGCCCGCCGTGCCGCAGGCCGGGTCGCAGATGACGTCCTTAGGCGTCGGCGCGGCCATGTCCACCATCAGCTTGATAATATGACGCGGGGTGCGGAACTGCCCGTTCTGCCCGGCGCTCGCTATCTTGCCGAGCATGTACTCGTATAGGTCGCCCTTGGTGTCGCTGTCGGCCATGTCGATGCCATCGAGCTGATCCACCACGTTCGCCAGCACGCGGGGCGCGGGCATCATGAAGAGGGCGTCCCTCATGTGGTGTGCGTACGTCGAGCTTCTCTCGGCATCGGCTTCCCCGCTCTGCCCCAGGGCCTTCATGAAGGGGAACACCTCGTCGCGCACGGTCTCGAACATCGTCTCGGGAGCGGTCTCCTTGAAGCGAGACCAGCGAATGGCGTCCTGATCGGGAGTGAAGATTGGCTCTTCGATGGGCTTGCCGGTGCGTGCGGCCTTGCTCTCCTTCAGCGTGTGCAGCTCGTCAAGCCGTTTGATGAAGAGGAGGTAGGTCAGCTGCTCGATGACGGAGAGTGGGTTCGAAATGCCCCCGGACCACATCGTGTTCCAGATGTTGTCAACCTTGGCCTTGAGTTCGCCTGTGATCATAGCCTTGGATGCCTTGGCGGTGGATCGGCCTCGCCGGGCTTCGGGTCAGCCCCGTCGGCAGTATACAGCAAACGTCGCGACCGGCGAACCCCGGGACGCCGTGACTCGAGCCTCCCCTTTTGCGCCCCCCCCGGGAGCCGGAGTTGGATCCGGCGCCTCACGGTCTGGAGTCGCCGCCGTGAATTCAAGCTCGGCGGTTCCCCGGATTGTTCCGCCCCTATCCCTTTCCCGGTTCTTTAATGGCTGTGCGTCGCGCCGTTATGGCACCACCCGCGTCACCTCGAAACATGTGGCTTTGGCAAGAGAAGGCGGCGGGGGGCATCCGAGCTACCCCGCCCAGGGCGTGGGCAAGGTTTACATCCAGACGGTGCTGGACTGCTTCAGCCTCTACGTGTGGGCGCGGCTCTACACCTCGAAGAGGCCGGTGACCGCCGTCCAGATCCTGAACAGCCACGTACTGCCCCTCTTCGAGGAACACGGGGTGAAGATCCAGACGGTGCTGAGCGACAACGGGCGGGAGTACTGCGGGCGCGAGGACCGGCACCCCTATCAGGCCGTGGCAAAAGCGCGCTGCGGGCCACGGAATATGACCTCGGCAAAGTGTCGGCGGACTGTTGCGCCGACGCGGCCGGGGCGTCGTCGGAGTGATATCCGGGCCTCGACGGGTCCCGGGTGGCCGAAAACGCGCGATTTCGGCCGGAAAAGGGCCGAAAAAGCGACCCGGAGGCCTCCCGTTTGAAGCGTGGACGCACGTCTGCCCTGAAGACTCCTCGGCGTGCCGTAGCCGTACCGGTGCCGCATCAGGAGCCCGAGGTTGAACCCGGTCGCGTGCACCAGCATCCGCTTGCGGATGTTCTCGTGCCCGCGCAGGTGCGTCCGGCGCATGCCGCCGGTGGTGAGCATGTGGGCGAAGGCGCGCTCCAGCTTCTCGCCCCGCGCCCTCAGCAGGCGCTTGCCACGAGCGCCTCGGATCCGGCGCCGGTTGGCGTAGGTGGGCTTCTGCGCGGCCCGGTCCCGCTTCCAGCTCCGACGACCCCGGTTCGGCTCGCTCACGTAGCTCCGCACTCCGAGCCCCGCCAGGCGCTTCATCGTCGCGTTCGAGTGGTAGCCCTTGTCGCACACCAGCTCCCGAACCTCCGCCCCCACCCGCTCCAGCTGCCCGCGCGCCTCCCCCAGCGTCTTCGGCAGCGAGGCGCAGTCGCCACCCGTCGTCGGCTGCACCGTCAGCCCGCACACCGCCCCCGAGCTCATGTCCACCGCATGCTCCAGCTTATGGCCCATGCGCGTCCGCCCGTCCTTCATCTTCGTGATCCGCGCGTCCGGGTCGTGCGGGTGCTCCCAGTCCTCGTTGCTCCCCTTCCTCGGCCGCTTCCGGTCCAGCTTCGCCAGGTCCGCCCTCGTCGGCGTCTCGATCCCCGACGCCTCCGCCAGACCCTCCAGGAACAGCTGGTATCCCTCCCCCGTGTCCCGCCGCACGATCGACCGCATCGCCGCGTTCCCCTCCAGCGTCGTCGAGTCGATCCCCAGCGTCTTGCCGCTCAACAGCCCGCTCTCCTCCAGGAGCTCCAGCACCCGGGCGAACACTGCCTCGTGCGCCTCCGCCGACAGGCGCCGCCGCGTCCGCGACACCGTCGAGTGGTCCGGCGGGTTCTCGTCCAGCTCGTAGCCAAGGAACTCCCGCAGCGACAGAGACTCCGCGCACCGCCACGCGATCCCCCGCTCAGATCCGATCCCCTCCAGATACCCCACCACAAGCATCCGGAAGTACACCCCCGGCGCCACGCTCGGACGGCCCAGCCGCTCCGCGTAGTACGCCGCGCACGTCTCCTCGCACAACCCGTCGAAGCCCGCCTCCGCCAGCATCCCGTCCAGCGCCCGGTAGAACGGGTGCCCCGGAGCCCGGATCCCCGCCGCAGCCACGAACAGCGCCTTCTGCCGCCCGCCCCTCCGCCGCCCCATCGCCATCGCCCACCTCCGACTGACTGGCCACTCCTGTCCCGGCCACAATCTAACCATCAATGCCGGCGCGGAACATCCCGACTTTTACCACGGACTGCTATGAGCTGTTCCTCCAGCTCGAGAAGATCGACACCGGAAGACGAAGGTGGGCCGGCCGCAGTCGAACGGGTACATCGGGCGCTTCCACCGCACGCTCCTGGACGAGCACCTGAGGGTGTAGGGACGAACGACCTGGTACGAGTCCGTCGACGAGATGCAGGCCGATCTCGACGCCTACATCGAGACCTACAACCGGAACCATCCGCACTGCGGCCGCGGCATGGAGGGGCGGACGCCCTACCAGGTGTTCAAGAAGGGGACCCGGCAGCCCCGCACCCGGAAGAAGTCAGCCAAGAATGAGGTGCAGACCGCAGCCTGAAGCGCTGACCTCGGCGAGGCCGGGTGTCAGGCGACTACCGTACCTGTACAAGCCGCCCGAGATAACCGACGCCCTACCAGTACTCCTCGAAGATGGGGACGCCGAAGGCTTCAGTAAGCCTGGATGGTAAACCGCCGTTCCGCCTCCGCAATCTCCTCCTTGGTGCGTCGATGTATCTGCACGCGAGGATCGCCGGCACGAAACTCGAATGACTCAGCTCCAGACGTATCGTATCGTATCGTCTGCGTCGCCGAGTCTCCCTCACTCTTCCCGCCTTCATCCTTCTTCCTGCGCTTCTTCGTACTCATGCCTTCCTCCTTCTGCCAGTCCCACGGGGAACCCCTTTTATTCTTCCCCATCGCCGGCGATCTTGGCAACGCCTCGCGCAAATTGGATAGACTGCGCCTTCGTAAGACCCGTGACGTACTCATTCGCAGAGATCTTCGCCTCTACTACACCGAAGACCACACCTGTATTGAGGATGAACACGGGACCCCCGCTGTTTCCTTGGGTTGCGGGCATCTGCAGGATGTACCCGGTACGAGCATGAGCCGGAGCTTCCGGTAACGGTAGTACACCGCTGATGGGGCCCATCAGAAACGTACTCGCAGGGCCGATCTCATCCGGGCGGAACCCGTGAGGCCATCCGCAGGTACCCGCCATGACCCCTTCCCGGGGCTCCAGATTGTATCCCAGCCGCAAACAGGTCGGAGGGACCGGCTGTTCCCCGATCCTGAGTGCAGCCACGTCATGGCCCGGATTCCTGGCGTCCTGAAGAACAGGGGTGAACGAGAGATCGAACTGGGTACCGTCCCCCGGTCGGTAGATCAACACACCGAGCGTGTATCCGGCCCATTTCGCCGCCTCCTCGGTCGTCTTCTGCTCGATGGCGTCGAGGACATGCCGTGCCGTCAATACCACCCCGGAAGGGTCATCTATGAAGAACCCGGTACCTTCAAGAGTCAAGCTAACTTGATCGCCTTCACGCTTGGATAGCGCCACTCCGA
Source organism: Candidatus Palauibacter sp. (assembly GCF_965216145.1). Lineage (GTDB taxonomy): Bacteria > Gemmatimonadota > Gemmatimonadetes > Palauibacterales > Palauibacteraceae > Palauibacter. Next base: position 1,052,147 of record NZ_OZ244149.1, read on the forward strand.
CGGTAGCTCTTCTGACACGTTCGAGAACCCGCTGCTCACGTGCTTTCGGGGGTTTCTTCTTACCCATCGCACCTCCTCCTCCTGCCGAACACGAATCGAGCCGGAGATCCTAGCCGAGAGGCCACGATGACGCTACTCCCTCCCTACGCCTCCGCCTTCCCCGTCAACACTCGGAACAGCAGCCGCCGCCCGACGAGCCGGACCACGACGACTTCTATCTGCCGGATCGTGTCGGCATTCCGAATCGAGTAGCGTCCCGCGAACTCGTCGACGTACCGCTGGAGGTGCTTGACGCTCATGTCGTGGTAGACGCCGTGGTACCCTCGCTTCAGCAGGGCCCAGAAGCTCTCCACCCCGTTCGTGTGCGCCTGCTCCCGGACGTACTCCCCGACTGAGTGTCGGACGGTCTCGTGGCTCGGGAGACCGCAGTAGCCTCCGTGCTCGCTGGTGTAGACGGTTGCCCCGTCCTTCGTGCGGGACAGGACGAAGCCCTGTGGCGTCTCGGTATCGGTACGAGTAGCGGTGCTGGAAAACCTGCTGTAGCGCCCCCCTCTTCCCCTCTCGGCGGAGGTCCTCCGAGACGAGGAGGGAGAGGTGTCGCAGAAGAGGTTGTCCATGCGCAAGGTCCGAGAACTGATGCGCTGAAGTACGAGCTCGGGCGCAGCCACCGCAAGATCGCCGCCTCGCTGAGCATCGCCAACAGCACGGTGTGCGACTACGCGGGCCGGGCAAGGGCGGCCGGGCTTTCGTGGCCGCTGCCGGAGGGGCTGGACGACACTCGCGCTGGAGGCGGCGCTGTTCCCTCCGCTTCCGCCCTCGCGGGTTCCCCAGCCCGAGCCGGACTGGGAACGAGGTGCACCGGGAGCTTCAGCGCCACAAGGGCGTCAGGAGACTCTACGACTCGACGAAGACCGGTACAAGCCGGTAGACTCAGACCCTAACCCCGACACCCCGGCCCCGCTATGGACCTCCGCTCCTCCAAGGTGATCGGAGTCACCGATCAGCTTGTCGGAACCGGGGGTCGGCTTCGTCGGAATACGCAGTTGCGGGAGCGAACGTCATAATTCCATCTCCTCGAGAATGTCCGGCGGAAGAAGCATCCATGAAGGGAGACATCCTTACAGCGTGAAACGGATGTCGGCCAAAGGAGAGGGAGACGAAAGACGGTGGAGGACATTCTTGTCAAAGGCGTCCTGAAGACGTTGAGAACGCGAGGCGAAGGTGACACATACGGAACCCGAACGCTCCGCAGGTTTGTCAACGACACGATCGACAGCAACAAGTGGGATGTACCCGGATGGGTGCGAGGGGCCGTGACCAAGGCCGTCTGTGTCCGATTCGACGAGGTGTGGCAGGCGTTTGGACGTGTCCGGCGCGGAGCTCCCGGATATGAAGAGGCCCAACAGGATCTCCTACACGTCCGCGATGTGCTGGATTCCATCTCTTCGAGGAAATCAAGCTAAGTATATAATTCCCTAACGATGGCTTGACGGCCGCCGGACGTTAGGCCACGCCGTCGGTCGGCCTCAGTGCCGTCCGGATCGCGGCGGAGGCATCCTCACACCATCCGCCAAACTCGGGATGCCCCCGGTAGTAGTCGGCCATCCCGTCAATCTTGGACGCCACCCGCCGCCAAAGCGTCGCGATCGGCGTCAGCCGCATCACCTCCGGCGGCGTCAGGTGCCGCGCCACGTCGCCAAGTCCGGCGGCGACGTGGACGCCGTACCACCTGTCCTGTGCGGCAATCCGCGCCAACGCCCGGAGATGCAGGCGCGGGAAGTCGGTCACTTGCTCCAGATTGGCTAGCTCGCGCAACCCAACAACGGTCCTCATCGTCGCCTCCTCCTTAGCAGGCCGTGGCAAAAGCGCGCTGCGGGCCACGGAATATGACCTCGGCAAAGTGTCGGCGGACTGTTGCGCCGACGCGGCCGGGGCGTCGTCGGAGTGATATCCGGGCCTCGACGGGTCCCGGGTGGCCGAAAACGCGCGATTTCGGCCGGAAAAGGGCCGAAAAAGCGACCCGGAGGCCTCCCGTTTGAAGCGTGGACGCACGTCTGCCCTGAAGACTCCTCGGCGTGCCGTAGCCGTACCGGTGCCGCATCAGGAGCCCGAGGTTGAACCCGGTCGCGTGCACCAGCATCCGCTTGCGGATGTTCTCGTGCCCGCGCAGGTGCGTCCGGCGCATGCCGCCGGTGGTGAGCATGTGGGCGAAGGCGCGCTCCAGCTTCTCGCCCCGCGCCCTCAGCAGGCGCTTGCCACGAGCGCCTCGGATCCGGCGCCGGTTGGCGTAGGTGGGCTTCTGCGCGGCCCGGTCCCGCTTCCAGCTCCGACGACCCCGGTTCGGCTCGCTCACGTAGCTCCGCACTCCGAGCCCCGCCAGGCGCTTCATCGTCGCGTTCGAGTGGTAGCCCTTGTCGCACACCAGCTCCCGAACCTCCGCCCCCACCCGCTCCAGCTGCCCGCGCGCCTCCCCCAGCGTCTTCGGCAGCGAGGCGCAGTCGCCACCCGTCGTCGGCTGCACCGTCAGCCCGCACACCGCCCCCGAGCTCATGTCCACCGCATGCTCCAGCTTATGGCCCATGCGCGTCCGCCCGTCCTTCATCTTCGTGATCCGCGCGTCCGGGTCGTGCGGGTGCTCCCAGTCCTCGTTGCTCCCCTTCCTCGGCCGCTTCCGGTCCAGCTTCGCCAGGTCCGCCCTCGTCGGCGTCTCGATCCCCGACGCCTCCGCCAGACCCTCCAGGAACAGCTGGTATCCCTCCCCCGTGTCCCGCCGCACGATCGACCGCAGCGCCGCGTTCCCCTCCAGCGTCGTCGAGTCGATCCCCAGCGTCTTGCCGCTCAACAGCCCGCTCTCCTCCAGGAGCTCCAGCACCCGGGCGAACACTGCCTCGTGCGCCTCCGCCGACAGGCGCCGCCGCGTCCGCGACACCGTCGAGTGGTCCGGCGGGTTCTCGTCCAGCTCGTAGCCAAGGAACTCCCGCAGCGACAGAGACTCCGCGCACCGCCACGCGATCCCCCGCTCAGATCCGATCCCCTCCAGATACCCCACCACAAGCATCCGGAAGTACACCCCCGGCGCCACGCTCGGACGGCCCAGCCGCTCCGCGTAGTACGCCGCGCACGTCTCCTCGCACAACCCGTCGAAGCCCGCCTCCGCCAGCATCCCGTCCAGCGCCCGGTAGAACGGGTGCCCCGGAGCCCGGATCCCCGCCGCAGCCACGAACAGCGCCTTCTGCCGCCCGCCCCTCCGCCGCCCCATCGCCATCGCCCACCTCCGACTGACTGGCCACTCCTGTCCCGGCCACAATCTAACCATCAATGCCGGCGCGGAACATCCCGACTTTTACCACGGACTGTTAGCTGTTTGGTATTCCCGACGCTAACGCCGCCCGGACCCGCCGCACAAACAACGGCCCGCAACCGACGCGGTCCGCCGTGAGCGTAATCGCTCGCGGCGGAGGCGGAGGAGTGCTGCGGGGCAACGACGAGGTCGCTTACGTTATCCCATCCTCCCGCAGAGCCGATATCCGCTCACTCAGTTCGTCGAGGAACTCCGACAGCGTCAGTTCGAACGCATCCGCAAACTTGTTCGCCGCCTCGACCGTGAGACGTACTTCCTCCTTCTCCAACCGCCGAACGTGCCTCTCCGACAGCCCCGGTATCTCCGTCTGCTTCAGCTGCCGCTCATGCCTCATGTCACGGAGAGCCCGCGACACATTCTCCATCTCGTACCGGCGGATTTCCACATCGGCCAGATGCATGGGATCCACGGCCTGCAACATCTGAGACGGACCCATGTGCACATCCCGATCGGGCCAATGCAGGTAGGAACCGGGTGAATCGATCACGAACCGGCTGACCACGGCCGGCTCGAACCGCCTGACCTTGGGAAGCCTTCCGACCGGGAACTTCCATACGCTCATGTCCCCCAGGACCACCACCAGAGAGTCCTTGAGGACATAAGCGTCAAGGATGCCCTCCCACGCGGCCGGTCGCTTGAGCGCGATGACCAGACGCTTCACGACGGAAGGATCCCGGCACACTTGCAACCGCTGATCCGGCTTGTGGAGTCGAAGCGTCGAGGCGAGACGAAGCACCGCCTGCTCCGGCACGTCCAGCACAACCAGGTAGCGTGTATCCGTATCCACCCAGTTCGGAAGCCGGAGCCGGTCTTGGCCCAGCAACTCACTCGCCAGAGCCACGACGAGGCTCGGAGACGGTCCAGCCTGACCGGCGCCGGATAGCTGTTCCGCCAGAGAACGAAACCCGTCGTCCGGCAAGCAATCCGTCACCGTCCCGCAGAAAGCAATGTGGCTGAACGGTCGTGTGTCACTCATCGGCTGACCGCTTCACCGCTGCGGCGGGTAGGGATCCCGGCCATATGTGTCCATCCCGTTGCGTGTCGAACACCTTCGTTGCCTTCGGGCTACCCGCGGGCTTGACTGCCCAACCGTCCTTTGTAGGGACAACGTGCTGGTTACGCTTCCTCGTCATGGTTTGCACCACCTCCACCCGCGATTACCGGACATGATCGTATCGTAATCTAGCTTATTTGTCCGGCCAAGGTGTCGTTATCGTGCCTCGAACGGCCCCATCGCCGCGGAGGGACCGATGTGAGCGTGTCAGGTTACATTTCTGGGCCCGCGAGAAGGCAGATGCCTTCTGGTGCCCTCAGATATCTCGGCGAAACCATCGATTGGAGGAGTAATCTGGCAACGCGATCCATACCATTGCTGATTCGTCGGCTCCGTCAGGCAGGCTTCGGAAGCGAGTTCGTCTCTGCCGCGATGCTACCCGATTGGTGGGATCAGAGCTGTGTGAACCAACCCGAGCTCCTCCCCGAAATCGAGATCCGGGTAGGCCGCTTCTTGGCAGTCCCGCTGTCGACCGTGAGCGACCCCGAAACAACGCTGGAGCCCTTTGGATACCCCGAGGCCCGACTTCGGTGCGTCCGGGACATCGGCCGCGACCGTCTGGCGCCAGCAATCCACGCTGCGATGAGGATCGCCGGCGCCGTGGTGCGCAACCTGAAGGAGCCGGTGCCGGCACCTACGGCCCCCCCTTCCGACGGACTCGCGTGGCGCCAAGAGATCCGGGGTCTCGACGGTAGCTCAGTCTTGGACGCCATCGTCGAAGACCTGTGGACGCGAGGGATTCCCGTTGTTCCAGCCCACCTGCTGCCGACGCCTGGTTTCCAGGGACTTGCCGCGGTGGTCGAGGACAGGCCCGTCGTCGTCTTGGGTCACAGGCATGACGAACCGGGCCGGGTCGCTTTCCGCATCGCCCATGAGGCTGGGCACATCGCAAAGGGGGATTGCACGCCTGATGCTCCGGTGGTCGATGAGGATGAGGAGATTCTGCAGGACGACGAAATGGAGGCACTGGCAGACGAGTATGCGATCCGAGCGCTCGTTGGCGAAGCCGCGATTCCTGTGCCGAGCCCCAGCGCTCCTGGCAACTTCAGGGACCTGGCCACTCAGGCCGCAGCGGCGGCGCGGGAAACAGGCGTCGACGCGGGATCGATCATCTTCTCATGGGTGCGTACGGCGGGCGACTACGCGACTGCCACCAGGGCCACGAAAGCCCTGTACCTCGCAACCGGAGCCACCCGAATCCTACGGCAGTACTTCGAGAGGTTCGTAGACGTGGAGGGCGCGTCTCTGAGTGACCAGGAACTCATGAGGGTGATTGTCCCTGGGTCGCCTCCCAGCGCCGATGCGTCTTCTCGTTGACAGCGACGCGTTCTGCAACCTGGCGGCGTCCGGTCTCCTATCGGATGCCGCTGCGCTCTTTAACGCCGAGCTCGGCGAGTGCGGTCGACTGCCGGCGCTTCCCCACATGCTGCGGCGTGGACGACTGCTGTACCGGTAGCCGTCCGGATGCACCGTCCGGTACTCCCGCCACAACAGTCTGAGCGTGACGCCCTTGTGGCGCTGAAGCTCCCGGTGCACCCGGTCCCAGTCCGGCTCGGGGCGGGGAACCCGCGAGGGCGGAAGCGAGGGGAACAGCGCCGCCTCCAGAGCGGTGTCGTCCAGCCCCTCAGGCAGCGGCCAGGAGAGCCCCGCCGCGCTCGCCCGGCCCGCGTAGTCGCTCACCGTGCTGTTGGCGACGCCCAGCGAGGCGGCGATCTCGCGGTGGCTGCGCCCGAGCTCGTACTTCAGGCGCATCAGTTCTCTGAACTTGCGCATGGACAACCTCTTCCGCGACACCCTCTCCCTCCTCCGTCTCAAGGACCTCGTCGAGAAGGGAAAGAGGGGGGCGCTACAGCAGGTTCTCCAGCACCGCTACTCGCTCACTCCAGGGTGATCGGCATGCCTCGGAATCACTGATCGGCATGCCTCGGAATCACTGATCGGCATGCCTCGGAATCACCGATCGGCATGCACTGGAATCGGTGATCGGCATGCGTCGGGAATCCGCATTCACGGCACACGCGATGGTCTGGAAATGCCGGCGCGCGGATCCACATCAAAACTCAATCTTGACCGCCACCGGAGGGGACCCCCTTTTCCTAGACTCACATGTCCCATTTGCCTTCAGAAGAGAGGCTGCCATTGTTCGTCTACATCGATGAATCCGGCCACCCACATCCGAACGACCACCCACGACCGGTGGATGTTGGCGTATGCCTTAAACGAGAGGATGTGAGGCACATTGCAGGAGCCCTCCATCGTTTCAGTGAAGACTTCCGTGCCAGTATTGGCGGTTCGGCGACGCTCCGACGCGACGAGCGCGAAGGAAAAGCCACCGCCTTCCTAAGTCGGAAGGCGATATTGGGGCGCTGGCCCGCAAAACGTGTGTACGCGGACTCCGTGATGGATCTCATCCGGAACCTTGATGTTACGATCTTCGCTATGGTGATGGAGCGCCCGGACAGACCAATCTACCGCGGAGATGACTTCCTCCAGACCCAACACCGATGGATCCTGGAGAGGGTCGACACCCTGATCGAGAGGAAGGAGACCGGACGTATGGCGACGGTGGTCTTCGACGGGCGCTCTCCCTCCGAGAACATCAGACTCGACAAGTGCTTCTCCAGCTTCTTTTTCCGTACGGCAGAAGGCCGCGCGATGACGCGGATCGTGCCTGGGGTGTTGTTTGTGGATTCGGAGATCACGCCGGGTATCAAACTAGCAGACTTCTGCGCCTACATTCTCAGAGTCTACTACGAGCAGGGGCTTGATCGGCAGGAGCCGAGCGGTGACCCCTACCTTGCGACGATCAAGCGATATGCGGACATCATCCGACAGAAGACCTTCGATTGGGATGAGGATGGCGTGAGATTTTGGGGAATCCGTACGATGGGGAAAGATCATTTCCGTTATGCGGAGTAACCTACCCTTCCTTAAAAAACGGGAGCCAGTTGCGGCACCAAGGATCAAGAAGACCCTCTCCGGGCACCGCTCCCGGCTCCAGTTTTGGAACTTCTAAGGGTTCGAGGTTGTTGTCAACCCCTCTCCTCTTGGCGCGGCTTGGTGTACGAGATAAGGCCGTGGTGGTGTTCTCGGTCTCGTGCTCTTCGATTGAGTCCTGAGGCGAATCGGGGACAGCCGGCTGTGGGCGATTCATGCCGGCCTGAGTCTTAGGGTTGAGAAGATCCCCGAACCGGGCCTAGCGAACGCGAAGCAGCCTTCCCAAACGGAGAAGCTGGGGGATGTCACCCATGACCGAGAAGATGCCTAGGTTCGACGCCCTCGCGCGACTCGAGCCCGTGGACCTGCGCGACTGCTGGAAGAACGAGGCTACGGACTTCACGCGCTGGCTCGCACGCGAGGAAAACACCCAACTCCTGGGCGACACGATCGGCGACGAGGCGAACGACGGTCCCGAATACCTGCACATCTCCTTCGACATCGACGTCATGGATCCGGCTTACACCTCGGGCACGGGGACGCCGGTTCCGGGAGGGCTGACGCCCCGGGAAGTGTTCTACATCGTCCGCGGGCTCTGCTCCGAGAACAACGTGGTGGGCTTCGACCTCGTCGAACTCAACGCGCTGGTCGACCCGGACTACACGACCGTGCTCAACGCCAAGCAGGTGGTGGACGAGTGCATGACGGGGATCGCGCTCAGGAAACTGGGGCTCGGAAACCGGGACTACCTGAGCCCGCTGACGCGCGGGGACGGTCGGCGGTAGTCTCCCATCGCGCGCCAGCCTCGGGAGGACGCCGGTTTTCTCTCGAGAGAGGCATTTCACCGGTACGCTGAAAACGCCATATGGGTGAAATTCACTTGATGTTTTTCACCGTAGGCGCTATTTTCAGCGTATGATGAAAACCCATGATTCAGTAAACGACCCAGGAATCGCCGCCTTGCACGCGGCCCGCGACCTGCTCGGACACGTGCCGCACCTGGAGGCCGGTGCGGTCCGCCAGGAGCACCTGCTCGGAAGGCACGCTCGCATAGACGGATGTATCGAGTTCGAGCACGGCGATGAGGCCTATGCCCTCCTCATCGAGGTCAAGCGGAGCGGTGCTCCTCGTTTCGTCCGTTCCGCAGTCTATCAGCTCAAGGGATACCTGGCGCATGCTCGCGAGTCCGCCCCCGGGGACCCCGGCCAACGATGGATCCCCATGCTCGTGAGCCCATACTTGTCGCCCGAGTCCCGGTCGATCTGCATGGATCACGACGTCGCTTACCTGGACCTGGTCGGGAACGCACATCTCGCTTTCGATAACGTCTATATCGATCGGACCGTCGCTGACAGGCCCAAGTCCGCAACCCGCGCTCTAAGATCGATGTTCACGCCGAAGGCGGCCGCGATTCTCCGGGTGCTCCTTCGCGATACTGCCCGGGCATGGCGCGTAACGGAACTGGCGGAAGCGGCCGACGCGAGCCTCGGCCACGTGAGTAACGTTCGCAAAGCTCTGCTGGCGCGGGAATGGATCGAGACGCAGAAGGACGGTGTCATCCTCGTCCAGCCGGATGCGCTACTGAAGACGTGGCGCGAGGAATACCGCAGGCCGACTGGCCGCCGCATCAGCGGGTACACGCTCTTCCATGGCAAGCAACTCCACGAGCGGCTGTCGGGAAAGCTCAATTCGGAACCACAGCGTCCGCGCGCAATCTACTCGTCGAATTCAGCCGCCCAATGGCTGGCGCCCTTCCTCCGTGGTGGCACGCACAACTTCTACGCCGACGAACCGGGCGCTCGGGTGTTGAAGGAGGTGTTGAAGCTGACCCGTGCCGAGAAAGGAGCAAATGTTACCGTGTGCATTCCGAAAGATGAGAGTCTACTCAAGGACGCTGTTGAGCCGGCGCCAAGCGTCTTCTGCACATGCCCGATCGTCACGTACCTCGATCTCTGGAACGGCAACGATCGGGATCGTGAAGCGGCCGACCACTTGGCTTCGAGGTGCTTTCCGTGGCTGTGACGGAGCCTCAATCCGCCGGCGACTACGATGACCGGACGACGGCGGCGGTCAAGTCCGTGTTGGTCGAGATCGGCCAGATCCTCGGCAGACCTCGGTCTCGACGCCTCCGCCCTGGGCGACGGCGAATACGTTCGACTTGTCGAAGCCCCGCAGACACACGGCTACCAGCAACGGGAGAGTCTGCGGCGTTTCCAGCTCGTCCGCACCGTACCCTCCACGGACGGCGAACCCGACATCGACGTAGTCGTCGACTTCCTGATGCCGCGCGACGTGAAGATCGCAAAGAATAGGCCGCCGCTCATCAGCCAGTTCGCCGTCCAGCGTGCCGATGGGGCCGAACTGGCGCTCAGATTCTATCAGATGGTCGCCATCGAAGGAGATATGCCCGATGGGGGCAGGAATCTCGTTCGTATCGCCGTTGCGTCGATTCCAGCCCTCCTGGCCATGAAAGGCTACGCCATCGCCAATCGGTTCAAACGCAAGGACGCCTATGACATCTACTATTCGATCCGGAATTTTCCGGATGGGATGGACGCACTTGTAGAAGCAACCAGACCTCTTCTTGACGTACCATCGGCACGGCGAGGCTACTGTTTGATCGCCGACAAGTTCCGTGACGTCGAAGACTTTGGACCGACGAGCGCCAGGCGGTTCGTGGAGGAAGCCGACCTGCTCGGCGACCGCACCGCGGATCAATGGCAGCAAGACGCCTTCGGACAGGTTGACGCATGGCTCAGAGAACTGGGCCTGAGGGTTACATGAACGCCATCAAGACGTTCTGCGACCGTTGGCAGGTGGAGGAACTGGCGCTGTTCGGGTCGGTGCTGCGCAATGACTTCGGGCCGGACAGCGACATCGACGTACTCGTCCGCTTCCGGGCGGAGCGAACGCCGGGTCTGTTCGGGATCGCCGGGATGGAGCGGGAACTGGCCGAGTTGCTCGCCCGCAGAGTCGATCTGGTGAACCGCGCCGCGATCGATGGGAGTCGAAACTACATTCGCCGGAAGGCGATCCTGGAATCCACGCGGGTCGTTTATGCCCCGTGACCGTTTCTCGAACTAAGAAAATAACCCCGCCCGAGGCCTTTCGGCGTGTCGGGCGGGGAGCAAGTTTCCTAGTCAGGCGCGTATGCCGGACGTGTACCGAAGGATACAAACTCCCTGCACGGCCATCAACTCGAATCCCTCGACGTGGTCGAGCGGCAGATCGCCGGTCCGGCCATCCATTGAGTCCCTGCTGATCGAGGCCGGGCGCGACTCCGGCAGCCCGGGAATGGACTGCTACGCGCGCAACTTTCTCGATCCGAACCAGACGCCCACGGCCCCGATCAGCGGGTTGAGCCAGTTGAACCATGCCGGGTGGAGGGCGCCCGCGGTCGCCTCCATCATCGACACGTCATCGGGGCGCGGTCCCGCCGCCATCTCCACCGGCATCAGGGCCCTCACCACCCCGAGTACGATCACGATGGCGATCAGTATCGTGGCGGCCCTGGCATCGTGCGCCACCCTGGCACAGACTCGTCCGCCGATGTACGCCGCCACGAGCCCGAGCACGCCCGAGCCGAGTGCCCAGCCGCCGGGTACCTCCCACGAACCCGGCTGGAAGGCGCGCGAGGGCCCCACCGTCAGCCACAGAAGCGAGAAGAGTGCGAAGAGCACGGCGGCCATGGCAATGTAGCCGACGATGGCGGCGAGGATGTTCCTGAGCATCATGTTCCTCCCTGAAGGTTCTCCTCTGAAATCTGGATCAGGTTGCCGCACGAATCGTCGAAAACTGCGACAGTAACACTCCCGAGGTCTGTTGGCGGCTGCACGAATCACACGCCTTTTGCCGTGAGACGCTCGTGCTCGGCTTCGATGTCATCGACTGCGAAGGAGGCACTGGGGATCCCGTCCTCCACAAGCGCAGCTTTGAACGGACGGACTGCGGGGTGGCCATCGGGCTCGAGCAGCAACTCCGTCCCCTCGGGAGCTTCCTCGGATACCACGGTGATCCAGGCGTGCTCTCCCATGGGGATGTTGTGCTTTACCCGAAAGCCGAGCGTCTCTGTGTAGAAACGAAGCGCCTTCTGTTGGTCGTCCACTAAGACGCTGGTCAGGTGGATTCTCATTTCCCTACGTCCTCATCCGTTGAGTGTGAAGTGTCCTCGTCTGTCGAGGTGGGCCACCGTTCCCCGATTGCCTTCAGCGGGGCGCCCTCGAACCAGTGGAGCTTCGACCTACCGCATGCCGAGGTGTGACTTGCTCGGCGATCTCGCGACCCGCCTCGATCTCGGCCCGGCGAAGCTGCCAGGTCTTCTGAAGGTTCAACCAGAGTCGCGGCGTCGTCCCAAAGTACCTGCCCAACCGCAACGCCGTATCGGCGCTCACGCCGCGCTGGCCGTTGAGGATCATGGTTACCCGGTTCACCGGCACGCCGAGCGCCTTGGACAGCGCGTTGGCCGACAGCCCGAGTTCGTCGAGTTCCTCGCGCAGGATTTCGCCCGGGTGCACCGGCCTCATGCCGTTCCTCGCGTTCATGTCACACGCCTCTCAATGGTAAATCCACGATCTCGACCGCTGAAAGCGCACTTCGAAGGCTTCCGATGGATAGCATAACTCCGCAAGTTGCGTTTTGGGTGAGATTTGACGATGCTCCGAACGTAATTCCTCAGGTCGTCCTCTACTGCACATGGCCTTCGGGCGCAGCAAGACGCTGAGGTAGGAGCCCCGGGGCCGTTTCGTCCTCGGGGCTCTTGCGTTTAGACGGCCCCGGACCCGAACGCCAGACCCTGCCGCGGGTGACCACCGAGACGATACCTGCTCATCCCCGTCCGCCATCGTGTCCGCCCGCTTGATGCCTCGCCCGAAACGACCGAGCTTTGGTGTCGACCTCGGCGAGTACGGGCGCTCGGCGGTCAAGATCGTAGATCTGGCGTAGCGGAGGCTTCAGTGCAACCTGGGACAGAAACCGTCGAAGACCAGGAACGGCTGGCGGCGCGGATAGGCGTCCCCATGAACGTCATCAAGGCGTTCTGCGACCGTTGGCAGGTGGAGGAACTGGCGCTGTTCGGGTCGGTGCTGCGCAATGACTTCGGGCCGGAGAGCGACATCGACGTACTGGTCCGCTTCCGGACGGAGCGAACGCCGGGTCTGTTCGGAATCGCCGGGATGGAGCGGGAACTAGCCGAGTTGCTCGCCCGCAGAGTCGATCTGGTGAACCGCGCCGGGATCGAGGAAAGCCGAAACTACATTCGCCGGAGGGCGATCCTGGCATCCGCGCGGGTCGTTTATGCCCCGTGAGGGCAGGACCGCTTTCGAAATGCTGGCGGACCAGCGGTTTCGGGAAGCACGTGCAGCCCTTGGGCGAGGCCGCACGCGCCTCGTCCCGGCGCTGACCCCGCTCAGTGAAGCGGCCCAGACGGCGCGTAAGCCCCTCCCGCCCCACGAACTCTACGACGCGAAGAGCGACCGTGTACACCGGGAACCGGGGCGTGGACGCGCCGCTCGAACCGCAAGGGGCCAGCGGTAGGGCTTGAGTGTGATCCTGCGGGCGTTGTTGAGGAGGCGGCCGGAAGCCTAAGCCGAATGCCAGCGAATCGACGCCGAGCCGGTGTCGGTGGGGAGGATCATCCAACGAGGGGCGATCAAGAGTTCTCCTCCACGCCTGCGGTTGGAGGCCGAGTAGCGGAGAGAATAGGACCTGACCGTCGCCCACTCCTCGTAGAGCGCTCGCACCTCCGGGCAGTCATCGTACGTCAGGACCCACGGGCTGTCTTTCAGCGTTCGCAGAACCTCGGCGAGCGCCGCGTGATACGGGGGATCGAGGGCATTCAGGTACAACGTCGGCCCCTTCCCGAAGTACGGCGGATCGATGAAGAAGAACACGCCGTCGCTCGCGAGTCTCTGAACGAATTCGATCCCGTCCTGCGCGGACAAACGGATCCGCGCCCCGTGCCGAGCGACTCGTTGGCACCGCTCCACCAGCCCCTTCCGGTTGAACCGGGCATCGAGACGCCATTTCCCGGCTTGCTCGATCCCGCCGATCGGTCCCCCGTTACGGATGATTCCAGAGCGATTGCAGCGGTTCAGATAGAACGCGGCGAACGCCCGTTCCAGCCGTGACGCCGACCCCGGATCGCGATAGATCGCACGCTGACGGCGCCACTCGTCCACGGTGAGCGGTACCGTGTGGATCATCTCGGAGAACTGGTCGGTCTGCTCCAGAACCGCCCACCAGATGTCCGAAACAGCCTCATCGATATCGTTGATGTGGATTGCGGGCGCCTCCTCGCGGAACAACAGAGTCAGCGCGGCCCCGGCTCCACCCGCGTACGGCTCCGCGAAATCTCGGTCTCGCAATCGATTGGCGACCCGCACGCGATTGAAAAGCCTCGCCATCGCGGACTTCCCGCCCGGATAACGGAGAGGGCTAGCAGTCCCCATGACGCCCCGACTTCAGGGAGGTTTCGATCCAGTCCTGGAGACGCTGTTCAAGCGGATCATCCAACGTTCGCCCACACAGTGAGGAGATGCGGCAACGGTCGAGCAGGAGTTGATCGACCCTGGCATCGTCCGCGTCGTCTTCCGACAAGGCCCTTGGCACGAAGAAAGCCGGAATCGGGTCCACGGCGATCGTTCCGGCGATATTCCTCTTGCACCAGCTTTTCGGCCGCAGTTCGTGCGCCTTCTCCTTCCATCGCCGACCGACCGCACACTGGCCAAACAGTATCAGCTTCGAGGGTCGCCGATCGGGGAAATCCCTCCACGCCAAAACATCCAGGCCATCATCGTTGGACTGATTCAAGTTCTTCCGATTCTTGCAGGCCTCTCCTTCGCGCAGGAGATCGACCAGGTGCGTGACAGCGTCACGGAATCCCGCCGGGAGGTCCTGCCGAGGCCATCCGAATACCGCAGTCGACTTGCCGTCACCGAGATACCGGCCGGCCGCCGCCGCACTCAATTCCTCGAACAGCTTGTAGACCGGGGTTCCATCGTCGTGGTCGTCCGTGATGCCGAGAGATACGAGGAGCTGGAACAGATATGCGGCGGAAGGCTCGTCACGAAGCTGAAGCCCGTCCTGCGTGATTTCAAACGGGTACGAATCGTCGGGTCCGCAAGCCTGGTCCCGGTGCGAAAGAACTTCCACCCACTCATCGAGACGCCTCTCGAAGGGCTCGATGTCTCGCCACCCCTCCTCCGGCACCCCCTCTCCGGGCTCCGGGTAGGTCGCAACTGCTTCATCCTCGGACATCGTGAGCCGGAGCTGACGGATCACGTCGGCCCACGCAATGTAGCCGTTGGAAGCCGCCGCGCAGGCCCATTCGAGAAGGTCGGCGTTCTCCTCGGCCGCCAGGCTTGAGTCTACGATCAAGACTCGTCGGACGTCATGAGGGCGTTGAGTGACTCCGCTTGTCGAAGGAGACTACGCCCCGTCTCCATCAGATCCTCCTCGCCCCTAAACCCGGTCGAAACAAAACGCATGGCTTCCCTGGCGCTTGTTTCGGCCTTCGTGAGCGCGGTGCGGAACAGGTGAGCGTCGCCGAGCGAAGCGTCCAGCGCCACGGAAAGCGAGTTTCCGCCCTCCAGCAAGTCCACGCCTTTCTGAACCTCAAGGGCGCGCGCAAGGTGACGAAGGTCCGGGTTCTGGCGACGAACCACTGCCTCGATGCCCTGAGACTGGCTTCCGAAGAGCCACGCCATGAGGTACTGCAATCTCCGCAGTCGGTCGCCAGGAACGGGGTTCTCGTTTTCCAGCGCCGCGGGGTCAACTCCCAGGTAGTCCCGGATGGACACGTAGCCCAATGCGGTCCAGAGATGGGAAAAGGGAAATCGTCGGTGCCTGGTGTCGGTCGTATCGAAATCGAACTCGTTCTGCGCCTGTCGAAGGACGACGTATCCTCGGTACAGGCGCGCGACGGTCTCGTGACGATCTCCAATCCCGGACGCGATTTCGGCGAGACTCAGACCGAAGTTGCGCCGTACATGGAATACGTACTCCGCTTTGGCGATGGAGTCCCAAACCTGTGGTCCGTTCACATGTTTGAACCCGACGAAACTCCACAGCTCCTCCCGCGTCGCGTAGATCACAGGGAGTTCCCGGATTGATTCGAGAACTTCCTCGGACAGTTTCTCGGTAAGCTGGATCCCGAGTCGCTCCCGAAGGCCGGGATCCAGGAGGATCTTGACGGCCGCGAGCCGTCGGTTGCCCTCGACTACAACCCAACGGTCTCCTTCCTCGGTCGCGAATAGCTCCTCATGGTCCCAAAAGCCGTTCGCGAGGATGGAGTCCACCAACTCGTTGACCGACTTGTTGCGCCAGAGCCAGCGGAGGATGCCTTCCTGCTGGTCGACAGAAAACGACTCGCCCGCAAGCCGTGGGTTTTCGGGGTCGAAGTACAAGTCGGCCGGAGCGTGACGAATGACCTCCAAGGCGATCATCCTTTCAAGGAAGGGCCGTGACACCAGATGGTGTGTTCAAGATGGACCCTGACATGCTGGTTGCAAAGGTATCGGCCCCGGCACCGGGGATGAACGTCCTCGGAGCCTGAGCGGCTGTAACTCAACGGTCCGCCGCGATCTCAACCGTTCGTCATCAAGCTGGGGCCGAGTGCCGTCACGGGCGTATGGGTTACGGTTCATGTTGCGGTGCCGTCGGCTTCTGGATTCGGGAGGGGATTCGTCCCTCATCTTCGGCAGGCAGCGCAAGAAGCACGGCTCCGCTTCGGGGGCCCCCATCACCCCCATCGCGGCTCCGGTGATCCGGCTGCCGTGCCGTTGGAGGATCGCCTCGATCGAATCGCTGGCGACGAAGTCGGAGTTGTGCTGCGGGGCAACCACGGTGTCGCTTTCGTCATCCCATCCTCCCGCAGAGCCGTTATCCGTTCACTCAGCTCGTCCAAGAACTCCGACAGCGTCAGCTCGAGCGCACTCGCGAACTTGCTCGCCGCATCGACCGTGAGGCGTGTCTCCTCCTTCTCCAATCGCCGGACGTGCCTCTCCGACAGCCCCGGGATCTCCGTCTGCTTCAGCTGCCGATCATGCCTCATGTCACGGAGGGCCCGCGACACGTTCTCCATCTCATACCGACGGATTTCCACGTCAGCCAGATGCATGGGATCCGCGGCCTGCAACATCTGAGAACGGACCCATGTGCACATCCCGATCGGGCCAATGCAGGTAGGAACCGGATGAATCGATCACGAACCGGCGGACCACGGCCGACTCGAACCGCCTGACCTTGGGAAGCCTTCCGACCGGGAACGTCCCCCAGGACCACCACCAGAGAGTCCTTGAGGACATATGCGTCGAGGATGCCCTCCCACGGGGCCGGTCGCTTGAGCGCGATGACCAGCCGCTTCACAACGGAAGGGTCCCGGCACACCTGCAGCCGCTGATCCGGCTTGTGGAAGTCGAAGCATCGAGGCGAGGCGAAGCACCGCCTGCTCCGGCACGTCCAGCACGGTTTCTCGAATTAAAAAAATAACCCCGCCCGAGGCCTCTCGGCGTGTCGGGCGGGGAGCAAGTTTCTTGGTCAAGCGCGTACGCCGGACGTATGCTGAAAGTATTCCAACTTCCCTGTGCTCCACAAGTTGCGTTATGGGTGGGCCCTGACGACACTTCATGTGTACGTCTCAGGTCGTCCTCTACTGCACAGAACCTTCGGGCGCAGCAAGACGCTGAGATAGGAGCCCCGGGGCCGTTTCGTCCTCGGGGCTCTTGGGTTAAGAGGGCCCCGGACCCGAACACCAGACCCTGCCACGGGTGACCACCGAGACTCCGGTCGACATGGGGGTGGAGTTCCGCAGGGCGGGTCGATCGAGTTGGCCAACGTGGCGGGACTCGCGGATGTTTCCGGCAAGGAGAACGTCGGTGTCATCCGTTTCGACGCGTACTACGATGCGGAAGGACGCCCGGCGGTAGCAGCCGTGACGACCTCACGGCATCGACATGGCAGTTCGCGAGTGAGAATACCACAGCCCGGCCCGATCTCGACGACCAGATCGCTTCGTTTGACGGGAGCCTGAGCGATCAGGATAGCCGCCAGCGGACAACCCGTAGTTGATATTTGGGAGATAATTCACGCATGTTGTCAACCATTGTTTACGCGAAAGGAGGGGACGGCATGTTTGGACGACGGCTACGGCTGGCCCGTAAACGCGCCGGCCTTTCCATGCGGGCGCTGGCCGAACGGATGGATCCGAAGATCACCGCTCAGGCCATCAGCAAGTACGAGGTGGGGAAGATGATGCCGTCTTCGGCCGTCCTGGTCGGTCTCGGGCAGGCTCTCGACGTCTCGCTGGACTTCCTCATGAGTTCCCAGGTCGAGGTCCTCGACGGCCTCGAGTTCCGGAAGCACTCCAGCACCTCAGCCCGGGATCGCGCCAAGGCCGAAGCCGTGCTGATCGACAACCTCGAACGATATCTGACCATCGAGGAAGTCCTCGGCATTCCACCTGCGAGCGACCGTTTTGAAGGCCGCCGGTATGACAGCGTTGCCGATGTCGAAGAGATCGACGACAGAGCCGATGAACTTCGCAACGCGTGGGACCTCGGCCTGGATCCGGTGTCCAGCCTGTGCGCCCTCCTCGAGGAGAAGGGCATTAAGGTGATCGAAGACGATCTCCCCGAGCGCATCAACGGGCTGGCCTGCCGAGTCCTGCGAGAGGGCAAGCCGGTCGCCGACGCCGTCCTCGTATCGAGTCGCACCAACGTCGAGCGGAAACGATCCACCCTGGCCCACGAACTCGCGCACAGGATCATCCGTTCCACCGGCAACCCGGCCATCAAGCTGGAAGCGGCCATGAACCGTTTCGCAGGCGCCTTCCTTGTCCCGGGCCGACATCTCATTGAGGAAGCTGGGGAAGGCCGCCGCCGCGTCACCTATTTTGAGATCGTCCGCCTCAAACACATGTACGGCGTGTCAGCGGCGGCCATGCTGGTACGCCTCGGTCAAGTCGGCGTGCTGCCTCGTGCCGCGGTCCAGCGCGCGTTTAGAACCTTCGCCCGCTCCTGGCGCAAGTCGGAACCAGAACCCATTGATGGCAACCAGGGGTTCGCGGCGTTCGAGAAGCCCCAGCGTTTCACGGGCCTTGTCTGGCGCGCCGTCGGCGAAGAGCTGATCTCGCCGGTCCGGGCGGCCACTCTCCTCAATGAATCCCTCGACGCGGTCGAGCAACAGATCACCGGTCCGATCCAGCAGTGACACGTGACATCGTCAACGACGCTTCCTGCCTGATCGACCTCCGCAAATTGGCTCGCCGTTCTACGAGCTGCTTGAACCCGCTCGCGCCGGAACACAAGGTCATCCAGGCAACCCTTCGAGCCCATTTCACACTCTACTTCACAAATGGGACACCGTGCAGTATGATTCTCCAGCGAGCCACCGCATAGCCACGCCGTTCATCGACAAACGAGCCATCATGTGAATGCTGCCGACACGCCTCTGACCGGGCCACCCCCGCCGGAGGTACCGCTGACTGATCCGCCGCTCGTGCGGGTCATCGCCCAGGTGCGCTTTCCGCTCATCGCGTCGTTGGAGAAGCGGGACTTCATCGCGTCGTTTCAGGAGGCCATTCGGGAGTTCTACCCGGTGCTGCGTCCAGAGGAGGAACGCAGCGTCGTCCTGGGCCCACAGGGAGCGGTGGACACCACACGCTCAAACACCCTATGGCGCTTCAACGAAGCGAGAGGGGCATGGCGTGTCACGTTGGCACCCGGCTTCCTCGCGCTGGAGACCACGAAATACACGAGCCGTGAAGACTTCATGGAGCGCTTGAGGCTGGTCCTGGAAGCACTCAAGGAGCACGTCGATCCGAAGGTACTGGATCGCCTCGGCGTACGTTACATCGATCGCGTGTCCGGGCAAAACCTGAGCGCTCTTCCCCAGCTCGTTCGACCGGAAGTGGCGGGCATCCTAGGATCCCCACTCGCCGCACGTGCTCAGCACGCCGTCTCGCAAAACATGTTCATTCTGCCCGGGGACGCGGGTCAGATTACCGCCCGCTGGGGACTGCTGGCACCGCGAAGCACGATTGACCCTGGGGCGCTGGACGCTATCGACGAGGCCAGCTGGATCCTTGATACCGACGCCTTCCAGTCATTTCAGACAGGCAGCCGGCGGCTCGATGTCGACTCTGCGGTCGAGCAGGCGCGAGGCTTCGCCGAACGCATCTATAGCATCTTCCGCTGGGCGGTAACGAATGAGTTTCTGCGACGGTACGGAGGTGACCCATGAACCTTGAATCCCTGCTAGGCGAGTCGGCGGTCAGTGCCAGAACGACATCCTTTTCCGGTCGCGCTGGCATCCGGGATCGCGCCTCGCTGTCGGTGATCATGGTAAGCGGCGCGTTGTCGATCGCCGGCACGTCGTCCGCAGAGCCCACGACAATCTGGGGGCCACCGTACGTACACGATTCCGATACGACCGCTGGCGGGCCAAGCCGCGACGCGGTGGCGACACAGATGGAGATCGAGACTGAGGCCACCCGTAAGGCCGTCTCCGAGCTGCGTCGAATCTCTGGTCTGACTTGGCAGCAGCTCGCCGGGCTGTTCGGCGTGTCGCGTCGCAGCGTCCACTTCTGGGCCAGCGGGAAACCGCTGAACGCCAGCAACCACCAGCGGCTCATGCGTGTGCTGGATGTTGTCCGGGATGCCGACCGTGGCACGGCACGCGGCACGCGTGCGGCTCTGCTCGATGCCCGTGCGGGTACGACCCCGTTCGAAATGTTGGCGGATCAGCAGTTTCGGGAAGCACGTGCAGCCCTTGGGCGAGGCCGCACGCGCCTCGTCCCGGCGCTGACCCCGCTCAGTGCAGCGGCGCAGACGGCGCGTAAGCCCCTCCCGCCCGACGAGCTCTACGACGCGAAGAGCGACCGTGTACACCAGGAACCGGGGCGTGCACGCGCCGCTCGAACCGCAAGGGGCCAGCGGTAGGGCGCGGTTGAAAGTGCCGGCGGTGAGCAGGTCGACGAGAGAATCGCGACTTGGCGTCAGGGCGACTGCGTCGTCGAGGACGACTGGTTTCTGTATCGGACAAGCGCGGAAAACCCGCTGACCGACGCCGGCAAAGCGGCGGTCGTCGAAGGAGCCGAGAACGCCGAGTCGTCCGTGCGCGGCTTCGCGGTCCTCACGCAGACTTGCGACCTCGTCCGGCACTGTGCGGATCGCCCCTTCGTCGAGGTTGGCCCGCTGGTCGAGGTGGATGATCAGGTGCTCCGCGAGATCGAGCGGGGGCGAAGGCCAAACTACGGCTTTATCCCGGGAGTGGCCGACCGCCGCCTCGTGGCCGACCTCGACCGAGTGATGACGGTCGAGAAGGCGGTCGCGGCAGTTTGGGAGCGGATCGAGGGATGCC
Organism: Candidatus Palauibacter sp.; assembly: GCF_965216145.1. Classification (GTDB taxonomy): domain Bacteria; phylum Gemmatimonadota; class Gemmatimonadetes; order Palauibacterales; family Palauibacteraceae; genus Palauibacter. The sequence continues at coordinate 1,072,855 of NZ_OZ244149.1, forward strand.
GGACGGACGATGAGACGCGTCGGTTCTCCCTCGCACTGGCCCGGAAGCGAGCGAGGACGGCGTTCCCCGACGACTTTGTCGCGTTCGCCAGGCCGTTGATGGACCGGATGTCGGAGAGACACGACAGGCAGAGCGATGAGGGGCGTGTCCTCCGCTCGCTCCGCGAAGTCCGAGTTAGAGCGGCCCCATCCTGGGATGCCGACGCCGTGGAATTGATGTTCTGGTTCATCCGGAATGACGACGAGCCAGCATTCGAAACCGAAGACTGGGAGCACTGCCTGACGGCTTTGCCCCAGCCGCGGTCGACATCCGGACGCTTCGTCCGTGTGGATGGCGTGGTCCTGACTCTGTATGACCTGACCGCCCGCGACTACGTCGAGAGCGACCCGCTCGATCTGGACCACCTGTCGACGCGGCGACAGTAAGGGACGGATCGGGTACCGCAGCCCCATGACGCGATCCTAACGCGCTTATCACGGAATCACCGGCAACTCGATATGGGAAGGGTAGCGCGTGATGCCTACGCACGGGTACCCAGCCGAAGAGAAACTCACGACGAGATCATGACCACGAGACGACCTGCACGTGTAATGGCTGCCCTGCTGCACGAAGTGCTGCAAGCTTCGTCGATGTTGCTGTTCCTGCTATCGGGCATCGCAACGAGTCGGCGGAGACAATACGTCCAGCCAGGTGTGGCACGCCCCTTAGACCTCCCTGGACTACCCGACCTCTGCATCTCGCCGTCCATCGTCAACGTGCCCGATGACGATCTGTATGGGGCGGGCGGGGCTGCGGCTCAGATGGCGTACAAGGGGTGGATTGCCGAGCTGTACGGGCTCTGGGAACACCGCTACCGCCCGGAGCTGCAGGCCTCGCTTGGCGAGGACGCGATTCCCCCGGAAATGGACGCTCTCGGCGACTTGCGCGAAATCCGGAACGACCTTCTTCACAGCGGCACGGCAAGCGCGGCGCGATGCCAGAAGTGCTCGACTCTCAAGTGGTTCAAACCCGGCGAACGCATGGTTTTCGACACCACCCATGTACTCGATTTTCTCAACCATCGGTGTCTTGGCCTGGCGCTTCGCTCACGACGACAGCGGGTCATGCTCGCTCGAAACATACCGAGACCGCAACGAACTCCTGGCGTGGTCCCCACCACCAAGGCTCGTATCGGTGCGAACACACAACGACGGCAAGGAGGCCGACCCCACGTACAAGGCCGTAACGGTCGTTTTTGGCAACGGGGTGTTCGCCAATGTGCCGCTCCAGCTAGATGAGCAGCGTCGATGGACTGCCCTTGGCGACGCGCAAATCAGCAAGGATGGTCGCCTGCTGCTGTTTCAAGACGGCACTACCCTTGATTGTGACCGGTTATACAGGTCGGCTGTTATCGCGCAGGAGCCACGCAGACCCCACGATGGTCGCCCGCGCCTGCCTGTTGCTGGTCCTTCCATCAGGTTTAGACGCCGGTAGCCCCCTCGCAAGGTCGGCGAGTGCTCGACGGACGTGGCCTCGGAGGTCAGGTTTCTACGCCCGGCGAGCCTAACAGCGCTTGACGCGGAACCTTACGGGTGGGCCGGTCGATCGCCACAGAAGCCAACCCGCCAGGTGCCGGCGATAGCGCTGCGATAGCGTGGAGTCCATCGTCCGACTGCACGATGGGTCTGCAAGGAGCGTCGTGCCGGCGGATCGACGGCGTGCGTCGGCCTCATGGTCGGGCCGCTCCCTACCTGTATGCGCCGATCAACGCTGGTGGACCTCGAACTTCTTCAGCCAGAGTTCACCGGTGCCACTCCTCGCCTCATTACCCAGCTCTATGGCGGTAAAATAGTGGTGGGCCGGCACATATCCCTTGTCCACCAAGTACTGGAAGAAGGTCAGTACGTTGACTGAACCGATGTACTGATCTTCGTGCCTCAGGAATGCGATAAAATCGGCGACGTATCTCGTCCCTCCTGCGGAGTCGTGCCAAACTCGATCCGGCCAGACGTACAGATCCCACAGGGCGCCGTCGAGTCTCACGGGTCCGATATAGAACTCCGGCCTGGCGGGTCTGGAGTCGTGATCCATCCAGATCATTATCTCGTGCGAGATGCCTGATTCGCTGGGTGGGTTGTTTCGAGTGATCCAGAAGTCGAACGACAGGTTGTATCGTCCCTCAGCCGCGAGATACGCCTCGTAGTCGACTTCAAGACGCTCAACGGCGCCAATCTGCCTCGGCATCTCCGAGGTCGTAGAGGTGCGACTCCAAGGCTTGCGGCCGTAGACTACCTCTGGGTAGCCCTTCACGCGGCCCTCTCTTACCGGCCAGCGCCATCGCCAACCGTACTCCTCCTTCCCGCCCGACCCGGGAAGTGTTCGTTTCATGATACACTGTTCGTAATCCGTCGTGTTCTGTCTGTTCCAGACATTGTTGGAGTAGCGGTAGTCTCCCACAAACCACTCTTCCCAGCCCCTGCAAGCCTCGGCGTCCGGCGATACCGGTGTCGGATCCGAGGGCGGAGGCGTCGGATCGAACGGGGCGGGGCCGGGAATCGTCACTTGAGCTGTGCCCGGCACGGAATTCGCGACCGCCGTGATGGTGGCGCTCCCCACGCCGGCGGCCCGCACAACACCGACGGAGTCGACGCTCGCGATCATCGTGTCATTCGACTCCCACGTGAAAGTGACATCCGGTACCCGGTGCTGGTTCGCGTCGATCGCTGTCGCCGACAACCGTAGCGTGTCTTCCAGAGCGACGAGCGTGTCCGCCGCCGGCGAGACCGTTACCTCTGCAACCCGCTGCTGGACTGTGATTGCCGCGCTCGCGCGGGCTTCCGCCACGGATGCCGTGACCATCGCCGTCCCGTTCCCGGCCGCCGTCACGAGACCCGACGCATCCACCGTGGCGACCGAGGCGCTGTCACTCGACCAAGTGACCGAGGCGCCCGGCATCGCCTGTCCATTCTGGTCGCGCACCGCAGCCCGCAGCCGGACGGTCTCGCCGAAGGCCGTCAACGCCGCTGTGGCTGGCGTCACCGTCACGGTCGTCGGGCGGGGCACGTCGGGTGTGGGTGTCGGCTCCGTGGCCTCACCCCCGCAGGCCTGGACTCCAAGCGCCGCCGCCAACCACGTCGCTCCAAGGATCCAGATGCGGTCTGTTCGACACCCTACCACAACCGTACCTCCCTCCCTCGTGGTAATTGGCTCCGGTTGCGCTGGCCATGCGTGACGGTCGGAGCTCGACGTCCGGCCGATCTCGACGCCCGTCACCGACCGAGCCGTCTCATGCCGCGCACAGCGACCATGGATCCACCTTGGCAGTGCCCATGACGCTGATGACTCAGATCGGGGGGTCACGTATTCCACGGTGACGCCGTCAGCAGCAGGCGGCCGCGGAAGCCCGGCCGGGGCGGGTTCTTGAGGCCCTTCTCGAAGCCGAGCGGGATCTCGAAGCGCATCCGGCCTTGCTCGTCCGGACCGGCGAGCGCGACGCGCTTGGCGGCGTGGCCGCTGCCGACGCGGGTTCGGAGACCGGACCGGACCGTGGTCTTGCCGCCGTGACGCCAGCGGAGGTGCAGGGTGACCGTCTCGTTCAGGAGCGTCTCGCCCTCGAAGTGCTCGTCTAACCAGAACTTCTCGTCGACCTCGAAGAGCGGGACCTCAATCGCGATCTCGATCGCGAAGGCGAGTGCCGTGTCGCTCGTGCTCGTCTTGGCGCTCTGGAGGAGGAAACCGGAGAAGAGGTAGGCGGGCTTCCTCTCCTCGACGAGGTCCTCGTACCGCTTGCGGATGGCCGATTCATTCCGGACTCGGCGTTCGCTCAGGTAGCACCCGCCGCCGCGCACCTTGGCGCACGTATCGATGTTGTACCGGGCCCGGATCTTCTTGCCCTCAGCCTTCTTATTCCGGACCGCCCGCGGCAGCGTGATCTCGTCCACGGCCAGAAGGGCGTCGATCCGCACCTGCCCGAAAAGGAACCGGCGGAGGTTCTGGTATCCCTCCTCGGAGTTGACGATCCCGAACGGCCCGCTGTGGCTCCGGTGGGCGAATGCGCGCGGCGCCTCGTCAACGACCGCATTCTTCATCATCACGAGCCCGTCGCTGGTGGGGCCGGCGGCGCGCTTCGACAGGCCGAGAAACGCGCCGTAATCCTTGTAGTCCGTTCCTACGAAGCAGAAGAAGCGGTTCGGAGAGAAGGCGTCGTCGAGGGAGGTAACGCGGGCGCCCGGCGGCAGCTTGAGGTACTTCCGCATGTAGGCGCGGTTGAAGTTGCGGACGTGCATCTTGTCGAGCGCGCCCAGGTCCGGCGCGTTCACGCCCATCATCTCGATACCGCCGTGCGGCGTGGCATACGTGAAGACCTTGTCCACGTAGTGTTCCTCGCCGCGTGCCACGTTCTGCAGATACGTGCGGCAGATCAGCCCGCCCATGGAGTGCGCCACGAGATAGACCTTGAACTTCTCAAGTTCCTCGTCGTCTCCCAGGCACACCTGCTCACGGACGCGGAGGATGAACTTAGCGAGGTCCTCGGCGTAGCTCTCGATCGGGTCCTTCTCGCCGTCGCCGAAAGACTTCGAGTCCTGCTCGTAGTAGCGGAAGATCCAGACCGAACGGGAGTCGACGCGCTGGCCCCTGCTCACGAAGTCCCCGTCCCGGTAGGCGTCGATGTAATCCTCGTCCTTCATCAGCCGGATGAGCGGCGACTCGAAGATGAACCGCACCGGCCGATCCTCTGCGTGTCCCTGGCGGACCTTCGTCGAGCCAAGGTTAAAGCCCATGTAGGGCGTGCCGACGGTCTCCTCGATCTCTCGCATGGTCGCCGCGTAACCGCGCACGTAGATGATCGGGTAGTGCGGTGGCTCGATGGGGCGGGGCTCCGCGGGCATGCCCATTCTCCTCTTGCTCCGGTGAAAAGGTCTTTGCTCGGCCGGTCTTCGGCTCAGCCTGAATCGCCAGCGCGACAACCACGAGCCACACGACGATTGACCTGTGCCAGGCGAGTGTTCAGAAGAGCGGGGGCGCCATAGGATGGCTGGTCCAACCGCCGCTGCGTCGGACGCGCGTCGGACGATCCCCGAACTCCCATGCGCTTCCGTCGAACGGTCCGCCCGAATGGCGTTCGTTCCAGCAACCCCGCGTCCACTCCCACCACGTTGCCGAGAGCTGCCGGAGTCACCACTTGTCCCCACCCTCGTCCCTTGGGTCGCGTGAACCTGCGGTCTCGTTACTGTCTTCCGGCGGCTGCAGCACGACCATCCCGGCGTATGAGCCTCCGCTGCTGACCGCGGCTGCAGACATGACTGCTCGGTGGGTGCCCCGGGCCTCAGCCGTGAAGACCACCACGGGGAAATCATCGTCCAAGACATCTTCGTCGATGAGTTCGCCCTGGGGACCAAACAGCCTGATATCGACATCCGCGCCGTCGAGGCCGGCGCCAATGATGTGATAGGTCTCTCCTGCGCTGGCCGTGAACTCCAGTGCCTTCGCGTCGCCCTTGGCGAACCGGCCGACGACCAGTCCCCACGCGCCCCCGTCGCTTGGGAAACCGTACTCCGGCCAAGCGCTCAGCAGCCGACCAATGATCCTCTCGGCGGCTGCCGAGTGGGTTCCTCGCTTTGCGCGGTGAGGTCGCCCCAGCCAGTCCACGGGCTAAGGAGCAGCACCGCAGCGCCCAACGCCGCTCCGGCCCAACTTTGCTCTCGGGTCATCGCTTCGTCTCCCCTCGTCTGATTCGTGGACCGCTTGCCGCGTCTCTAGTAGCTGCGGCGCCGTTACTGGCCGTCTCGAACCCGGGCGCCCGTTCGGTCCAGCCCCGGAACACTTTGTGACTCAAGCCAGCGCAACGAATCCCGCGTCAACCCGCGACCCGCCGTGCGCTGGTAGCCGTCATGGCACCCCCACGCGTACAAGGATCATACCCGCAGTCGTGGGCCTCTCGACGTCTGTCGCAATCAGTTGCGCCTTGTAGGTCCCGGTGGACTCCGCAACGAAGCTCACCAGGGGGATGGTGTCGGCGGCGTCGTCGCACCGAATCTGCCCACCGCCGGCGTCGTAGACGCAGATGTCGAGGTCGCGCGCCGCGGCGGCACCCGCACCGCCCACCTTGTATCGCACGCCCGATGTCGCCGTGAACTCGATTTCCTTGACATCCCCTGTACCGAACCGACCGACGACGAATCCCCAGTGATCCGAACCGGGAAGAAGTACGAGGGCTTCCCCGTTCTCCACCCAGACCGTGTACCACCGCTGCAATCCCTCGGTTGTCTCCGCCAGCTCGGAGGCCCCATCCCCCGCGGTCTGCCCCTCCAGCTTTGCTCCCACCCCGCCGACACCGACAAACAACGAAACCACGAGGACGATCCTTGCCGCTGCCATAGCGCCGTCTCCGCCTCCCTCCGCTCCGCCGCGCCGCGGCTCCTTCCCGCACTCCCTGCCCCTGTCTCCCGACTCAGGGCGGCATAGCGCCAGCAGCGGAACAAGAAGACCGCAGATCACGGTGCTCGTTATGGCCACGAGAACCCCTTCCAACTCTGCCCCGGTCCTTACGATCGCGACCGATGGCCAGACGGCGTGCACCGCCAGCGCCACGTAAGACACCGCGAGCAAGCGCCTCCATCTTGCCTCTCGCCTTCCCGGGTCTTTCGCCTTCGGCACTATCCGCTCAAGGACGCCGCGCACCTCTTCGAAGTGCCTGCACTCCGCCGCACGACCACACCCACACTTCTCCCGGGACCGCACGCTTCTCATCTCTCGTAGGCCGAGCATCGTGACGACACACACGAACAGCACATCGATGGTCTGCGAGTCATAAAGACCCCCGATCGTTGCGGCCGCTTCGAAACCGCTCAACTCAATCGTATTGATTCCCAAGTAGATCAGAATGCTACAACTCCAGGCATACGCACCCCAACGCCCGGCCGCTACACCCAATCCAACAACATACACCACCGCGACCACCCCCAATGCGGCTAAGGGTCGCAGCCCGTCGCGTCCCAATAGGTCGTCGAGCCATCGACCATTATCCGCCATGAGCCAATAAGACACCCAAAACGCGAGACCAGGTACAATGAGACCGGTCGTCCAGGATCGGCTATTGCCTTCATCGGCCAGATGTGACAAGCCGTCCCACACTTGTCCGAAGGCGGCTCTCAGCTTCTTACGTCGCCGTTTCCATACGGTATTCGCACAGCCACTTGCCTTTTTCAATTGCGCGAGGTCGGCGTCCCGCCCTCTCTGCGTGCGTTCTTGCCTATCCCCCTTCCCCTCAACCCGGTGACTGCGGTAACGCTTCCGACGGTCATGCATCAGCAGCCACAGGTGCGCGCGTAGTCGTTCCATGCGCCTTCCGGAGCCCCCCTCCGCCCGCTCGGCGATAATGCGATGCCGCTTTTGGACGTCACTCCACTTTTCCCACCAATTGCGGGCTCTCTCTTGACCCTTCCGCAGATTGTCTCGCCGCGTTTCAATATCGACAAGGATCACTCGTACGGCAGTGATTCCAAAAAGTAGCGGAATCACAATACCGAGAAGCCAGTACCAACTCTGTCTCGCCTCGGATGTATCGTTAAAATCAACTTGTACCAGGCTGCCGGGACCAACGCTGACAACTGTCGCCGGGTCGGCGTTGACAAGTGCCGTATCGACGGGTGAGAGGGTCAAACTGTACTGACCGGGAGGGAGATCGTCGAGGGAGTAGTGCCCGGTCGTATCCGTGATCATTGTGTAAGCTCTGCGGGACAAGCGCAAATCGCTTGCGGGGTGCCGGATGGCTGTAACGATTGCTCGTGCGGGGGGCACACCATCAACTGTGACTTGGCCAGTAATCCGGCCGTCACGCCGCAAGGTTCCATCAAAATTGACGGTGACTGTATCATTAGGCGTTAGGCGGACCGCGCGTGGGATGTCCATTTGCAGATAGGAGAGCGGCAAAAGGTCCGAGGCCGAGAGCGTCACCTGGTACTCCCCGGGAGTCAGAGCTGGGAAGACATAGCTGCCGGTGCTGTCAGTGGTGGTGGTGTGAGGGACCGAAGAAGGTTGTTCACGCAACTTTGCCGACACTTGGACGCCGGGGAGCGGTTGGTTCGTGATTCGGACGGCACCATCGATCATCGCCGTGCAGGACCGCGTGATGGTGTCCGGGGGAGGAGTTGTCTCCTCGAGAGGATCTTGTGCGGGGAGGGCGCGTGCCGACATTAGGAATACGAGCAGCGGAAGGATAGCCCGGACAATTGTGATAGTCGAATTTCGGACGTTCATGGGTTTCTCCTAGAGTGAAGAAGCTCGTGTGACCCTTGATTCCGACATTGTTGGCCGAGCCGGCCCCCCCCAGGAGGGGCGGGCCAGGATGCCGGCGGGCACTTGGATGAGCGAGTGGACGGCCCGGGCTCACGGCCTCGGCCTTGGTTTGCTGAGGAGGGCGGACCATCTGGCTCTTGCGGCCGGTGCGTCCGAATCGAGGGGACCGACGGTTTCCCGGCCAATCTGCTCACCGCCGACGTACAAGAGGGTCCAAGCGATGATGTCGCTCGGGTCACCCGCGCACTCGATCGCTCTTCCATTCTGCTCGCCGTTAACAAATGGAGTTTCGTTGACGCTTCCGCTTGTGAACCACCATGTCCACGTCCCTTGGCGGCGTCCGTTGACGAATGGGCCTTCAGACACGTCCCCGTCCGCCTCTTGGATTACCCAGTTTCCGTTCTTCCGGCCGTCGACGAACGGCCCCTGCTCCACCTGACCGCTTGAGAACCGGTGAGACCAGTTCCCGCTCGATTTGCCGTCGACAAGGGTCCCCTCGGAGGTCAGTCCACCGTCGTTGTACCGCCATGCGGCCGTACCAGACCCTTGTGCATAGCCGCGAGAGCACGATCCGCTCCAGGTGACCGTCGCTCCCGCTGCGAGCGACCCGTTCCACAGGTAGCATCCGGGGTGGTTGGCCACTTCCATCCAGCATGTAGAACCCGGGGGGTGGCCAGTGCACGTCTCGGCTGGGCCAACCGGAGCGGGGCCGGCCGCCCCAGGCGCCTCGGGAACTCCCGGGTTCGATCGGCCGCCTCGCTCACCCTCTGGCGGACCCCCAGTGCCGGGGGCCGGGATACCCGCGAAGGTGTAGTCGACGCTCCAGGTGTCGAAGCGTGGCTGGTGCTCGCGGAACACGAGCAGGTACACGGTCCTCGTCAGCGTTTCGCCCGGCGCGGTCAGGTCGCCGCCTCCGCTCCGCTGTATGGTGCCGTACCAGTCCCCCCACTCGGGGTGGCCGGGGACTTGCCCGGCCTCCGGCCCGGTCCAGTTCGTGCACGGCGGGTGCTCGGCCGCGATCCCGTATCTCGCGATCAGATGATCCAACGGCCGGCCGGACCCGTTGTAGACGGAGAGATCCAGTTGCCACACATCGACGGGTTGGCCGTGATTCGCCTTCTTGCGCTCGTACTCGGTTGCGGTCTCCACGTGCTCCAGGACGTTGCACGTCCCGGCCCCGTACTGCAGGACGCGCACGCTGCCGCGCAACTCGATCCCCTCCATCTCGAAGAGACGCTGTGCGTGCGCTGGCCCCGCCATGAGCGAGAACAGCGCCACCGTTGTGATCCGCGCCCGGTTCAATCGAACCATGTCACCTCCAAGGCACCGTCGTCCGGTCACGAGCCCGGTTCGCACTACCAACTTGCAGGAGAAGGGGGGTCCGTCGCCCCAGTAGTTCTGACGGTGATTTCGGGAGGTCGGGCCACGTAGTTTGAGGGGGTATCGCCAGGACGGGGTGTGGGGAACCGCTTGCGAGAGAGGTCGACGTGAGCCAGGGGGATCTGTTCCGGCGTACCCTCGCGCTGCTGCAAAGGGCGGCTTTGGAAGACGGGTATTGGCTGTCCGCCGCCGCCCGTTTCAACGAAGCCACCGGAGCGAGGGGCCACGGCCTCGGATTTGGCCCGGGGCATCCGGACCGCGACGGGGACCTGTTGGCACTGCGCTTTGTCTTCGGACCGCAGCGGCGCCAGGTGTGAACGGTGCGGCGGCTTGCGGCGAGCACTTGCAGAGGAGACGAAGATACGTAGAAAGCAGCAGGTGCGACGGGAACGGCAATCGATGCAGAGAGGCGCTCCGAAGGTAGTCGTGCCGATCTCCGCCCTGATGCTCCTCCTGTCCGTGGTCCACGGCCAGGAAAAGTGCAGAGTGTACCAGAGGTCAGATTTCCCGTTCATCCAAGCCCTGCATGAACTGGATTCGGAAGAGCGAAAGCTGGAGCACCTGCGAAGCTGGACGCCAACGATGGGGGCTGAAAACGGTCTCTCCAATGCAGCTTACGCCTATCATTATGGATCCCTGCTTAGACTCTTCCTTCTCCACCACGTGGGCGACGATAAAGCTCTAGATCGTGAATCCCTCATCGACAACATCCGGGAAACCATGGCGTTATCCAACTGGATCACGATGAACGATGAAGGAGATGTCGCCGAACGCACTGCCGGGGCGGGTTATTTCCCGCCATATGCGATGTTCGTCTTCACGCTTGATAGCCTGATCCCCAACATCCTCGAACGACTTCCCCCTCCGAGGACGCGGGCAGCATGCCCGAATGGTACGGGAAACCGTTTGTCTTGCACGATTTCACTTGAAGATGACGATCCGCCACTCGGTCCCAAACCATGAGCCTCAACCTGATATGCCTCGGTGCCTCACTTGCCTGCAATTCTGCCGCCTTCACCCTCGTCGACATCGCTCTGCCGGTCGCTCGCGCCTCCTCATCCCGGAAGCCGGATTGCGTCCGTCACAGGACCGGGATCCATGCGCCGCGAGGAGAACGCGGGCGAACCTCGGACTGGATCGGACATGACCCGGATGTCCCGCCATTTGATGCAAATGCCCCGCCATTCAGGACGGTGGAATTAGATGTCTTCCAACGGCAAGAAAGGCAGATCGTGCAGTCCGGGTTGATCTTCACGGACGATTCGCGGCCTCATGGAGAGGCGTATCGCCGCTGGCCTCCCGCGCGTCGACGTTCAGCCCGGCGGCCAGCAGTCGTTCGACGACTACCCGCTCCTCACCACCCGCCGCTGCGTGGAGGACCGGTAAAGAGATAAGGAGGCAGGAATCAATTGAGCGTCCGGGCAACACGGAAACCGTAGTTGAGGTACCGGTCGCCGGTGGGGTTCCTGCTCCGGTACGCGGAGCGGAGGTTCCTCGGGGAGTTGTTCCAGGAGCCGCCGCGGAGGACCCGACGGCCACAGTTTCCGGACTGCCAGGCGCTCCCATCCGACGGCGCGCCGGCATAACTCCAGTTCCTGCAGTCCTGCGTCCACTCCCACACGTTCCCGAGCGCGTCGTACAACCCGAACACGTTCGGCGCGAACGACCCCACCGGCGCCGTTTCGAATTCATACCCGTCGTCGCAGAACTCCGCATACCCGTTCGCGTTGCGGCACTGGCCCGATTCGCTCTCGCCCCAGTAGCGGGCCGTGCGCGAGCCGGCCCGGGCCACGTACTCCCATTCCGCCTCGCTCAACAGCCGGTAGCGCGCGCCCGTCTGCTGCGAGAGCCACGACACGTACGCCTGCGCGTCGTCCCAGCTCACGTAGATCACGGGACGGTTCCCCCGGCCCCAGCCCCCATCGGCCGGCGCGTAACCGCCGCACCCCCCCGCGCGCACGCACGCGTCCCACTCCGCGAACGTCACCTCGTACACCCCCACCGCGAACGGCGCCGGGATCGTCACCGAGTGCGGACCCTCGTCGTCATCGCGGCCCTCCTCCGACGGCGGCGAGCCCATCGTGAACGTCCCCGCCGGCACGACCGCCATCCGCGGGCAGGCGTCGCAGTCGCTGAACTCGGTGCCCGGAGTCAGGCCCGCCCCGGGTATCTCGGCCGGAGCCGCGGACGGTGTTGGCGGCCATGCAAAATTCGACAGTTGTGGCCGTCGAAAATCGTACACCTCGGGTGGGTGATCGAAGGCCGGGCTGGGCGGTGGATCGGGGGGCTGGTGAGGTTCCCCGGGCCTTTCTCTACTCTGGCGTCTCCATTCAGCACAGGGGGCGCGATGATCGGGAGAGAGAAGCGGGTGCTTCTGCGACACTACCTCGAGCAGGGTGTGCCGAAGGCGGCGATCGCTCGGCGCCTGGGAGTGAGCCGCGAGACGATCTATCGTTGGATCGCGACGGGGCAGTTGGACCGGGATCTGGACGACGAGGCGGTGAGATACCGGCCGAGAGCTCCGGCGCCGTCGAAGCTCGATCCCTACAAGGGGATCATCGACACCCGGCTGGCAGACTATCCGAGGCTGAGCGCCGTGCGGCTGTTCAGCGAGGTGCGGGCGGCGGGCTATCCTGGCGGCTACGGCCAAGTGAAGCGCTACGTGCGCAGGGTCCGGCCACGGGAACCCGAGGAGCCGATCCAGAGGTTCGAGACTCCACCGGGCCACCAAGCGCAAGTGGACTTCGCGGAGTTCCGGCTGCCGTGGGGCAAGCGTCATGCGCTGATCGTGGTGCTGGGCTACTCGCGGCTGATGTGGCTCAGGTTCTATGAGCGCCAGACGATGCCGGTCGTGATCCGGGGGCTGGAGACATCGTTCGCTCATTTCAGCGGCGTGCCGTCGGAGCTTCTGTTCGACCAGATGAAGGCCGTCATCACCGACGACAAGCGCAACGAGGGGGGCCGGCTGGTCGAGAACCCGGAGTTCCTGCGCTTCAGCGGCCACTGGGGGTTCCGGATCCGGGCGTGCCGCCCGTACCGGGCCCAGACGAAGGGCAAGGTCGAGCGGCCGATCCGCTACATCCGGAACAACTTCTTCTACGGCCGGGACTTCCTCTCCGATGACGACCTCAACGCACGGGCCCTCCTGTGGCTCGACGGCGTGGCCAACGTTCGGATCCACAGCACGCTGAAGGAACGTGTGGCGGACCGGTTCGAGCGGGAGCGGCCGTACCTAAATTCCCTGGCACCGTGGCCTTACCGTCCCGTGACGCCGTTGCCCGAGCTCCAGACGACACAGACCCGGGTTCCTTCGGCACTCCAGGTCGTGGAGGTCGAACGACGTCCGCTGTCCGAGTACGCCGGGATCACGGGAGAGATCTCGTGAAGGCCCGGTCCCGGAGCACGCGCATCGCGGCCCAACTCGCCGATCTGAAGATGCCCGGCGCCCTGGAAGCCCTCGACGAGGTGCTTGCCGGGGTGGACGGCGGCGGAACCACCGCGGCAGAAGCCATCGAGCGGCTCCTGACCGCCCAGATCACGCTGCGCAACAGCCGGCGCCTCGCCACCGCCATGCGATCGAGCCGTCTTCCGGCGATCAAGACGCTCGCGGACTTCGACTTCAGCTTCCAACCCTCGGTCAAGCGGGAGCAGATCGACTCGCTTCACGAGCTCGGCTTCCTGGAGCGCAAGGAGAACGTCGTCTTCCTTGGCCCGCCCGGCGTCGGCAAGACACATCTGGCGATCAGTCTGGCCATCGCCGCGGCCGAGAGCGGGCGCAGGGTCTACTACGGGACGCTCACGGATCTCATCGACTCCCTCGAAGAGGCCGAGGCCGCCGGCCGGCTCAACCACCGGCTCAAGACCCTCACCCACCCCGCGCTCCTGGTCGTGGACGAGATCGGCTACCTCCCGGTCACCCGCAGCGGCGCCATCCTGTTCTTCCAGCTCGTAAATCGGCGCTACGAACACGCCTCGACGGTGCTGACCTCGAACAAGGGCTTCGAGCAGTGGGGAGAGATCCTGCACGACGAGGTCATGGCCGCCGCGCTGCTGGACCGGCTACTGCACCGCTGCCACATGGTCAACATCCGGGGCAACAGCTACCGGATGCGACGCCATCTGGAACTCTCCAAGGCCATCCACCCGACCGCCTCCCGGGCGGTCTCGGCGGAGCGCTCGGAACACGGAGGGACTCGGTGATGCGCGCCGACCAGATCCTCTCGGAACGCTCCGCTCCGGTCCCTCCGCGGCGCGTTCCGAAAAGTGTCCCATTTTCCACGGCCAGAAGTGTCATATTTTCGATGGCCATTGACACCTCGTCGTCCCACCGGCCCTCCTCCGACGCCGGCGAGCCCATCGTGAACGTCCCCGCCGGCACGACCACCATCCGCGGACAGGTGTCGCAATCGCGGAACTCGGTGCCCGGGGTCAAGTCGGCCCCGGCGGGGGCGCCGCCCTGGACCCCGGCGGCAGCCGCGGCCCAGCTCTCCGCGACCAGCACCTCGTAGCCGCTCTCGTCGGCGAACGTCACGAAACGGGCGTCGACCCTCGTCGCGTTCTCCTCGGCCGCCTCGGCGCTCGCCCCGTAGCCCACCGCGAAGGCCTGAAACCGCGGATCGTCCGGGTCCAGCGTCAGGTCGCGCCGGATCGCCCCCGTGTACCGGATGATCACGACGTAGCTGTCTCCGGGGTTCGACCACGTGCACGACGCTTCCGCGGGGTCGCCCAGTTCCGAGAGAAGGGACCGCTCCATCCCCTCCCGGTCGTCGTCCCGCACGCCGACCCGGTAGACCGCGGATACGTCCTCCGTGATAACGCGCCGGACGGGGCCCGCAGCCTCGAGCGTCTGCCGTTCGCTCCCCACGCACACCACCGCCGCCGGCCCGGACTGCGCCGCCGCCGGGAAGGCGCCGATGAGCAGAATGATGGCCGCCAGCGAGCCGCATGCCGGCGCATGGCTGAAGTTCGGTCCCGGGGATGGACGGTTGGACATCTTCACCTCTCGATCGGGGCGGACCTCTGCCGGCCCATCGCAAGGAGGTTCCCGTGTCGAAGCCACGCCGCACTCCCCTGCCGGCGCGGAAGTCCGCCCGGGGGCTCCTCGAGCCGCGAGTTCGATTCGGGGCCTCCCGTCAAGCTGGCCCTCGTGCAACTCCGTCGGCGGTCGCGCTGCTGGCAGCGTCCGACGCTGACCGCCATCAGCCCCAAGCAATACACCTTGCTGCCTTACTCAATTCAGTTCGACCGGTGGAGTCGCGCGCCCCTCCCCCGCGGCGCGGGGCAGGAGGGACGCGCTCCGGGGGATCATCATGACCACCCCTGGACGCTCGACTGCGCGCCCGGCGGCCCCGTGAGGCCGTCGGTTCCGGCGGGAGAGCGTGCGGGCAACACGGAAACCGTTGTTGTTGTTCCGGTTGTCGGTGGTGTTCCTGTTCCGGTTCGCGGAGCGGAGGTTCCTCGGGGTGTTGTTCCAGGAGCCGCCGCGGAGGACCCGACGGCAGGGGGGTGGCCAGGCTCCCGTGCGGGATCGAACCACCCCGTCCGGAAGATCGAGTGACGCAGGCGCCACGTATCGGCATGGTCCGCGTGAGCGATCCATGAGTTGATGCGTTGTTCGACCTCGGCGCGCGTCACCGTGCCGGCGCGCCAGCGGTCGCGGAGACCTCGCAGACGGTTGCGGAAGCGGCGCACGTTGTCCTCCGGCAGCCGCCGCCGGCCGCCGGGGAGGAGGACGTAGCCGAGGAAGGTTGCGGGAGCGCTCGCCTCGCCGATGTACGTTTTGTCCGGATGCAGACGGAGGCGTCGGCCCTCGAGGTAGCGCGCGATGCGCCGCTGCCAATCGGCAAGCACACCGGGGTCGTCGTGGAACAGGACGAAGTCGTCCACGTAGCGGAGGTAGCCCTTCGACCGCAGGACTTCCTTGCAGAAGTGGTCGAACCCGTCCAGGTACACGTTGGCGAAGAACTGGCTCGTGAGGTTGCCGATCGGCAGCCCCCGGCGCCGCTCGAAGGGCGTGAACAGGTCGTCGCCCGGATAGTAGAGGTTCACCGGCTCCTGCGGGTTCGCGCCGTCGATGATCGTATCGGCCAGCGCCAGGGTGCGCGGGCAGGCGAGACGCCGCCGCAGGTCGCGCTTCAGGATCGCGTGGTCGATGGCCGGGAAGTAGCGGTAGATGTCGCAGCGGAGCACGTACCGGAACCGGTCGCGGAACTTCTCGTAGCGGGAGACGGCCCGGTGCGTCCCCTTCCCGACGCGGTTCGCGTAGCTGTCGTGGATGAACCCTCGCTCGAAGATCGGCTCGCAGACCTTGCAGAAGGCGTGGTGCACGACCCGGTCGCGGAACGGCGCCGCCGAGACGAGCCTGTGCTTCGGGTCGAAGACCTCGATGACCGTGTAGCGCCCCGGCCGGTAGCGGCCCGCCGTCAGTTCGCGCTCGAGGCGGAGGACCTCCGTTTCGAGGTTGGCGAGGAATGCGGCGACGCCGGGCTTCGACCGCTTCCCCTTCGCCGCGCGCAGGGCCGCCGCCCGGAGCGCGGGGAAGGAGGCGATCGCCTCAAACAGGTCGCGGGCTTTGGCGGGCACGGTGGGCCTTCATCCAGGCGCCGATCCGGCGCCCCGTCTCGTCGAGCGAGCGGGCGGCGAATTCATAGCGGCGGCCGTCGAGGTGGCGCAGGTCGTGGGCGAGCCGAATCAGGAAGCGCAGCTTCTCGATGCCCAGGTTCGCCCGCACGAGGTGGGTCCGCCGCTGCCGGGTGTAAGTGGCCTCGATGAGCGACTCGAGCACGTCGAGCGCGGTGCGCTGGATCCGGTCGCCGAGCAGGAAGCGCTGGGCCCGCGGGAACTTCTCCAGCGTCGGCACCAGCCACAGGATGAAGCGGTAGTGGCCTTCGAGCGCGGCGCCGGTCTCCCGCGCCCGGTCCGTTTTTCTCGATGGCTTCGACCGCTCCGCGCGCTCCCTGCTCGCCTCAGCCGCCGTCACGCGCGGCCGACTACTTGCCAAAGAGGTAAGGAGATAAGGATGCAGGAATCAATTGAGCGTCCGGGCAACACGGAAACCGATGCTGTAGTACCGGTAGACGGTGGTGAGCCAGTTCCGGTACGCGGAGCGGAGGAAACCCCGGGGTGAAGTTCCAGGAGCCGCCGCGGAGGACCCGACTGCCACACTCTCCCGACTGCCAGGCGCTCCCGTCCGTCGGGGCGCCGGCATGGCTCCCGTTCGAGCAGTCCTGCGTCCACTCCAACACGTTTCCAATCACGTCGTACAGCCCGAACACGTTCGGCGCGAACGACCCCACCGGCGCCGTGTACGCGTGTCCGTCCGTGCAGGACACGTAGTCATCGTCACCGTTCGCGTACCGGCACTGGCCCGATTCGCTCTCGCCCCAGTAGCGCGCCGTCCGCGAACCCGCCCTCGCCACGTACTCCCACTCCGCCTCGCTCAGGAGCCGGTAGCGCTGGCCCGTCTGCTGCGAGAGCCACGACACGTACGTCTGCGCGTTGTCCCAGCTCACGTTGATCACCGGCCGGTTCCCCCGGCCCCAGCCCTCGTCGGCCGGCGCGTAGCCGCCGCAGCCCCCCGTACGTACGCACGCGTCCCACTCCGCGAACGTCACCTCGTACACCCCCACCGCGAACGGGGCCCCGATCGTCACCGAGTGCTGAGGACCCTCGTCATCCCGCCGGCCCTCCTCCGACGCCGGCGACCCCATCGTGAACGTCCCCGCCGGCACGACCACCATCTGCGGGCACCCCGAGCAGTCGCTGAACACGTCCCCCGGCGCGTGACTCGGCGTCCCGAGCTGCTCCCCGGGTCCGACCGCTCCCGCCTCGCGCCCGGCCCCGGCCGGGGCGCCGCCGGGGACACCGCCCGTACCGGCGGCCCAACTCTCCGCGACCAGCACGTCGTAGCCGCTCCCGTCGTAGTACGTCGCGAAGCGGGCGTTGACCGTCGTCGCGTTCTCCTCGGCCGCCTCGGCGCTCGCGCCGTAGCCCACCGCGAAGCCCTGGAACCTCGGGTCGTCCGGGTCCAGCGTCAGATCGAGCCGGATCGCTCCCGTGTACTGGATGATCACCACATGGCTGTCGCCGGGGTTCGACCATAGGCACGACACTTCCGCGTGGTCGCCCAACTCGGCGAGAAGGGTCCGTTCCATCGCCTCCCGGTCGTCGGCCCGGACGCCGACCCGGTAGATCACGCCCACGTCCGTCGTGATGACGCGCCGAACCGGGCTCGAACTCTCCAGCGTCTCCAGCTCGCTCCCCACGCACACCACCGCCGCCGACCCGGACTGCGCGGCGATCGGTATCGAGCCGGCGAGCAGGAGGAGGACGACCAGCAACCCGGATGCTGGCGCGCGACGCATCTTCGTTCGTGCGGGAGTCATGTCCGACCTCCATGGTCTGTCCGCCTCAGCGGTCTTCATGCGCTACCGTGCGCTTGCATGCCCCCGAATCTGTGCCCGGGTCCGGCGGCCCCGTGGACAGTTACCAAAGAGGTAAAGAGATAAGGATTCAGGAATCAATTGAGCGTCCGGGCAACACGGAAACCGTTGAGGTAGTTCCGGAGGCCGGTGGTGAGCCCGTTCCGGTACGCGGAGCGGAGGAACCTCGGGGTGATGATCCAGGAGCCGCCGCGGAGGACCCGACCGCCACACTCTCCGGACTGCCAGGCGCTCCCATCCGTCGGCGCGCCCGCATAGCTCCCGTTCGAGCAGTCCTGCGTCCATTCCCACACGTTCCCCAGCACGTCGTACAGCCCGAACACGTTCGGCGCGAACGACCCCACCGGCGCCGTGTACGCGTGTCCGTCCGTGCAGGACACGTAGTCATCGTCACCGTTCGCGTACCGGCACTGGCCCGATTCGCTCGCGCCCCAGTAGCGCGCCGTCCGCGAGCCCGCCCGAGCCACGTACTCCCACTCCGCTTCGCTCAACAGCCGGTAGCGCTGGCCCGTCTGCTGCGAGAGCCACGACACGTACGTCTGCGCGTTGTCCCAGCTCACGTTCATCACCGGGCGGTTCCCCCGGCCCCAGCCCTCGTCGGCCGGCGCGTAGCCGCCGCAGCCCCCCGTACGCACGCACGCGTCCCACTCCGCGAACGTCACCTCGTACACCCCCACCGCGAACGGGGCCGGGATCGTCACCGAGTGCTGCGGACCCTCGTCATCGTACCGGCCCTCCTCCGACGCCGGCGAGCCCATCCTGAACGTTCCCGCGGGCACCACCACCATCTGCGGACACCCCGAGCAGTCGCTGAACACGTCCCCCGGCGCGTGACGGGGGGACGTCGGCTGTGCCGGCGGCGGGGCGGGCCGTGAGGGCGGGTTGACCGGCTGTCGTACGGGTCCGGCGGGTGGAGCCACCCTCGGCACGGGGCGAGGCTCCCCGCCCGCCGCGGCGGGCGCGCCGGCGGCGAAGTTGTAGTCCACGCTCCAGCTGTCGAAGCGCGGCTGGTGTTCGTGGAACACAAAGAGGTACACCGTCCTCGTCAGCGTCTCGCCCGGCGCGGTTGGGTCGGCGCCGCCGCTGCGTTGTATGGTGCCGTACCAGTTCCCCCACTCGATCTGGTCGGGATAGCGCCCCGCCTCCGGCCAAGTCCAGTTCGTGCACGGCGGGTGCTCGGCCTCGATCGAGTATCTGGCGATCAGGTGATCCAGCGGTCTCCCGGAGCCGTTGTACACGGAGAGGTCCAACTGCCAGACATCGACCGCCTGGCCGTGGTTCGCCTTCTTGCGCTCGTATTCGGTTGGCGTCTCCCGCTCCTCGGACACGTTGCACGTCCCGGCCCCGTACTCCACGACCCGCGCGGCCCCGCGCAGTTCGATTCCTTCCGCCTCGAACAGCCGCTGTGCGTGCGCCGGCCCCGCCATGAGCGAGAACAGCGCCACCGTCGTGATCCGCGCCCGGTTTAATCGAATCATGGCACCTCCAAGGCACCGTCGTCCGGTCACGCGCCCGGTGCGCACCATTAACTTGCAGGGGAAGGGCGGTCCGTCGCCCCAGTAGTTCTGACGGTGATGCCGGGGGATCAGGCCACGTAGTTTGAAGGGGCACCATCAAGACCGGATGTGCGGAACCGCTTGCGAGAGAGGTCGACGTGAGCCAGGGGGATCTGTTCCAGCGTACCCTCGCGCTGCTGCAAAGGGCGGCTTTGGAAGATGGGTATTGGCTTTCCGCCGCTGCCCGTTTCAACGAAGCCACCGGAACGAGGGGCCACGGCCTCGGATTCGGCCCGGGGCATCCGGACCGCGACGGGGACCTCCTGGCACTGCGCTTTGTCTTCGGACGGCGGCGGCGCGAGGATTGGGAGCGCGCGTATATCCGTGACTACGTGACTCGTGACGAACGCCTGCCCCCCTGGGGTCGGCTGCCGAGTGGCGAGGTGGTGCATACCAGGGATCTCCTGACCGAGAGCGAGCGGAAGACGTCCGCCGTCTACAACGAGATGTTGCGCAACATGCGGGGGCAAGACGGCCTCAACGTGCGTCTGGACGGGCCTGCGGAAACGCACATCGTCATCGCCTTGGCCGACTCCATCGAGACGGCGGGTTGGTCGTCCGGACAGGTCGAGATGATCGAGCGCCTTCTGCCGCACGTGGGCCATTCCATCGGCGTGCGACAGGCTCTGGTCGATGCCCGTGCATATGGCGAGACACTCGCCGGCCTACTCGACAACACCCGAACTTGCGCCATCCAGCTGGATCGGCGGGGGCGGGTCGTGGAGGCGAACGACGTGGCTTGTGAGATCCTGCGGCAACGCGACGCGTTGATCGATCTGGGAGGGCTTCTTCGCGCTACGAGACAGGCGGAGAATGTCGAACTTCAGCAGTTGCTCGCGGGTGCTCTGCCGCCCTTCGGCGGTCAGGCAGTTGGTGGGTCGATGGTAATCCGGCGCCCTTCCCCCTCGAAGACGTTGATTGTTCATGTCAATCCGGTGGGAGCAGAGTTGAGGGACGGCCGAACACACCGTGTGGCCGCCATTGTCCTGGCGGTGAGCCCGGGAAGTCGGGTCTGGGTTGATCCGGATCTCGTGGCGTCAGCCCTCGGGCTCACGCCGACGGAGAGCCGGTTGGCGGTGATGCTGGCCGCCGGTCACACCGTGCGAGACATCGCCGCAGCGACGGGTCGGAAGGAGCGGAGCGTCCACTGGCACCTCCAGCAGATGTTCCGCAAGCAGGGCATTGGGAGGCAGGCCGATCTGGTGAGGCGCGTGTTGTCGATCCAGACTCTTTCCGGAACGACGTTCGATCCGAAGAGCCCGCCACGGCGGAAAGACCACTGAGGGAAGGGGAAGCACGACCGCTTGACCGGGTGTCCGGTCACTCCGAATGCCGTCCATTTGATGCCGTTTTCCGGCCATTTCAGTACGGCGGATCCAGACATGATCCAGCGGCAAGAACGGCGGATCGTGCAGTCCATGTTGAACTTTAGACGATTTCTTGCCGGGATTCACGCCATCTCAAGTACACCTGATAAGCGTTGAGGTCGGTGGTTCAACTCCACCCGGGCCCACTTTCCTGCCACCGGATCCGAACTTCGCCCATTTCTCCGATTCAAGATTCGTTCGGGATCGAGCACGGCGGAACATCGGTATATTCCCCCGCGCAGATGGGTGCTGATCCCAACCGCCCGCTGTGGAATCCTCGACCCGGGGGGGACACTTGGTGGTTCACCATGTTCGTCCAGCCGACTTGAACGAGTCCCTTAGACGGGAGTTACTGGAGATGGCTCGGCTGGACGAGAAGACGCGAGCCGAACTGGCCGACACCGGCGAACTCTTCAAGCCAGGGTATGAACCTCGGATGGCCCGCGTCCATGAACGAAACGCTCGACGCCTTCGGCGCATCATCCAGTCGGTTGGCTGGCCGGGGACGGACCTCGTAGGTCCAGACGGCGCCAAAGCCGCCTGGCTCGTGTTGCAGCACGCGATTGCGGAGCCCGAACTGGTACGTCGAACACTGCCGCTCCTTGAGGCAGCCGTGCGTGCGGGGGCCGCCGATCCTGCGCATGCAGCTCTTCTGGAGGACAGGATTCGGTTCTTCGAGGGACGACCCCAACGCTACGGAACCCAGCTCGATTGGGACGCTGACGGGAATCTCTCGCCGGGGGAAGTGGAAGAGCCGGAGCGGCTGGATGACCGCCGACTCGCCGCCGGCCTCCCTTCACTCGGCAAGCAGACTGAAGAAGCGCGCAATCGGGCGATGGCGGAGGGAGAGAGCGCGCCGGTCGATCACAAGGCCTATTTGAGTGCCCGCGCTGAGTGGGCCAGGCGAGTCGGGTGGCGTACGCGATGAGCACCAGGATCGCACAGAAATCTCTCGGTCGAGCGACCCGGGCCCACAAAGACTACGAACCTGCACGGCAAGCGAACGCAGCGGCATCGCCTAAGGAACAAGCGACCAGGGATCGATCACATCCAGTCCCGTACCCTCGAAATCCCGCACATTGCGCGTGACGAGAGCGGCTCCGCGTGAGCGGGATATGGCGGCGATCTGGCAGTCGGCCTCGCCGATGGGCCGGCCCGCGTGACGGCGCTCTGCAGCGATCTCCGCGTAGACTCGGGCCGCAGCGCTGTCGAACGGAAGGATCCGCTCTCTGAAGCCAAGATCGAGCCAGCGGGTCATGGCAGCCTCCAGCGCGTTCCGCCGCTTGCCGGTCGGCAGGATCGCGACGCCGTAGAGTAGTTCCGCTTCGCTCACGGCCGTCAGGTACATGTCCTGCGCATCGCGTTCGTCAATCCATGCCGCTACCGCAGCCGTCGGTTCAGGGCGCATGAGTTCCGAGGCGACATTCGTATCTATGACGAACATGAAAGCCGCTCAGGAGAAATTTGGAGGTTCGCGCATCGGGCCGCGCGGGGGAAGTTCGAGTTCGACGCCGCCAAGAGACGCAAAGCACTGGCGGGTGAAGGTCGCGAGATTCCGGGGACCGGGGCTACGGCCAGTCACAGCGTCGCGCAGGATGATACGCGCTTCTTCCTCCATCGAACGGTGATGCTCGGCGGCGCGCACGCGCAGGCGCGTCTTTACGTCGTCGTCCAGATTGCGGATCGTGATGCTCGCCATTAGCCGTGCCTCTTTATGGGTGCGGAACGCGCCGAGAAGCTACCGTATGATTGCAGTGCAATCAAGCGTACACCGACCCTTGGCTTGAGCACCTTAGAGTGCTCCGAGCCAGCCCAGCGGACGCCGTCCGCAGTCTGGCCGAGACGTGCTCCTCTCCGCGAAACTCCCGATGCGCGGATCGTGCGGTCCATCATCGAGAGGACGTAGCGTGCAAAACGTTCAGGGATTCGGCGGGTTCTTCTTTCGGGCAAAGGACCCGGCAGGACTTGCGAAATGGTACCAGGATCACCTTGGCATCAATCCTGCTCCGACGAACATGGAGATGGCGCCCTGGGTGACCGAGTCCGGGGTCACCGTTTTCTCACCCTTCGATGCTGACACGGACTATTTCGCAGCGGACAAGACTTTCATGCTGAATTTCCGCGTGGCCGATTTGGATGCGATGATCACAGAACTGAAGTCCGCGGATATCGAGGTCAGCCACGAAAGCGAGATGGAGGGCATCGGCCGCTTCGCCCGCATCCACGACCCCGAAGGAAACGCGATCGAGCTTTGGGAACCCGCGTCGTGAGATTCGGAGCCGACGCCCGAGTCAGCCGATGGCCCGGGTCTCGAACATCGTGGCGTGGTTCGAGAAGTACCCGGTGACGCCGGCGGCGAGTTGAGCGGCTAGCGCACCGATGCGCCACCGGCGCTCACGATCGCGTCAGCTTCCGGAACCTGAACAATGCGAGCCACTGGTCGAAGGTGAGGCCGCTGGGTGGTCCGGAAGGATCGAACCTGAGATCTCGGCTCAGCCGGTGAATTTGCGTTCGCGTGAATTCGGATCGCAGACACCGCCTGATCGAGCGGCCGTCGCGACCGAAGCAGCTCCGGATGAAGCGCCGGTAGTCCACGGCCTGGAATCGGTCCACAAGCGGTCTGGTTCGACGGGCGAGCCAGAGCGCGACGGCGTCAACGCCGGGAGGGGGATCGAAGTCGGTACGGCGAAAGCGCCGCACGATCTCGATCTGCCACCACGGCTTGAGCAGCAGCGAGGGCAGGGTCTCCCGGGAACAGGGACCGCCGGCAAACCGTTCGGCCGCTTCACGCTGGATCACGAGCCAGGCGTCCTGCGGTGGAGAGTCGGCCTGGACAAGCCGCCGGACGATGGCGGCAGTCCGATTGAACGGAATGTTCCCCAGGACCTTGTAGGGGACATCGGGCAGCCGAAAACGCAGGAAGTCGGACCTGACGATCGTGACACGGTTGTCACTCAAGAAGCGCGCGCGAAGCGCCTCGGACAGCGCTCCGTCGAACTCTACCGCGACGACCTCACGGCATCGACGTGCCAGTTCTCGAGTGAGAATGCCGCGGCCCGGCCCGATCTCGACGACCAGATCGCTTCGTTTGACGGGAGCCTGAGCGATCAGGCTAGCGGCAAGCGACCTGCTCCGAAGGAAGTGCTGTGAGAGGTCCGCACGCCTGGGTGTCCGATGCCTGGACACGGCGAACCATCACGAACGTCGACATGGTATCTCCTGCGCTGCGCGAGCAAGGGCGAAAGCCTTCGCATACTACGCTAGGCATCGGGCGTCTCACCCGCAAACCGACTCCGGCATTCTCGTGTGAGTGTTGTGGAGAGGCGAAGGAAGTGCCGCTAGCTGTGCGTAACAGGGGACGTTGGTGACCCGTCGTGGCGGTGGCTTGCTGGAAGTCCCTGTGAAGCCTTATGCCAATTCAAAATCAGATTTTCAATTGGCATAGACCGACACAGGGGCACCGATACGCCCATGACTACTCGAGATCTCGCACCGTTGCTCCGGCGGGCGGCGGCGACCATGCCCACAGGGCACAGGAGTGTCACAAGCATTGGCAGTGTGTAACCTTTACACATACGGCTGGGACACCTTGGGAAGGCGGGACGCCTCCGCCCGGATGGATGCGCTCCGCGCACGGTTACCCGCAGTCGAGACTGACCGGATCGTCCGATGGATACGGGAGGAGCGGGAGCAACGGCTGCCGTGATCGTAACGCCCGACGCATCGGTTCTTCTCCCGTGGCGCTCGGCCTCGGGGGGGTGTTCGTCACGGCGGACGAACGATATGTGCGTCGCGCCTCGAGAGCGGGAGGCATTTCGTCTTTGAGACTCTGGCGAATCCCGTAGTTCGAGGCCTGCCGAGAGCCAGGGGCGATCGAGGTCAACCCGCCGGCGGCGTGAACCTCCCGTCGATGGCGGTCCAGCCGCCGTCGGCGAACAGGACCGTCCCGGTCACGTAGCTGGCGGCGTCCGAGGCGAGGAAGACCGTAGGTCCGGCCATCTCGGCGGCGCTGCCCCAACGGTTGAGGATGTTGCGCGCGGCGTAGGCGCCGTACCAGTCCGGGTTGTCCTTGATCGGGACCGTGAGCGGCGTGTCGATCACGCCCGGCGCGACAGCGTTGACCCGCACCCCGTGGGGCCCGAGTTCGGCCGCGGCGACGCGCACCATCTGCACGATCCCCGCCTTGGTGGCGGCGTACATGCTCTGGCCCGGCTCGACCACCACCGCCCGGATCGAACTGAAGAGGATGATGGACCCCGATCCCTGCCCGCTCATGATCCGTCCCGCGGCCTGGATGACGTGCGCGCCGCCCTTGAGGTTGAGGCCCAGGACGCGGTCGATCTCCTCGTCCGTGTAGTCCAGGAGGGGCTTGCGCACGTTCACTCCGGGAGTGCAGACCACGACGTCGAGGGATCCGCGAGCCGTCGTGTCCTCGAATGCCCCGGTGACGGCCGCGCCGTCCATGATGTCCAGGCGGGCCGAGGTGGCCTCTCCCCCCGTCGCACGGATCGTTGCCGCCGTGCGGGCGGCGGCGTCCGCGTCGATGTCGAGGCAGGACACGTGCGCACCCGCCTCCGCACACCCGATCGCGACGGCTTCGCCGATGCCGGAGCCGCTTCCGACGACCGCGGCGGTGCGTCCCTCGAGGCTGAACATCGTGGTCATGGGGAGTCTGGTGTAGTGGGGTTTCGTGTGATGTCGGGGCGGCACAATGTACGGGCATGCACCCCGTAAACCCACCTGCCAGCATTCGCCGGGAGGACCGCGTCCTCGCCGAAGTGGAGGCCGCGCGCGACGAGATCGTGGCCTTCACGGTGGAGATGATCCGGATCCCCACGGTGAATCCCCCGGGAGCGTGCTACCGGGACTGCGCCGAGCTGATCGGGCGGCGGTTGGGGATGTCGGGCCTGGCCGTGGAGTACGTGGAGGCCGAGGGGCGCCCCGAGCACACCGCCGAATACCCCCGGGTGAATGTGGTGGGGCGGGGCCTGGCCGTTCCGGGACGCCCGCGGCTCCACCTGAACGGCCACTTCGACGTGGTCCCGCCGGGTGACGGCTGGACGGTCGACCCGTTTGCGGGCGTGGTGCGCGAAGGGCGCATCTACGGGAGGGGTGCGTCGGACATGAAGTCGGGGATCGCCGCCGCGGTCTTCGCGGTCGAGGCGTTACGACGGGCCGGAGTCGAGCTCGAGGGAGCCGTGGACATCAGTGCCACGGTCGACGAGGAGAGCGGCGGCTTCGCAGGGGTAGCGCACCTGTGCGAAGCCGGGATCATCTCGAGCGACCACACCCGGTACGCCATCATCCCCGAGCCGTTCGGACCCGGCCGTGTGTGCCTGGGGCATCGGGGCGTCTACTGGTTCGATGTCATCGCGCACGGCCACGCGGCCCACGGCAGCATGAGCCACCTGGGCCGCAGCGCCATCGATGACATGGGCGCCCTTCTGGAAGCCTTCCAAACCAGGCTCGCCCCCGAACTCGCGACGCGTGTTTCCGCGCTGCCCGTAGTACCGGAGCCCTCGCGGCACCCCTCTCTGAACGTCAACGCGATCACCGGCGGCCAGTCCGGCGAAGTGACCCAGTCGGCCTGCGTGGCCGACCGCTGTGTGGCCACGTTCGACCGCCGCTTCATCCCTGAGGAGCCCTTCGACGAGGTCCGCGCCGAAATCGCGCGCCTGGTTACGTCGGTGGAAGGCGACGACCCGGAACGTCGTTTCACCATCAAGGAGCGCCTCGTGGTGCACCCGACCTCCGCGCCGTCCGGCTCGCCGCTCGTGGCCGCCCTGTCCCGTGCGGTGGAAACGGTCATCGGCCATCCCCCGGAACTCGTGGCGAGCCCCGGCACCTACGACCAGAAGCACTTCGCCCGGATCGCCGGCATCGAGCACTGCGTGGCCTACGGCCCCGGCCCCCTCGAGGAGGCCCACCAGCCGGACGAGTCCTGTGCGGTGGACGACCTTGTGGCGAGCACGCAGGCACTGGCGCTGGCGGCCCTCGAACTGGTGTCGGGCTAGCCGGTCACGAACACCGAGATCACGAACGCGGGAATCAGCACCAGCGAGTAGAGCATGTACGCGCCGACGGACTTGGCCACCGTCAATGCCCAGCCGTTCTCGTAGTAGCGTCGGAGGGCAATCACGAAATAGGGGTACGGAATCAGCAGGCAACCCACCCGGAGCCATCCCGCCGGTCCCGAATCCGGGAGCAGAAGCGCGGCCGCATAGACGCAGAAGGTGAAGGTCTGAATGTGGATGGCGAAGACCAGATGTTCTACGTAGAAGCGCTTCTTCCGAAAATGGAAGGCCGCGAGCACCAGACCGAAGACCGGGAGCAGGCAGAACATCCCGATCGGCATGTTCGCGAGGAGGCGCCGGGGCACGACCGAGGGATCGTGCAAGATGTCGATCCCCGTCAGCACGATGAGTCTCTCAATCCAGCTTCGCTCCTCAAGGTCCCCTTCCAGGGCGGCGAAGAGAACGGTCTGCCTCCCGAAATCGTCTTCCGAGCGACCGAGAATGTCGTCGACCTTCCTCCGTTGGTCCGGCGGTAGTGCCGTCCTGAAGGCCGCGAGGCCCTCTTCCGTCGGGGGCCGGGGTAACGCGACTTCCCGGTCCTCCTCGGTCACGCCCATCACGACCATTTCGCCGAAGTCCCCGAACAGCGACAGGAGGAGGAAGAAGGCGAAGCTCGCGAAGATGTAGAGCCTGACCGGCGACACGAAGCTGACCCGGCGATTGCGCGAGAACTCCCTGGTGAGGCTTCCGGGCCTGAAGACGAGAAGCTTCAGCGTTCGAAAGAGCCTGGAATCCAGCTCGAACATCTCGCGCAGAAACTCGACAACCACGGAGCCGAGCGAACGGGCGTAGTGCCGGTCGCTCTGCCCGCATTCAGGACAGAAGCTTTCCGGCCGCTCGCGTCCGCAGTTCGGGCAGGTGCGCGCCCCGGCGGGCGCTGTACCGTCGTGGCTGGACTCCGACATCGTTTTCTCTCCTACGCGTTCCGTGCGATCCAATCGGTGGGAGTGAAAGCCCCGGCCCGATCGATCAGCTCGCCATCCCACGACACGACCTCGGCACCCAGCCAATCGGCGAGGGCGGCGTAGAGAGCGTCCCCGGAGCGCAGAAAGCCTCGAGTGCCGACCTCGAGGGCCTGTTGGAGCATCGCCCGGTTCAATGAGTACACGGTGACCAGCGGAGAGCCCAGCATTTGATCGGCCAGGCTCCGGCCGCGCTCGGCGTCGCGCAGCCTCCGGGCGAGCGCGCAGGCAATCTCCAACTTCGCCAGCTCCGGGAGAGAAATCGGGAGCTCTCGTTCCACTACCAGGGAGAGAAAGGCTCGGCTTGAGTCCGACAATCCATCGGTTGCGTCTGCCGCCGAGACCCACACGCTGGCGTCAATGACCAGCGTCGTCACTCGGCTCCCAACCGGTTCCGGTCGGCGGCCAGCTCTTCCCTCGCCGAACGGCCCCCAGGCGCACGCCTGAGCGCTTCGTCGGCCGCATCGAGCCAGGAGCGCAGCCATGCTTTGGGGGCCTCACGGGTTTCCGCACCTTCGTCCTCGCTCAGCCAGCGCCGATAGAGTTGCGTCGTGACTTCGCGAATGGTAAGGCCCCGCAGAGCTGCCTCCGACTTGATCTGCCGGTACAGGTCATCCGGGATATCGATGGTCGCTTTCATGGTACCATGATAGCTGTATTGCCGTATACCCGTCAATGTGCGCCAGGTGGTTTCGCCGCCACGCGCTTCTTCTCCTCCTCCAGCGCGTCCAGCGCGACCCCGTCCGTAATCCACGCCGGCGCCGGCTCGCCCTTCAGGTAGTGCCCGAACCACTCCAGGATGCGCCGGTGGTAGTCCTTCTGGTTCGCCTCCTCTCGGAAACCGTGGTCCTCCCCTTCGTAGACCAGCAGCACCATCTGTTTCCCGGCGCGGCGGGCGAAGTTGAAGAACTCGGTCCCCTGGTCCCAGTCCACCACGCCATCCTCGTCGCCGAAGGCCATCAGCAGCGGCGTCTCCATGTTGTGCACCTCGTGGATCGGCGAATTACGACGATGCGCCTCCGGATCCTCCCAGAACGGCACCTCCATGCGAGCCTGGCCGGTCTCCCAGTGGCTCAGCTCGGCGATGCCCGGGTTCCAGTGCAGCGCGCCCATGAAGCTCACGAAGTCCGTGAGCGGCGCGCCCGCCACGGAAGCCGCGAAGATGTCGGTCCGCGTGGGCAGGAACGTCGCCTGATAGCCGCCCCACGAGTGCCCGATGAGGCCGACCGCGTCCGGGTCCGTCACCCCCATCTCGACGGCCTTCGCCACGGCCGCGCGCACGGACTCCAGCGCACTTACGCCCGGATCCCGCGCCCGGTATACGATGTCCGGCAGCAGCACCGCGTACCCATGCTGGGTCCAGGCCGTGTAGTTGTAGTACTCCCGCTCGCTGGGCACGCGGAAGAGGTGCATCTGCGGGGAGAGGATCTCGTAGGTGTACACGATCGTGGGGACCGCGCTGTCCTCCTCGTAGTTCGCGGGAAGAAGGAGGACGAACTGAAGGTCGCGGCCCGATTCGCTCACGAAGTCGACCAGCTCCGCCCGGCCCCACGCCACCTCGTCGATGAAGGGGTTGATCGCGGTCACCCGGGCGGGGTTGGCGAGGTCGGGGCCGGCGACGAAGTAGTCCGGCGGGTCGTCGAAGCGTTCGTCGCGGTAGAAGAGCACGTCGGCGCTGTCGGCGCGGACGAGGCCACCCACGTAGCCGTCTTCCAGGACAAGGGTCTCGGCCGAGTCCCGGTCGCGCGCGTCGAGCCAGCCGCGGGTGAAGCGGGCATATCCGCGCTGCTCCGTCTTCTCGTTGTAGAGGGACAGATAGGGGCGCGAGTCGGGGTCGATGCCGGGCTCGTCGTCATCGGTGACGCGGGTCAACCGGTGGGTGATTCCCGTCTCGGCGCCGCGCGTCAGCCGCTCGCCTCCCGAGCCGTCGGGTGCGACGCGCCAGATGTCGTGCTTGTCGTAGAGCAGGACTGCGTTGTCGTCTTCCAGCCAGCCGCCGGGACCGGAGTCGCGTGGGGGGGTCACGTCGGTGGGCGTGTCGTAGTCCGTGTCGGCGAATTCGGCGGCCAGCGCTGACGTCAGGTCATGCTGCTCGCCCGTGGCGACGTGGAGGCTGTGGTAGGCGGAGCCATCCCATGAGAGCAGCCAGTCGCCGCCCGCGCTTGGCCATTCGTAACGCACGCGAGCGAGGAGCTGGCGGCGCTCGCCGGTGTCCGCGTCAACGGCCCGGACATCGTGGTACGGACGGCCGAACATCGCGCCCCATGGGTAGGGCTCGTCAATGTCTTCCAGAGCGTACTCCCAGCCGTGCAGGAGTTGAGCGGTGCCCATGAGGTCGGATCCGAGAACGACCACGCGGTCGTCGTCGAGGTGCCAGACGGCCGGCAGCGATCGCGTGTTGTCGCGGTCCTCGGAGACCTGCTGCTCCGGGAAGAGGCGGACATCCCCGGTGTGCCAGATCTGCAGGGCGGGGAGGTCGGGTTCGGAGTCAGAGGCCGGAGCGTCCGGGGAGCCCTGATCCGGTTCCGTCTCCGCCTCCGGCTCCGGCTCGTCTTCCGCGCCGTCGCCGGGATCTTCGTCCTCTTCCTCTTCGATCGGCCTGAGCCCCAGAGAGATCATGATGCCATCGTCCGACCAGGCGGGGGCGCGGTGCCGGACGGTCTCGAGCGTGTCCGGGATGCCGGCGGTGTTCGCACCGAGGACCATCATCTCGACACGGCGGTCCAGGCCGCGCCAGGCCAGAACGTCGTAGGCGGTGCCGTCGGCGGAGGCGGCGCCGCTCGAGCGGAGGGCAGCCAGATCTGCAGAGTCATCACGCCAGCGGAGGCTCCGGTAGGCGGAACCGGAAGCGTCGGCGGAACGCAGGATACCGGCGGAGGCGTCGTACACCTGCACGCCGTTGCCCACATCGGTGCCCGTCGCGATGGCGAGTGCAAGAAGGGATCCGGCCGGGCTCCAAGCCATCTCGCTCACGTTGCCGAAGGAGGTCTCCGTTCCCGTTTCCAGGGTGATGATGCGGAGATCGGCGCCCTTGCCCGAGGGCTCGTCCGGCGGGTAGCCACGCAGCGCCACGAAACGGCCGGAGGCGTCGAAGCGCTGTTCGGAGACCGCTTCGTACTCACGCGTCTCGCCGAATTGCAGATCCATCACCGAGGCCTTCTCACGGATCGGTTCGTCGCTCTCCTCGAGCCGCTCCCTTTCCTCCGGCGGTAGACCGATGGTCCAGGTCAGCCAACGGCCATCGGGGGAGAACCGCGGCGCCGAGCCCCATGGGAAGATCCGAACGGAGTCCTCTTCGAGCTTCCGCACGCGGAGTTCCGACTTCTCGTCCACCCGGGTGACCACGTATGCGATCCACTCACCGAAGGGAGAGAACTCGAAGCCGCCGAGTCGCTCCCAGCGGCCGTAGTCGTCGGGAGTGACGAGGGGGCGGTCCTGGGAGTAGGCGGGGGACGGGAGGACGAGCGTGAGACCGCCAAGGGCAGCCAGTGTCGCGAGCGTCGGGAAACGGGAGGGGAGGGACCAGGTCATCGGGCACTCTCCTGGGAGTCGCTGGAATTGGGGAAAGCAAGTTGCGTGGTGCTGGGGGACAATCGCCAGCGGGTGCCTCGGTTGGACCTCACGTGGGACGTGCGCCCCACTTGCCACGCGATCGGGTTCGGACGGGGCGTATGCGCAGGGGACGGTGCTTCACCGACTCCACCCGGGCACATGCCCCGCTTCCATTCCCGCTATTGCTGCAGGCGCAGCACGAAGAGGCCCTCGTTCCAGCTCGTGGCGACGAAGAAGCCGCTCTCGAAGTAGGGGTAGGTCGACCAGGAGCCGCGGAACTCCACGTTATTGTGTTCGGGCACGGTGTCAAAATAGCCCGCTTCCACGGGGTTCTCTCGGTCCGAGATGTCGATGATCCGGATGCCGAATGTGTAGTTGGAGTGGTAGATCACATCCTCGTGCACGTACAGGTTGTGGTCGATAGCTTCGGTGGGCCCCAGGTGCTCTCTCGCCAGAACCGGATCGTCGAGGTCGGTTAGATCCCAAACGAGCAGCCGCGTCCGCGAGACAGAGAACCCCTCATCGAGTTCATCGTTCTGATAGAAGTACTGGTGGTCCTCGCTGAGCCACCCCTGATGGATGTAGGCGTGATCGGCGTATGTACCGGTTGAGATGGTGATCGGGTTCTCCTTGTCGGTCACGTCCGACACTACAATGGCGGTCTCGTTCGAGCCGACGCAGATTTCCTGGCCCGCGTATTCCGAATCGGGGCCGCGATACACGACGCACTGAACGTCGTGGGTGTAGCCTGGAATATAAAAACCCGTCGTCGTTTCAGCGTAGCAGCCCGCGAAAGTCGGATTCTTCGGGTCCGAGAGATCGATCATGTGCAGGCCGCTCCCGCATGTGTCGCCGCCACTGTTGCTACCGACGGCATAGGCGAAGCCGGTCTCTTCGTTGATCGCGATGTTGTGGACCGAACTCAGCCGCGAGTACCACGCATCGGGCTGCAACTCGGTGAACTCCGTCAACCCGCGCAGCCGTGTGAGGTCGAGAACCTGCATACCGTGGCCGGGGCTCAGGTCGGCGACGACGTACACGTGATCCGCGTACACCTTCATGTCGCGCCACCACGAGGTACCCGTGTGCGAGGCGAGGTACGCGATCGGTCGCGGCTCGACCGGATTGGAGAGATCGACAATGGAAAGTCCGTCGTGGCGGCCCACAAGAGCATACTCCACCCCGGTCTGAGGGTCGGTCCACCCCCAAATGTCGTTCACGTTCCACCACTCTTCCGGCCCCGAGGGCGGCGTCCCCGGTCTCAAGTCAGGCATGGATACCTGTCCCACGAGATCGACCCCCTCGCACGGAAAGCTGCCGGCCAGCCCATCGACGCATATTGCCTCCGGGGCGACTGGAGGTGGCGGCGGTGGAGGTGGCGGCGGTGGAGGTGGCGGCGGTGGAGGTGGCGGCGGTGGAGGTGGCGGCGGTGGTGGTGGCGGCGGTGGAGGTGGCGGCGGCGGCTCGACGGGATCGGGGCCCGCGGGACCTGGGCCGGTCGGAGCCGGGGCGTCTTCACCGCATGCACCAAGGGCCACACTCAGCATGAGTACCGGAATCGCCGGTCGGATTCGCATAGAGGATGAATGGGCTCTCATCTGACTATGCCTCCCGTCAACTGGAACGACG
This sequence comes from Candidatus Palauibacter sp., assembly GCF_965216145.1. Taxonomy (GTDB): domain Bacteria; phylum Gemmatimonadota; class Gemmatimonadetes; order Palauibacterales; family Palauibacteraceae; genus Palauibacter. Next base: position 1,106,093 of record NZ_OZ244149.1, read on the forward strand.
ATCCGACGCACGAGTTGCTGCGGGTCGACGCGGTTTCGACGTAGATCTTGCGACCCAACCACCGTCGTACGTGCAACTTACACGTTTAGGCCTCTCCCTCGCGCCCCTAAACTGGAGGGGACTTGTCGCTATTGCTGCAGGCGCAGGACGAAGATGCCCTCACGCCAACTGGTGGCGACGAAGAGGCCGCTCTCGAACCAGGGGTAGATCGACCAGGAGCCGAATCCGCGAGGTTCGGGCACGGTGTCGAAGAACCCGCGTTCCAGGGGGTTCGCAGGATCCGCGATATCTATGACCCGGACTCCGAAGTCATAGTTGGAGTGGTAGATCAGGTCGCCGTGGACATACAGGTTGTGGTCGGTCTCGGTGCCCGGGCCCAGATGCTCCTTCGCCAGGATCGGGTCATCGAGGTCGGTGAGGTCCCACACGAGCATGCGCGTGCGCGGTGTCAGCCCTTGAGCCTCGTCCCCTTCGTCGTTCTGGTAGAAATAGCCCTGGTCTGAGCTGAGCCAGCCCTGGTGGACGTAGCCATAGTCCGCGTACGTAGCGGTCGACAGGGTGATCGGATTCGTCTTGTCGGTCACGTCCGACACCACAATGGCGATCTCGTTCGAGCCGACGCAGATCTCGCGGCCCGCATGTTCCGTATCAGGACCGCGATACACGACGCACTGGACATCGTGGGTGTAACCCGTACCGACCCACCCGGTGCCTTCTACGGCGTGGCACCCCGCGAAACTCGGATTCTTCGGGTCCGTGAGGTCGATCATGTGCAGACCACCCCCGCACGTGTCGCCGCCGGAGTTGCTCCCGACGGCGTAGGCGAAGCCTGTCTCTTCGTTGATCGCGACGTTGTGGACCGCGCTCACGCGCGTGTACCGCCCGTCCGCCTGCATCTCCGTGAACTCCGTCAGCCCGCGAAGTCGGGTAAGGTCGAGAATCTGCATGCCGTGGCCGGCTATGGCGTCGGCGACGACGTATACGTGGTCCGCGTACACTTTCATGTCGCGCCAGATGCTCGAACCGGTATGGGAAGCGAGGTACGCGATCGGCCGGGGTTCGACGGGGTTCGAGAGATCGACGATCGAGAGTCCGTCATCGCGGCCGACGAGGGCGTACTCGACCCCCGTCTCCGGGTCGGTCCACCCCCAAATGTCGTTCAGGACAGAGGCCGGCCGCGCCGGTCTCAAGTCGCTCGGCGACACGCGTGCCACCAGATCTACGCCATCGCACGGAAAGATGCCGGCAAGGCCACCGACACATGGTGTCTCTGTGGTGGGGAGCGGCGGTGGAGGCGGCGGTGGGGGAGGCGGCGGGGGCGGCGCGGGGGGAGGCGGCGGTGGCGCAAGCGTGGGCGGGGCGAGCGGATCCGGGGTCACCGGGCCCGCAGCGTCCTCTCCGCATGCGCCGAGGACCACGCTCAGCATGAGTACCGGAATCGCCGGTCGGATTCGCATAGAGGATGAATGGGCTCTCATCTGACCATGCCTCCCGTCAACTGGAACGACGATCCGACGCAGGAGTTGCTGCGGATCGACGCGGTGTCGACGTAGATCTTGCGACCCAACCACCGTCGTACGTGCAACTTACACGTTTAGGCCTCTCCCTCGCGCCCCTAAACTGGAGGGGACTGTCGCTATTGCTGGAGTCGCAGGACGAAGAGGCCCTCGTCCCGGCTGGTGGCGACGAAGAGGCCGCTCTCGAACCAGGGGTAGGTCGACCAGGAGCCGCCGAACGTCTGGTCGTCATGGTCCGGTACCGTGTCGAAGAAGCCGCGCTCCACGGGATTCGCCGGATTCGAGATGTCGAGGATCCGCACGCCGAACGTGTAGTTGGAGTGGTAGATCACATCCTCGTGGACGTAGATGTTGTGGTCGATGGCTCCGGTGGGGCCCAGGTGCTCCGTGACGAGGACCGGATCGTCCAGATCGACCATGTCCCATACCAGCATGCGCGTGCGTGAGACCCGGTTGTTTCTTTCATCCCCTTCATCGTTCTGGTAGAAATACCGGTGATCCTCGCTCAGCCATCCCTGATGGATGTAGTCGTGGTCGGCGTAGGAGGCGGTCGACAACGTCGTCGGGTTCGCCTTGTCGGTCACGTCCGACACGACGACCGCGGTCTCATTCGAGCCCACGCAGATCTCGCGGCCCGCGTGTTCCGCGTCGGGACCTCGATAGACGACGCACTGGACATCGTGGGTGTATCCAGTCCCATGCCAACCGGTGCCTGCCTCGGCGTGGCAACCCGCGAAGGTAGGGTTCTTCGGATCCGAGAGGTCGATCATGTGCAGGCCGCCCCCGCACGTTTCGCCACCGGAGTTGCTTCCGACGGCGTACGCGAAGCCGGTCTCTTCGTTGATCGCGAGGTTGTGGACAGCGCTCACATTCCGGTATCTGGCGTCCGCGCTCAGTTCCGTGAACTCAGTCAACTCACGAAGCCGCGTGAGGTCGAGCACCTGGATCCCGTGCCCCGTAATCTCCGAGACGACGTACACGTGATCCGCATACACTTTCATGTCCCGCCAGAGGGTCTCCGAGAAGGCGGAGGGCATGAACGCGACCGGCCTCGGTTCGACCGGGTTGGAGAGATCGACGATCGAGAGGCCGTCGAAGTGCCCGACGAGGGCGTACTCCACCCCCGTCTGCGGATCGGTCCACCCCCAGATGTCGTTCAGGGAGGTGGCCATCCTTCCCGGCCGCAACTCGCGCGGAAGCAGCCACCCCACCAGGTCCACGCCCTCGCACGGGAACCCGCGGGCCGTGCCGCCCTGGCAGGGGGCGAGCAGCGTGGCGACGGGTTCGGGCGGCGGCGGTTCCGGCGGATCGACCGGACCCGTCGCGCTTTCGCCGCACGCCACCGAGAGAAAAGCCAGCAGGAGAGTCGCGCCTCGCACCGAGGCGGGGATGCGCTTGGCAGTCATCTGTTCGACATCCTCCCGTCCCCTCAATTCGTCAGCAGCAGCCGCGGCCCGAGGAGTCGGTGCGGGTCGGCGTCCGGCTTCGGGCTGAACTTGTTGATCCAGCCCCCGCTGTACGACGCGATGTACAGATTCCCATCCTCGTCCATGTCGAGTTGGTGCGGCAGCGACAGCCCGCCCGGCCAGGTACCGCGGCCGATCGCACCCGCCTGCCCGTAGGCGCCCCAGTAATCCTGGAGGACGCCATCCCGGTCGTACTTGAGCACGCGGTTCAGGCTCGCGTCCAGGACCCACACGGCGCCGTTCACATCCAGCCAGATGTTCACGGGATCGAAAATGTTCGGCCACTCCTCGATGAACTCCCCGTCGTGCGTGAACAGCTGAAGGCGCTCGTTCTGGCGGTCCGCGACGTAGACCCGGTCTTCGTCCACTGCGAGACCGTGCAGAAGATCGAACTCGCCGGGCCCTGTACCGAGCGCGCCCCATTGCATGACGAACTCACCGTCCTCCGAGTACTTGACGATGCGCGAGTTCCAGTACCCGTCGGCGAGCAGGAAGCTCCCGTCCGGCAGGAACGCCAGCTTCGACGGCCACCCATAAGTATAAGGGTCCCAGTCGGATCGCGCGCGCGCGGCCTCTCGCGTCTTGGGATGGTCCCGCTCGCCCAGGCGCATGACGATCTCGCTGCCGTCGTTCGTGAACTTGACGACCTGCATGTGCCCCTGCCCGCCGCCGCTGTCGATCACCCACACGTGGCGGTCGGGGTCGTAGGGGCTGATGTACGCCTGGTGCGGCAGCGTGAAGATCGAGTCCCACTGCGCCCACTGTTCGACGATCTCGCCGTTCCCGTTCGCGACGACGACGAAGTTCGTCCGGCGGATCTGTCCGTTGCGGGGGGCCGAGCGGTCGGCGGGCCAGTCGCCGCGGGTGACGACGATGATGCGGTCCGCGTGGTCCACGGCCACTCCGGCCACCTGCCCCCAGCCCCACTCGTCGTCGTGATTGGGCGCGGGCTTCCACCAGCCCTCGACGGGGTCGTAGGCGCCGGTGCGGTCGTCGCCGCCCTTCACAGTCGTCGCGTTCGCCGGGTTCGCGGCCCGGCCTTCTTCGCCGCACGCCCAGGAGGCGGCCACGGCCGCCGCCCCGATCGCGACGAGGAGCGTCAGCGGGCGAGTCTTCATTTATCCCCCTTCGTCTGCTTCCTGTCCGTCTTCCCGGTTTCGGCCCCGTTTTCGGTCGTCACCCTCGCCGCGGGGGCCCATGGATCGTTGACGCCGGCGCCGGGGCAGGCGTCGCCCGTGTCGAGGAAGTGGGTGTGGAGGCACTCGAGCGTGGAGCCCAGTTCAGTGAGCAGTTCAACGGTCTCGGGGTAAGGCACGCGGGTGAAGAACCCGGCCCGACCGCCGCGCGCCATGTCCGCCGTGGACTGTCCGAGACGCGTGATGGCCGTGACATCCGCGCCTTGCGAGACCAGATATTCGATGAGTTCGTTGTCGCCGCGTGATGCCGCGTAGTGCATCGGCGTATAGAGCCAGGAATCGAGCCGATTCACGTCGGCGCCCAGTTCCTCGATCAGGTACTTCACCGCCGGGATGAACTGATTGGGACGGCTGCGGACGCTGAACGCGCCGAGACCCAGATATCCCCCGCCCGCGGCGGCGTGCAGCGGCCAGGCGTTGGGTGCGCCCTCGGGGATCCCGGGCAGCGCCGAGTCCTCCTGCTGCCGGCCGTCCTGCTGCCGGCGCTCCCGCATCCCGACTTCCGGCCAGCGCGTGGGGATGTTCGGGTCCGCCCCGTGCGCGACGAGCAGCTTCATGGCCTCGAGGTCCTGCGCGAAGGCCGCGCGCCAGAACGGCGTCGCGCCGGTGAGGTCGATCCCCATCTTCGTGAGCCCGAACTCCCAGTACCACAGGTGCGTGTTCAGCCGGGGGTCGGGGTCCGCGCCGGCTTCGAGCAGGGCGCGCAGCACCTCCATGTGCCCGGCCTGCTGGCGGTCCTGAGCACGCGGCTGAGGGTAGTTGGACTTCGGGGCCCACTGCGTCTGCAGCGCGGCGAACAGGGGGGTGGCGCCGTCGGTCGAGGCGGCGAGATCCGGGTCGGCGCCGCGTTCGATGAGGACGAGCGAGAAATCGAACTGGCCGTTGAGCATCGCCATGAGGAGCGGGCTGGTCGCGTCCGCGCTCACCTGGTCGATGTCCGCGCCGCCGTCGAGAAGCGCCGCGGCCGCCTCGATGTGCCCTTCCCGCGCGGCGTGCAGGAGCGCGGTCGTGCCGCCGGTCATGCCGACAAGGACTTCGCGGTACGGGGGGCGCACGACGTCGGGGCCGCCGGGGTAGTCGGGCCCGACGCGGGCGAGCGAGTGCGCGCCGACCTCGCCGACATCGAAGCCGGAACGGAGGAACTCGCGCTGCGCGTGGATGGCCGCCTGGACGTGCGCCGGGGCAGGCTCGCCCGGCCATTCGGCTTTGGAGTCCACCTCCGGTCCGTACGGTCCGAGCGTCTCGGCCGGCGCGCCGATCCAGTCCCGGAAGCGGCGGTTTGCTTCACGGTCGAGCGCCAGACTGGGCAGGACGTCGACCACGGCGGTCGCTATGCCGGGGTCGGCCCCGGCCTCGAGCAGCGCGGCCACGGCCGCCGCCCGGTTCGCCGCAGCGGCGAACATCAGGGGTGTCTGCCCCGCCGACCCTTCGCGGGCGTTGGGGTCCGCGCCGTGGTCGAGCAGCGCGGTCACGGCCGCCGTGCCGTCCACGGCGCCCGCGGCGAGGTGCAACGCGGTCACGCCGCTGTTCGTCGTCGCGGCGTTCGGGTCGGCCCTCGCCTCGAGCAGGAGCGCGACGACGGCGCCGTGCCCCCCGCAGCCAGCCATATGGAGCGGCGTGTAGCGACCGATGCGCGTCCCGGCATCCACCGCCGCGCCCGCGTCGATCAGCGCCCGGGCCGCCTCCGCATGGCCTCGCTCGGCGGCAAGATGCAGCGCGGTGATCCCGTCGCCCCGCGCCGCGTTCACGTCCGCGCCCTCCCCCACGAGCGCCCGCACGACCTCGACCTGCCCGTCCCGGGCGGCATCCAGCAGCCGATCGTCCCCACCCGACGATCCCGTCTGCGCCGCTGCCCCCACCGGGAGGAGCGCCAAAATCAGGAGCGCCGAAATCAGGAGCGTGCCCATGGCGGAGTTCGCTCCGGGCGCCATTCCGCCCTTCGCTCCGCGCCTCATGCCGCGCCTCATCGGGCGCCGCTCCCGCCGGGGGCCGCCCCGCCCGCGAAGTCGAGCGGCAAGGCACCGTCGCTGTCACCGAACGTGCTCAACTCCGGGTGTCCGATCTTCCGCATCAGGCTCACGAACGCGTTCGCCATCGGCGTCCCGTCGGGAGCCCGATGGTGCACACCCCCCTCCAGCGCGCCGTTCGCCCCGCCCAGGAAGAGGAGAGGCGCCCTCCGGTGGTTGTGGAGGTTCCCATCGGCCATCGGAGAGCCCCAGACGATCGCCGTCCTGTCGAGCAGCGACGCGTCGCCTTCCACGGTGCCGCCCAGCTTCTCGAGGAAGTAGGCGAGTTGGCCCAGCCGATAGGTGTTGATCCGGTTGAAGTCCATGATGTCCTCGGGGACGTTGCCGTGGTGCGAGGCCCCGTGGACGGACTTCGTCGTCCCGCTGTCGGGAAAAGCCCGGTTCGACTGATCGAACCCGGTCTTGAAGGTGATGACCCGCGTCAGATCGGTCTGCAGCGCGAGCAACTGCAGATCGAACATGAGCCGCATGTGTTCCTCGAAGGAGTCGGGGATCCCGGACGGCGCCTCCGGCATCTCCCGCTCCTCACCGCTCGCGTTGCGCGCCTCGACGAGCTGGATCCTGCGCTCGATCTCGCGGATATGGTCGATATACTCGTCCAGCGCGATCCGGTCCGCCGAGCCGAGCGCACTCCTGAGCCGCGCGACCTCGGTGGCGATCCAGTCGATCATGCTGCGGTCGGTGCGGCGGCGCGCCGCGCGATCCGCGGCGGTGTCGCCCGCCCCGAACAGCCGCTCGAAGACGACGCGCGGCTCCCGGATCGCCGGGAGCGGCAGGTCGGGCGAGGCCCACGCGAGCGAGGTCGTGTAGGCGCAGTGGTAGTTGTACGCGCAGCCGCCGCCCCGATCGATCCCCTCGATGCACAGTTCCAGCGACGGGAGCACCGTCTCCTGCCCGAAGCGTTGCGCGTGCAGCTGGTCGAGCGAAGTCCCGAGGTAGATGTCGGACCCCTGCGTCTGCTTCGGGTGCGCCTGGGTGAGGAACACCGCCGTCGAGCGGTCGTGGTCCCCGCCGATCTCCTCCGCGCGCGAGGCCTCGGCCGAGCGGCAGTCCGTGTTGCTGACGATCGTCATGTACCCGCGGAACGCCTCCAGCGGCTTGAGCTGGCTGTCCGCCACGAGTTCGAAGTCCCGGCCGGTCGTCCCCGGTGCGAACAGGTGCCGGGCGTCGCCCCAGTCGCTCGAGCCCGCCGCCCCCATCGACTCCTCGACGCAGACCAGGCGCGTGAAGTTCGCGGCCTTCATCGGGTCGGCCCACAGCCGCCCTGCGGGAATCATCGCATCGAGAAGGGGCAGGGCCACGCTGGCGCCGGCGCCACGCAGGAAGGTGCGACGCGAGAGGTGTGTGCCGGTGACGAAGTTCATGATCCAGCTCCTTCTGTCATTCTGCTCTCATTCTCTCGACTCTCACCCTCTCGACTCGCGCCCTCTCGGCTCGCGTCCCCCTGCTCGTCCACGACGGGCTGGGGGCGCACCATCCGGAACGCGTCGCTGTTCACGACGCCGAAGATGAACGAGGACATCCGGTAGTCGTCCGCTTCCGCTTCCCGCGCGATCGCCCGGATCCCCGGTTCGTCGAAGTACTCCACGCGCCGCCCGATCGCGTACGCCAAGAGGTGCGACGCGAAGTTCCGGACGAGCGGAATCGGCCGCTTCATCAGCACGTCGACAAGATCGGCCGGCGTGCTCACGTCCGTCCCGTCGTAGAAGGTGCCGCGCGTGTCGAGCGGGACGCCGTTCTCGCGGATCCGCACCTGTCCCGTCACGTCGTAGTTGTCGAGCGCGAGGCCGATCGGGTCCATGAAGCGGTGACAGGAGCGACACGTCGGATTCGCCCGGTGCATCTCCAGCCGTTCGCGGGTCGTGAGCAGCCGCCCACCTCGCGCCGATTCCGTGTCATCGAAGGCGGGGATGTTGGGCGGCGGCGGCGGCGGCGGAGTACCCATGAGCACCTCCATCACCCACTTGCCTCGCAGCACCGGCGAGGTCCGCGCCGACATGGACGTGAGGAGCAGCACGCTCCCGTGCCCCAGCACCCCGCGCCGGCTTTCGTCCGGGTAGGACACGCGCCGGAACCCGGGCCCCGAGACCCCCGGAATCCCGTAGTGAGCCGCGAGCCGCTCGTTCAGGAAGGTGTAGTCCGCAGTGAACAGTTCCAGCAGGCTCCGATCCTCGCGCACGAGCCGGTCGAACAGGAGTTGCGTCTCCCGCACCAGATCTTCGCGCAGCTGCCCCGTGAAGTCCGGGTACAGGTAGGGCTCCGGCTGGTTGTCTTCCGCGTCCTGCAGCCGCAGCCACTGCGAGGCGAAGCGCGTCGACAGCGCCTCCGCGCGCGGGTCCGCCAGCATGCGGCGCACCTGAGCTTCGAGGACCGCGGGGTCCGAGAGCCGGCCGTCCGCGGCGAGGTCGAGCAGTTCATCGTCCGGGATCGTCGCCCAGAGGAAGAAGGAGAGCCGTGTCGCGAGATCGAGGTCCGAGATCGCGTAGCTCTCGTCGCCGGCCACACCCTCTGGAGCCCGCTCGAGGCGGAAGATGAACGACGGGCTGGCGAGAATCGCCTGCAGCGCCGTCCGGACCCCGACCTCGAAGCCTTCCTCCGCCGCAGCCCCGTCGTAGAACGACATCGGCCCGGCGATATCCTCCTCCGTGACCGGCCTCCGGTACGCCTCGCGCGCGAGGCGCGTGACGATCTCCGTCGCGCAGGCACGCGCCTCCCCGGAAGCCGCCGATGCGGGCCGGGCGGGACGGCAGCTGAAGAGCGTGCGGCGGCTCGCCGTCTCGGAGAGCCCCGCGGTGCGCCGCGGGCCCGTGATCATCAGCTCGCTCAAGTGCGGAAGCGCCGTGATCCCGTAGTTCGCCCACGACTGCGAGTCTTCCCCTCCCACGAACGACCAGCCCGGCGTCTTCAGGCGGTCCTCGTACGGCCCCTCGATCGTCCGCACGAACGCGGCCGCGATCTGCCGCTGGCCCGCCCGCACGAAGATCGGCTCGGTCCGGATCGGGTAGGTCGAGCGGCTTCCGTGCTCGAGGCCGAGCAGCGCGACTCCCTCGCCGTCGATCGAGATGTCGACATCCTGGAAGCCGGTCCCCTGGCCGAAGAGCGTCTCGATCGTGAACACGTACTCCCCGTCGACCGGGAAGTCGTGCGTCACGACGATCCCTCCGCGGGTCCCGTACGGCGTGCCCTCGAGATGATCCCAGGCGTGCTGCGAGACTTCGATCGGGTTCGTGTATTTCGCCGAACGCGACAGGGCGTCGGGGTTGCCGACCGCGAGCCGGCTCACCTCGGTGGCAGCCCGCAGGTACGCTTCGAGCAGCGTAGTCGAGAGGCCCTGCGCGTCGGACATGTTGTCGAAGGCGCCCAGATACGTGTCCGCCGGGAGCCAGCGGCCGGCGTCGATCTCGAGGTCGAGGAGGTCGCGGATGACGCGCTCGTACTCGGCCCGGTTCAAGCGCTGGAAGCGCCGCGCGCCGGGGTTCGGATCGTGTGCGGCCGCGCGGTCTACCACCGTCTCCAGCGTCTCGACGAGCGCCAGAAGCGTGTCCGGAGACGGTCGACGCTGGCCCGGCGGCGGCATCATCCCCGCACGCAGCTTGCGGATCATCTTTTCGGCGGTGGGCGCTCGCTCGTGCGCCGCGTCCACATCGAACGTCTCCAGCGTGAGGTTTCCCCGCAGCAGGCGCTCGTTGTGACAGCGCACGCAGTACCGCTGGACAACATCGGTGAGGTCGGCGAAGGCGGGGGTCGGCGTCGGCGGGGTGGCGTCGACGTGTCCGGTCACGATCTGCGGCGGTCGCGCGACGGGCGCGACATCGGGCGCACGGCTCTCCGACGGCCCGCCCGCAACGGCAAGCCAGAACCACAGGATCGCGCCCACACTCAATGACTTCATGCGCCGCCCTTCGAGAAGCCGGGGTGCGCCGGAATGCGCTTCAGCCAATTAACTTAGGAAAAAGAACATCCCGCCGGGAGGGGCTTCGTGGCCAGCAGGCTCGGTCAACTGGCTTGCCGCGAGCGCCCCTCCACCCGGTAGTCGCTGAGCCGGCACGAGTGCCTCTGCGGCATCGCGATGCGTGTGCTGGAGCCGCTCCACCCGACAACCCGAGGGAGCGAGACCGGAGGCTGCCTGGGGGTTGTTGCTGGTCCCTGCGAAGCCTTATGCCAATTCAAAATGAGACTTTCAATTGGCATAGGCCGACACAGGGGCACCGACACTCCCATGATTGCTCGAGATCTCGCGCCGGTGAACAGTCATCCTGAGATCCAGAGCTAGCGCCTCCACTGTTCCGGCGCGGGGATGCCGCGAGAGATCAGGATCTCGAGGTCCGCCGCGTCCCGCAGCACCGATGCGATGGCGCCGGGGTCGGCCGCGACGCCTGCGAGGGTTCCGAGATGACCCCCTCCGGGCGCGGAGAGTTCAATCGCCTTCAGCCTGGCCGCCCATGCGGATGACACCGGGAGCGTGAAGGCGAATCCCGATCCTCCGTCGCCGTCCGCCACCTCCTGCATGGGAGCCACCTCGGTCTCGACATGGGCTACCTCCGTCCCGCGGGCACGAGTCGGACGATGCCGGTTGCGGGGCCGTCGATGTCGCGCGTTTCCCCATCGATGGCGACGTAGACGAAGCCGTCCGGTCCCTGGCGCACGTCGCGGATGCGGCCGATCCCCTGGAGGAGCGTCTCCTCGTGCGCCACCTCCTGCCCCTCCATCCGCAGCCGCGCGAGACGCCGGCCGCTCAGACCGCCGACGATCATGTCCCCGCGCCACTCGGGGAAGGCCTCGCCGGTGTAGAAGAGCATCCCGGAGACGCCGATCGACGGGACCCAGATGTAGTCCGGCGGTTCCATGCCCTCCATGAGCGTCGCCGAGTGGATGCGCGCGCCGGTCCGGTAGTTCACCCCGTAGCCGACCACGGGCCAGCCGTAGTTGAGGCCGGGCTCGATCAGGTTCAGTTCGTCCCCGCCCTGCGGGCCGTGTTCGTTCTGCCACAGTTCGCCCGTCTCCGGATGGACCGCCATCCCCTGCGCGTTCCGGTGGCCCCACGTCCAGATCTCGGGGTGGATCCCGTCGCGGCCCACGAACGGGTTGTCCTGCGGGATCCGACCGTCGTCGTGGATGCGGATCGTGCTTCCGTTGTGATTGGAGAGATCCTGCGCCGGGTGCGCCATGAGGTCGCCGGCCGAGGGCCACTGCCGGTCGCCCAACGTCATGAACAGGTAGCCGTCGTGGTCGAACACGAGGCGCCCGCCCCACATCGAGCTTCTATCCGTCCCGTTCCCGAACGCGTCCGCGTGGAACAGTTCCTCGACGTCGGTCAGGCGGTCGTTCTCGAACCGGCCCCGGGCGATCGCGATCGTGCCCAGCGAGTCCGCGCCCGGTTTCACGTAGCTCAGGTAGAGCAGCCGGTTCGTGGCGAAGTCCGGGTGGAGGATCGCGTCGCGCAGGCCAGCCTGCTCGAAGCCGCTCATGGAGCGCGCGCCGCGGCCCAGCGCCCGGATCTCCGGCAGGCCCTCCACGGAGCCGGGGAGTAGCGCACCGTCCCGGATGATGCGAAGCCGGCCGGGCCGCTCGGTGACGAGCAGATCGCCCTCCGGCGTGAAGACCATCGAGAACGGGCGCACGAGGCCGTCGGCGACTTCTTCCACCCGGAAATCGTGGTGCGCTGTCTGGATGATGTCGCCGGCTGCCCCTTCCGGGTCGCCCGCAGCACACCCCGCGAATGGCAGAAGCAGCAGCAGGCAAGCCGTGCGTTCGAAGCTGTGCAGGGTGCGGGGGATATGGGTCATCGCAGGCTCGGTCTCGTCCGTGTACACGCGAGTAATCGGGCTCCTATACTAAGGGCGTCCCAGCAGAGCCTGACAGGAGGTTGAAATGCGTCGAACCACAAGATCCCCATCGGTCACCCTCACCCGCCTCGCAATCCTCCTTCCGACTGCCGGACTTCTGGCGGGCTGCGCGCCGGACGGCGGCGGAGATGGCGCCGGCGCGGTCGCGTTCGAGGGCGCCCGCGTGATCACGGGCGACGGCTCGGTGATCGAGTCGGCCGTGCTCGTGGTCGAGGACGGACAGTTCGCGGCGGTCGGGGCGAGCGGCGAGGTCGAGGTGCCCGCCGGCGCCGAGCGGGTCGATCTCGGCGGCAAGACGGTCATGCCGGCGCTCGTGAACGCGCACATCCACCTCGCCTCCGAACGCGACGAACGGACCACGCAGCTCCAGCACATGGCGTACTACGGGGCGGGGGCCGTCGTGAGCCTCGGCACCGAGAGCGGGAACGTCGGGTTCGAGATGCGAGAGGAACTCGTCCCGGACGCGGCGCGTTCCAAGACGGCCGGGCGCGGGATCACGATGCCGGAGCCCGGTCGCTCCGATGTCCCCTACTGGATCGAGACGGAGGACGAGGCACGGGCTGCGGTTCGGGAACTGGCCGAACGGCAGGTCGACATCGTCAAGATCTGGGTCGACGACCGCGGGGGGCAGTACGAGAGGCTCTCCCCGGAACTCTACGGCGCGATCATCGACGAGGCGCACCAGCACGGGCTCATGGTCACGGCGCACGTCTTCTACCTGGAAGACGCCAAGGGGCTGCTCGAGGCTGGGATCGATATCTTCGCCCACGGCGTGCGGGATCTCGACGCCGATGACGAACTCATGGAACTGTGGGCGGAGCGCCCGGAGGTGGTGCTCGTCCCCAACCTCCCCGGACCCGGGGTGGCGCTCGACCTGAGCTGGCTGGGCGGCACCGTTCCCGCCGACCAGCTGGCGGAGATGCAGGCGGCATCCGCGGACAATCCCGCCGCGCAGGCGTCGTTCGGCATCCAGGCGCGGAACCTGGCCCGCTTCGCCGAGGCCGGCGTGACGATCGCCTTCGGCACGGACGGCAACGCGGCCTGGGCGCCGCACCAGGAGATGGAGGACATGGTCCGCTCCGGGATGACGGCGGGCGACGTCATCGTGGCCGCGACGAAGACCTCCGCCGAACTGATGAACTGGAACGGACTCGGCGAGATCGCCGCCGGGAAGAGCGCCGACTTCATCGTGCTCGACGCGAACCCGCTCGACGACATCACGAACTCGCGCCAGATCGACGCGGTCTACCTGCGGGGGGCGATGGTCGACCGCGAGGGGATCAGCGCCCGCATGCTCGGCGCGGGAACCGAGTGACTGTCGGTCCGGTGACCGCCGTTCCCGACCTCGGGACGCTTCGATGATCGAACTTCAACCCGTGACGCTCGAGGGCCACGGCGTCCGCCTCGAGCCGCTGGGTCCAGAGCACGCGGACGCGCTCGCCGAGGCGGCGGCGAACGGCGAGTTGTGGAACCTCTTCTTCACCTTCGTCCCAGCCCCGGACGAGGTCACGGACTATATCGAGACCGCGCTCGAGGGTCAGGCCGCCGGTCACATGCTGCCGTGGGTGGTCCGGCTCCTGGAGACGGGCGCCGTGATCGGCTCCACGCGCTACCACGACATCCTGCCGCATGTGGACCGGGTCGAGATCGGCTACACCTGGTACGGGGCGAGCCACCAGCGGACATACGTCAACACGGCCTGCAAGCTGCTCCTCATGACGCACGCGTTCGAGACGGTGGGATGCGGAGTGGTGGGACTCCGGACGGACGGCATGAACCTGCGCTCCCAGCGAGCCATCGAGGCGCTGGGCGCGAAGAAGGACGGCGTCCTCCGCAACCACTCGCTGCGCCGCGACGGGAGCGTGCGCGACGACGTGATGTACTCCGTGCTGCACCACGAATGGCCCGCCGTCAAGCAGCACCTGAAGACCCGCCTCTGGCGCCACCGCCAAGGCTGACGGTAGCGCCGGGCGTTCGGCTTACATGCCGAGCGGGATGTCGACCTGGGTATTCTCCCACGAGAGACGGAGCGCGCCGTCCATGTGCTCGAAGGTCATCATCTCGACCATCTCCGCGGTGGCGGAGGGCATCGCGCTGAAGCTGCCGATCTCGGTGCTGCGGACCTCGGCGTCGATCGGGATCCCCCAGCGCTCGAAGTTGGAGTTCAGGTAGAACTCCCACTCGCTCTCGCCGGGGATCGCGTACAGCGAGTAGCTCCCGGCCGCGAGCGCGACGCCGCCGACCATGGCGTCCGCCGACAGGTGCAGCGTCGTGGGTTCGTTCGCCCCGACGCGCCAGGGCTCGCCGAACGGAACGAGTTCGCCCATGACCACGCGCTCGCGGGCCGAAGGCGCCCCGTAGCACAGCAGGGCCTCACCGCCGCCGGCCGAGAACCGAAGCTCCTGGAGCGGGCTCTGCCGTCCCTCGGCGTCCCCCATCACGACACAACTCAGTTCGGCAGACGCCATTTCGGCCGAGGCCATTTCATCAGCGGCCTCGCCCGTCTCCGCCATCTCGGCCTCGCCGGATCCTCCGCCGCACCCCGCGACGAAGAAGACGGCCAGGTACCACGCATTGCTTCTCTTCATCTCTTCCCTCTTCTCCTCAGGTCTCTCTTCCGAGACCTATTTTGTCCACACAACGATGATCCCACACCGTGATGCGGGGAACTCCGCCGGACCCGACGCGAGTCCCTTGTATACCTCGATGCCGGCGATCTCGACCGGCTTCACGAATTCGTCCAGCGCAGCCCCCCTCGCCGGCATGCCGTCCACATAGTAACTCAGCGGACAGGCATCGGGCGTGAACCCCGACGACAGCCTCGTGTTCACCAGGCGGCACGTGGTACGCCGGAGGCCGCACTCGAGTCGGATGCCCGACTCGTCGGCGACCATGTGCGAGATCTCCACCGGCCTGCGGCGATCGATGTCGTCCGCCGTGTAGAAGGTGCCCGTGCCGGCGAGTTCACCCCAGTACCTGCGCTCGTAGAACCCCTTGACCTCCAGCCGGCGCAACCTCAACGCCGTCGCCACGAGCGGTTCCATCTCCACCGGGTCCGGGACCAGACCGATGTCCACCTCCGTGGTAAGGCCACGTGAGATCTCGACCATATGAGAAAGCGGAGCGTAACCGAGGTGCCGCACGGCCAACTCCTGCATTCCGACCGGAACACCGCTGAGGACGAACCGCCCCCGGCGGTTGGTCTCGGCCACCTCCATGCGACCGGGGACGGACACCGCCGCCGCGACCACCGGATCATCCGTCAGGGCGTCCCGCACCTCGCCGATGAGCCGCCCGGTCCTTACCGGCCCCGAGCGCAGCGTGAGTTCTACTTCGTGGGAGGCCCCGGCGACGATGACGACCACCGCCTCCTCGCTGGACGCGTCCCCGAACTCGGCCCACAGCGTGGCCTGTCTCGCGTCCCGCGGAGCACAGAGAACCAGACGCCCACCGCTTCCGACATCCTCGCGCACCGGCCTTCTCACCCGCTCGGTGTCGGTCCACCGCACGATCACGGTCGCGTTCGGCACCGGAACCGCCCCGGACTCGTCAAGGACCACCGCCCCCAAGACCGCACGGTCGTCACAGTCCGGGTCCTGGGCCGCGAGATCCCCCGCGCCGGCTCCAAATCCGAGCAGCGCAACGAGGACGGCGCGAGGTCCTCGTCCGGTCATGCTGGCGGGTTCGACATGCAGAGCGCCTCCTCTCTCCCCTCCCAAGATCAAGAAACCGCGACGAGGGATCAAGCCAGAACGAGGAAACCTCCGGCGGCCAGCGCCGCCGCGAAGAGGGCGTAGGGCAGCTGCGTGAGCGCGTGCTCGACCACGCCGCAGCCGGCGCCCCTCGCCGCGAGCACGGTCGAGTCGCCGTAGAAGCAGGCGTGGCTCCCGAACGCGCTCGCCGAGATGAGCGCGCCGATGACGAGCGGCATCTCCGCCCCGACGGAGTCCGCGAGCGGCAGCACGATGGGGATCGCCACCGCGAAGATTCCCCAGAAGGAGGCCGTCGCGAAGGCGACGAACGACATCGTGAGGAAGGTTACGGCCGGGAGGAGCCGAGGCGTCATCAGCGGTTCCACCGTCTCGATGAGATAGGCCGTGAGCCCGAGCCCGTCGTTCACTTCCTTGAGGAGGAAGCCGCCGAACACCGTCGCCAGCGGGACGATCATGGTGAGGACCCCCGCCATGGCCGTGTCGAGCGCCGCGCCCACGCGGAGGAGCCGCGTTCCCACCACCATGGCGAGGGTGAGGCAGAGCGCCACGACGACGCCCTTCAGGATGTCGAGGTCGAGCAGCCACGTGGCGGCCACGAGCGTCACGATGGGGAGGACGAAGTGCCACGGGTGGGCGCGCTCGGCCGCGGCCGCGTCGATGTCCCCCTCGAGCGCCGCCTCCTCGATGCCCGGCGGCACGACCTGGCCCGTCTCCCGGGCGCGGCGTTCGGCCTTCCGCATCGGCCCGAGCGCCGGGACGAGGCCGATCCCGACCAGGACCGCCATGGCGACGGCGATCCACGCGTACAGCATGTACGGGATCGCGTCGGCGTAGAGGGCGAGGCCGCGGCCGGGCTCCGCCCATCCGGTGTCCTCGAGCAGGCCGGCGAAGAAGGCGGCCCATGTGGAGATGGGGACGAGGATGCACACCGGCGCGGCGGTCGAGTCCACGACGTAGGCGAGCATCTCACGCGAGACGCGGTGGCGGTCGGTGAAGCGTTTCACGGAGGAACTCACCGCGAGCACGTTCAGGTAGTCGTCGATGAACACGACGAGCCCCAACAGCCACGTCACGGCGAGCGCTCCGCCCCGACTCCGAATGTGTTCCGAGGCCGCGTCGCCGAAGCGGCCCGCCGCGCCCACCCGGACGAGAAGCGTGATGAGGCTGCCGAAGAGGGCGCAGACGAGGATGATCCAGCCCACCGTCTCGTTCTGCATGACGGCGACCATGCCGTCCGTGAACGCCGTGAGCGGATCGCTCGGCGCCAGGATCACGAACCCGACGATCGCGCCCGCGATGAGCGATTCGACCGGCCGGCGCGTCGCTATGGCAACCGCCAGCACGACCGCGGTCGGGATCAGGCTTACGGCGCCGAAATGCTCCAGCGGGGACTCCCTTCCCCGGGCGCGAGATCTCGCGCCCCCAGCGGCGGTCTAGGCGAGGCGCACCTCGTCGCCGACCCTGACGGTGCCCGCCCCGGCCACCTCGCACTTCACGCCGACGTTCCCCCCGTTGTGGTCGAAGGCGGCGCGCAACACCCGCGGATCCTTCGGCAGGTCCCCCTGCGGGAGCGTGACCATGACGCAGCGCAGGCACGGCTTGGTCACCTGCATGCGGGCCTCGCCGATGTGCAGGGCTCGACCCACCCAGGCGTTCTCGACGAACCCCCGCGCGCCGGCGGCCGGCTCGATGATGATGTTGGGCCGGAACCGGTCCGGGTGGAAATCGCTCCCGGGCACGAGGCCGCGCAGGTGCTCCAGACTCGCCGTGGTCAGGACGTGCAGGCTCGAGCTGTCGAAGAACTCTCCGGTCGGCAGTTCCCACGACGTGATCTCGTCGCGGTACGTCCGTCCGTCCTGGACCAGGCCGTCCATGTCGGGCCAGTGGTACTCGCACGTCGCGCCCTCCGGCGACTCGGTCGCGAACGCCACGTCGCGATCCAGCAGCGTGCTCAGGCGCACCTCCAGCCGCCGGCGGTCGGCGCTCGACACGGTTTCCCCGTCCTCGAACCGGACCACAATCGGCCCGTCCCCGTTCCCACCCGCGAAGCTCGCCGAGAGACCGAACACGGCGCCCCACGTGCGCGGCCGCTTGGCGCTCACCACGCGTCCGGTCCCGCGGTCTACCAGCGCCCCGGCCCGGTCCCCCTCCACGCCTCGGGGTGTAATCCGGACCGCTTCGAGGCGTTCGCCCCCCATCGACTTCACGGGGTAGCGGTGAAGACGGACGACGTGCCCCACGACTTCCGTTGACGCGGCGCTCACGGGCGGGTCACAGGAGCAGCGACGCGAGGTAGGCGACGCCGGTCCCGCCGAGGAGGACGAGCCCCACCCAGGTGAGGGCGACCATGCGACGGCCCGGCCGGTGCTCCGCCGGCACCGCGGACGAGGTCACGGCGCGCAGGTTGAAGTACCCGAGGATGGGCGCGGTGAGGAAGGCCACGATCGTGGCGAAGTCCACCATCGCGGTCAGGCTGCCGGAGAAGCCGAGGATGATGAAGAAGGCGATGAGGGGGAGCGCGATCATGCTCCCCCAGTAGACCCTGCCCACCCGGGTGACGGTCTCCGCCGCGACGCTACCGCGCAGGTTCGCCAACGTGCGTTCGATCGCCCGCGGAAAACCGTCCGTCACGGCGAGGAGGCTCGAGAAGATCGTCGCCATCGCCGCTACGAGGACGATGGGACGGGACCAGGAGCCGAGCGTCGTGCTGTACATGTCGACCAGCTGCGTCGAGAACACGGCGCCGGCGCCGCTCAGCGTCACATCCGCCTGGTAGAGGACCGTGGCCCCGACCGACACGAAGACGAGGGCGAGGATACCGGTCCCGACAAACCCGACCAGGAAGTCACGTTTCGCGTCCGCGACCGATGTCCGGGCGCCCGTCGACTTGTCCTTGGCCAGCGTCCACAGACTGCTCCACACCGCCACGTCGACGGGCGACGGCATCCATCCGATGAGGGCGAGGAGAAACGCGAACGGCACGACGGTGCCCACGACGTCGCCCGGCCACAGGGCGAGCGTCGACAGGTCCGCGCGCGGAGCCGCCACGAGCGCGGTCGCCACGGTCGAGAGGACGAGCATCGCGAGCAGGATCTTGATCGTGATGTCGAGGCCCCGGTAGCGCCCCACGACGAGGACCGCCACGCAGGCGCTCATCAGCACGGCCGCGGTCGCCGCCAGCGGCCACTCCGCCCCGAACGCGTAGCGCGTGAGGAACGCCATGAACATCGCCAGGGCCGCGAGCGAGATGATCGCGGTGATGAGGGTGATGGCGAGGAAGAGCCACAGCGCCCAGCGGCCGATGTCGCGGTATCCCTCGACCAGGCTCCGCCTCGTGGCGGCCGCGTACCGCGCCCCGTACTCGAAGAAGGGATACTTGAGGATGAGCGCGAAGACGATCACGCCGACGAAGGCGAACCCCGCCTCCGCCCCCGCGCGCGTGGACTGCACGAGGTGGGAGACCCCGATGGAGGTCGCGGCCCAGATGAGGCCGGGCCCGAAGCTCTTCCAGAAGCTGGAGCCGGTGCGCGCGGCAGGTTCGCTCATTGGGTCTTCTCCGGCCGGACCGTGGGTGGCGGGGCAAAGGTCGGACGAACCTGAGGATGAACCTTGATCGCCCCATGGTGCAACGCCGCGCGGATCGTGCAATAGTGAGTCGCCGTCCGCTGTGTTTCTCGAACCCCGGAGATGTGCCCGTGCTATCCACGCTCGCGCTCGCCGCCGCGATCCAGCTGCCCGCCCAGGCGCAGGAACTCGCGCCCGGAGCGCGCTACGACCCCGAGATGCCGACCCTCGAAGAGGTGGCGGGACACGGCTTCCGCGAGGCCGTCACGCCGCCCGCCGATGTGATCCGCTACATGGAAGCGCTCGCCGCCGCCGCCCCCGAGCGGACGCGACTCATCCGCTACGCCGAGAGCTGGGAGGGCCGGCCGCTCGTCGTCCTCGTCATCGGGTCGCCGGAACGGATGGCGCGGCTTGAGGAGGTGAAGGCGGGGATCGCGCGGCTCGCCGATCCGCGCGGGCTCTCCGACGCGGAGGCCGAGACGCTCATGGCCGAGCTTCCCGTCGTCACCGCGCTCATGCACGGCGTGCACGGGAACGAGATCAGTTCGAGCGGGGCGGCCATGGCCGAGGCGTACCACCTGCTCGCGGCCACGGGAGATGCGGACGTCGACCTCATCCTGTCCGAGTCGCTCGTCCTCATCGATCCCATGGAGAACCCCGACGGGCGCAACCGCTTCGTATACCAGAACAGGATCGCGCAGGCCCGGTGGCCGGACGAGGCCGGGGTCTCCGCCGAACACGACGAGCCGTGGCCCGGCGGGCGCGGGAACCACTACCTGTTCGACCTCAACCGGGACCTCTTCATCCAGAGCCAGCCCGAGACGCGCGGGAAGGTGGACATCTTCCTCGAGTACCGGCCCCAGATCGTGGCGGACCTGCACGAGATGGGAGGGGACGCGACCTACTTCTTTCCGCCCACGGCGGCCCCCTCCAACCCGTGGTACGGCGAGCGGCAGATCGCGCTCATGGACGTGTTCGGGGAGGCGATCGGGGCCCGGTTCGACGCGCGCGGGTTCGCGTACTTCAACCGGGATGTGTACGACCTCTTCTATCCCGGCTACGTGGACATGTGGCCGATGGGCCACGGCGCCCTGGGCATGACGTACGAGCAGGCGAGCGCCCGGGCGCTGGTGCTGCGGCGTTCGGACGGCGACCTGCTCACGTACGGCGACGGCGTGCTGCACCACTTCACGGCGGCGATCGAGACGGCGCTCACGTCCGCGCGCAACCGGGGTCGGATCCTGCGCGACTACCTCGCGTTCCGGCGCGAGGGGATCGCGCTCGGCGAGCGGGGACCGGCCGAGATCGTGCTCCACTCGGCGCACGACCCGGGGATGGCGGAACGGCTCGCCGGGCTGCTGGCCGAGAACGGGATCGACGTGTTTCGCGCCTCCGGGCCGGTGACCGTCGGCGCCCGGACGCTGGCCGCGGACGCGAGTTTCATCGTGCCGCTCGACCAGCCGACGCACCGCTTCATCCACAACCTCCTCGACGCTCACGTCCCCATGGAGGAGGACTTCGTGAGGCGGCAGATCGAGCGCCGCGCGAACCGGCAGCCGGACGAGATCTACGATCTGACCGCGTGGAGCCAGGCGCTGCTGTGGGACGTCGAGGCGATCGAGACGCCCGCGACCGGCGCGCGCGGCGAGCCCATCGCAGCGGGGGAGGGCCTGCTCGAGGCGGGCGGGGCGCAGGCGGGCGTGCCCGCGGCGGACGTGCCCCCGCTGCCCGAGGCGCTCGTCGGGTACCTGATCCCGTGGGGCACGAACGGGGCCGCGGCGGTGACCGAGGCGCTCCGCGAGGGCATCCGTATTCGGGCGGCCGGCGCGGAGTTCACGCTGGACGGCCGCCGCTTCGGCGTCGGCACCGCGATCGTCCGGGCGGCCGAGAACGGCCCGGACGCGCGGGAGCGCCTGGCCGGCATCGCCGCCCGGCACCGCGCCGAGGTCGTGCCCATCGACGACGCGTACGTGCGCGAGGGCATGTCGCTGGGGAGCCGCCGCGTCCGGGCGCTGCGCGAGCCGCGCGTGCTGCTCGTCTACGACGCCCCCGGCCGCAGCCTCTCCGTGGGCTGGGCCCGCTACGTCCTCGAGCGGCGCTATGGCCAGCGCACGACCGCGGTGCGGGCGTCGAGCCTCGGCCGCGCGCGGCTGACCGACTACGACGTCATCGTCTTCCCGAGCGGCAACTACGGCGACGCCGTGGGCGACGGGCTCCTCGACGGACTGCGGGCCTGGATGCGCGACGGCGGCACCCTCATCACGATGGCCGAGTCCTCGCGTTGGGCCTCGCGGGCCGGACTGCTGGCCACCGAGACGGAGCGCCGCGGCGGGCGGGTCGAGGGCGACGACCCGCCCGAGCCCGACACCTCGGAGCAGCCCATCGAATACCTCGACGCCATCTCGCCGGAGGATGAGTCACCCGAGGGCGTGCCGGGCGCGATCCTGCGCACAGTGCTCGACACGGAACACTGGCTCGCGGCCGGCACCGACGGCGAGATCGGCGTCCTCGTAGAAGGCTCGCGCGTCTTCCGTCCGATCACGCTGGACGAGGGCACGAACGTCGGCCGCTACGCCGACCTCGAAAATCTCGTCCTCAGCGGCATCGTGTGGGAGGAATCTCAGCCACAGCTGGCCAGCAAGGCGTTCCTCATCCACCAGCCCGTGGGGAGCGGGCAGCTCGTGGCCTTCGCGGAAGACCCGAACTACCGCGCCTATGCCGAGGCGACGCAACTCCTGTTCATGAACGCCGTCCTGCTCGGACCAGGTCGATAGCCCGAAAACTTCGGCGCAGCGCCGCCCGCCCCGGCGACAGGCGTCGAAGATCCTTCTGCAAGCTTCGGGATTGCAGAAACACGGCCACGTATATTGCAAATCCACGAACAACAACCTTGCAATAGATCGACCGTAGACGTTGCAGATCGCCAAACGAGCCGTCAGATTCACGATCATGGCACGTAACGCTCGATCCGTTCCAGACTACGTTCCCCGCATCGCGGACCGCGAGTTGGCCCGGCGTCTCGCTTCGGCGGGCGCTGTCGTCATCGAGGGCCCCCGCGTCTGCGGAAAGACGACGACAGCCCGGCAGGCGGCATCGAGCGAGCTGCTCGTGGATGCGGATCCGTCCGTCGCCGAGGTGATGGCGGTGGACCCGCGGCTCCTCCTGGAGGGGCCCACACCCCGGCTGATCGACGAGTGGCAGGTGGAACCGGCCATCTGGAACTACATCCGCCGCGCGGTGGATGATCGCCCCGGGAAGGGGCACTTCATTCTCACGGGATCGGCGGTCCCCCCCGACGACATCACGCGGCACACGGGCGCCGGGCGGATGAGCCGACTTCGGCTCCGCCCCATGTCGCTGTTCGAGTTGGGGGGGGCTAAGGCCCCGGTCCCGCGGGAGCGTGCCGGGGGTCGCATCTCGTTGAAGCGCCTGCTTCGCGGAGAGCCCGCGCCGAGCCTGAAGCACGAACTGTCGCTCGACGAGATCGCGGAACTGCTGTGCGTCGGCGGATGGCCCGGACACCTGCGCGGACGGTCTGCGGAAGACGCGATGGTGGCCAACCGGGACTACCTGGACGAGGTCTGTCGTACCGATGTCCGCCGGGTCGACGGCATCGCGAGAGATCCGGAGCGGGTGCGACGTTTCCTGGACTCGATCGCGCGCAATACGGCAACGTGTGCCACCGTCGCGACGATGGCCGAGGACGCGGGCGGTTCGGACGCCTCGCTCTCGAACGAGACGGCCCGCTCGTACCTGAGGGCCCTTGAACGACTCATGGTCGTCGAGCATCAGCGGCCGTGGGCACCCCACCTGCGCTCGCGGTCGCGGATGAGGAACACGCCGAAGCGGCACTTCGTCGACCCGTCCCTCGCCGTGGCGGCCCTGGGTGCCGGACCGGAACACCTGTTGCGCGACCTTCGATGGATGGGATTCCTCTTCGAGTCAATGGTCGTGCGGGACCTGCGCGTCTACGCACAGGCCACGCGCGCGACCGTTTACCACTACCGCGACAACACCGGTCTCGAGGTGGATGCGATCGTGGACGGAGGGCCGGATAGGTGGGCGGCCTTCGAGATCAAGCTTGGTGCCGGAAGGATCGAGGAGGCGGCGCAGGCTCTCCTCAAGTTTGCGGACCGGGTCGATACGGAACGCACCGGCGAGCCGGCGACGCTGGGCGTCATTACGGGCAGTCCGTACGGTTACCGCCGGCCGGATGGCGTGACCGTCATCCCCATCGGCGCGCTCGGACCCTAATCGACGCGAAACGCCCCGTCCGAACCGAAGCTCGAACGGGGCGTCCGCAGTCTGCTCGCGACCGGGCGATCGGGCCCGGCGCCAGCGCTATGCGCTAGGAACCGGCGTCGTCCGAGACGGCCCTGGCGTCGCCGTCGTCGTGGGTGCCGAACTTCTCGAACCAGCTGCGCAGGAAGAGTTGCGTGCGCAGGAAGTTCGAGGGCGTGCTGCTCGTCCCGTGCCACTCGTTGCGGAAGCGGATCATGGCCGTCGGCACGCGCTCCATCTTCAGCGCCTGGTAATACTCCTCGGTCTGCGGCATCGGCGTCCGCAGGTCCATCTCTCCCGTCATCAGCATGGTGGGCGTCGTCACGTTGCCCACGTACATGAGCGGAGAGCGGCGCAGGTGTTCCGAGGGGTCATCCCACGGGAAGTTCTCGAAGTTGCGGTACCAGCCGGGGCCGTCCGTCGTCCCCACGAACGAGAGCCAGTTCGTGACCGGGCAGTTCGCCGAGGCGGCGCGGAAGCGGTCCGTGTGCCCGACCACCCATGAGGTGAGCACGCCGCCGCCGGAGCAGCCGTACACGAACATGTTGTCTTCGTCGACGTAGCCGCGCGCCACGACCTCATCGACGCCCGCCATCAGGTCGTCGAAGTCCTTCGAGGGATACGCGTTCTTGATCGCGTTCCCGAAGTCGGTCCCGTACCCGGAGCTGCCGCGCGGGTTGGTGTAGAGGACGACGTACCCGTTCGCGGCGTGTTCCTGCCAGCCGAAGTTGAAGCCGGTGTTGTACATGCCGTGTGGCCCGCCGTGGATCGACAGGATCAGCGGATACTGCTTCGACGGGTCGAAGTCGGGCGGCTTTACGATCCAGCCCTGGATGTCCCAGTCGTCCACCGACTTGTACCAGACCTCCTCGACCTCGCCCAGCGTGACCCCGGCCAGGACATCGTCGTTCACGTGCGTGAGCTGCATGACGTTGGCGCCGTCGTCGAGATCGAACGACACGACATCGCCCGGACCGTGCGCGTCGCTGAGCGTGCCGAGCGCCATCCCGTCCTCGGTGAACGAACTCAGGCTGAGGAGATGGTTGCCGCTCGTGACCTCGCTTACGCCCCCATCGGCCGACGCGAAGTGCAGGTTGCGCGTGCCCTCGCGGCTCACGTTGAAGTAGACGCCGCTCCCGTCGGGCGCCCACATGAGCTGCGGGCTCCCCCGCAGGCCGCGGTCGAAGTCGCCGGAGATCTGCCGCACGCCCGAGCCGTCGGGGTTCATCACGTAGATATGCGAGTTCCGGTACGTGTCGTCGTTCCAGTCCTGCCCCGCGTAGGCGACGAGGCTGCCGTCGGGCGAGGGATAGGCGCCCCCGTCCGGTCCGCGCCGCGTGGTGAGCTGCCGGATCGAACCCGAGGCGACGCTCACGGCGTAGATCTCGGACTCCCGCCAGTTATACTCGGAGTCCTCCTCGCGCAGCGACGAGAAGTAGATCTCGCTCCCGTCCGCGCTCCACTGGGGGTTGCTGTGGTTCCAGGTGCCGTCGCTGAGCTGACGCGGCGTCCCGCCGTCGGCCGGGACGACGAAGATGTGGGAATGGCCCTGGTCCACGTACCCGCGCCGGTCCTGACGGTAGTCCATGCGGGTGACGATCTTCGGGCCCTCGGTCCAGGTGGCGCCGTCCGGCCGGCTCGGCATGTCGATCGGCCATCTCTCCTCGTCCTCGACCAGCATCGTGAACGCGATCTGCGTCCCGTCCGGCGACCAGCGGAGGCTGCCGGGGGAATGTTCCAGCCGCGTGATCTGGGTCGTCGCGCCCTCCGCGTCCATCCAGCGCACGAAGATCTGCGAGCCCTCCGGCTCGCCCGCCGCCGTGAAGGCGATGCGCGTCCCGTCCGGGGACCAGATGGCGCCGGACCCGTCGATCAACTCCCGCTTGCGGGTGCCGTCGGCGTTCATGATGTAGAGCGTGGATTCCCAGCGGTCGTTGATCTGGTCGATCCAGCCGCGCGTGTAGACAACGTGCTGGCCGTCGGGGGAGATCTGGGGATTCGAGACCCGTTCCCAGTCCATGTACATGTCGAGGGAGAGCGTCTTCGCCCCGTCCCCGTTTTGGGCCGAGACGGGCGCGACCCCGATGAAGAGGACCAGAAGCAGGCTCGCGGAAGCGAAGCGGGCGGCGCGATACATGACTACCTCCTGCTGATAGCGGGATTCCGTGCAGATTCTGAACGTACGCCCGAAAACGCACCCGGCGAAACCGTAGCCCGCGCGGCGGCGTGCGGCGCGGCGCATGGGGAAGCGGCGGACGCTGGCGTGTCGGTCGGGTGACGGCGCAGCTTGCATCGAGCTTGAGCGAACGGAATTCCGGGAGAGGTGCCTCATGGATCGACGAGTGCTCTCAGTGGCGGCGGCGCTGGTCTTCGCGTTGCCGGCGGGCGTCGCCGCGCAGCAGTTCGGCGGTGCGCTGGCGGTGAGCGGCGATCAGGTGCTGGTCGGCGAGGCCGGCAACGGGACGATGTCGGGGATCGTGTGGGTCTTCGGCCGAACCGCCGCGGGCTGGACCGAGACGGGCCAGGTCACGGTGTCCGACGAGATACGGGTGCCGGACGGCTTCGGGCGCGCGATCGCCGCACGCGGGGAGTGGTTGTGGGCGGGCGCGCCGCTCGAAGGGGACGGCGCCGGCGCGGTCTACGTGTTCCGGGCGGACGGATCGGGCGGATGGGAGCAGGCCGCCCGGCTCGAAGCGCCCGAGGGCGGGGGCGGGGCGTTCGGCAGCGCGATTGCCGTGTCGGAAGATATCGTGATCGTGTCTGCTCCCGGGGCGGACGATGGACGGGGCGCCGTGTTCTGGTACGGCCGCGGGCCGGACGGTGCGTTTTCCCCCGGCGGGCCGGTGCAGCCGCCGACCGGCGTGGCCGCCTCCGGCTTCGGCGCGGCGCTGGCGTTGGACGGTGACGCGCTGCTCGTGAGCACGCGCGAGGACGATGTCGGACGGCCCGCCGTATTCGCGTTCGACCGCGACGCCTCGGGCCTGTGGACGTTCGGCGGCAACCTCGAAGCACCTTCGCTCGCGGAGCGCAGCGGCTATGGCACCTCGCTCGCGGTGCGGGACGGCTTCGCGCTCGTGGGTGCTCCGGCGCTCCGGGAGAGCGGTGGGGCGGTGTTCGCGTTCGCGCGGGGGCCGGAGGGCTGGGGCCTGGAAGCCCGGCTCGGCCCGCTGCTGCCCGAACCCAACGCGCAGTTCGGATCTTCGATCGGCTTCGATGGCGACGAGATCCTCATCGGGGCGCCGGGCAGCATGATCGGCGCCGGCACCCTGTATGCCTACCGGCGCGATACCAACGGCCGCTGGAGCGAGGCCTCCGTCCTGATGCGCTCGCCGCTGGGGGAGCGCTCGAGCTTCGCCGGCACCGCCGTCCTTTCCGGCGACCACCTCGTCGTGGGCGCGACGGGCGTGGATTCCCGGGCCGGTGCCGCCGTCGTCTACGAGCGATCCGGAGCGGGCACCTGGGAAGAGCACGGCACCCTGGTCAACGACTATCGCGGCTTCCCCGCCATCGCGGGCGAGGAGATCGAATGCCTCGAGGGCAACGCCACGATCTTCGAGTGCCGGGACGTGAACATCACGGCGTTCCTGCCGATCAAGGATCTCGGCGGAACCCGGGCCACCCGCGTCAACGACATCTGGGGCTGGACCGACCCGGACACGGGCCGCGAGATCGCGCTCGTCGGACGGACGGACGGCACCTCGTTCGTCGACGTCAGCGACCCCTACCACCCCCGCTTTCTCGGCGACCTTCCGGCCACCGAGGGCTCGCGGCACATGATCTGGCGCGACATCAAGGTGTATCGCGATCACGCCTACATCGTCGCCGACGCCGCCCTCGAGCACGGGGTGCAGGTCTTCGATCTCCGGCAACTGCGAGACGTTGGGGACGAACCCGTGACGTTCGAGGAGACCTACCTCTACGACGGGATCCATTCGGCCCACAACATCGTCATCAACGAAGAGACCGGCTTCGCCTATGCGGTCGGGAACAGCGGCGGCGGCGAGACCTGCGGCGGCGGCCTCCACATGATCGACCTGGAAGACCCGGCCCGGCCCGTCTTCGCCGGCTGCTTCGCGCAGGAAGGGACGGGGCGCCGCGGCACCGGATACGTACACGACGCCCAGTGCGTCATCTATCAAGGGCCCGACACGGAGCACGCCGGCAAGGAGATCTGCCTCGGCTCCAACGAGACCGCGTTCAACATCGCCGACGTCAGCGACAAGGACGCCCCGATCGGCCTCGCCACGATCCGCTATCCGAACGTGGCCTATGCGCACCAGGGCTGGCTGACGGACGACCACCGCTACTTCTACATGAACGACGAGGGGGACGAGCCCCAGGGCCTCGTGGCCGGGACGCGCACGCTGGTGTGGGACGTGACGGACCTCGACGACCCTGTCCTCGCCAAGGAGTACATCGCCGAGACGACGGCCACCGACCACAACCTCTACATCGTCGGCGACCTCATGTACCAGTCGAACTACTCGGCCGGTTTCCGGGTCCTCGACATCTCGGATCCGGAAAACCCGGTCGAGATCGGCTTCTTCGACACATCCCCGTACGAGGGCGGCGCGTCGTGGAGCAACTACCCGTTCTTCGAGAGCGGGACGATCGCCGTGACGGGAACGGGCGACGGGCTGTTCCTCCTCAAGAACATGGCGAGACCTCGCCTCGTGCCGTGACCGAAGCGGCCCGGCCCGCCGACCTGAGCCTCGAGGGCCCGATCGTCCTCTTCGACGGCGTCTGCAACCTGTGTGCGGGCGCCGTCCGCTTCATCATCCCGCGGGACCGGCGCGGCCGTTTCCGCTTCGCTTCCCTGCAGTCGGAGGCGGGTCGCCGGATCCTCGCTCACGTCGGCCTTGCCCTGGACGCTGAGGATCCTGCCGAGTGGTCGCTGGTCCTCGTTGCGAACGGCCGGGGCTACCTGCGGAGCGCAGCCGCCCTCCGTATCGCTGCCGGTCTCGGTCGCGGGTGGCCGCTAGTCGCGGTTTTCCTCGTCGTCCCCGCCCCGCTGCGCGATCTCGCCTACCGCTTCGTGGCCCGGAACCGATACCGATGGTTCGGCCGGAAGACGGCCTGCGAACTTCCACGGACCGAGGAAAGCTCGCGGTTCCTCGACACCTAGGCGCTTCACCGAAGCTCCTCCCCGTCTTCGCACATCCGGCTCACTGCCGATCGTTCGCCCCACTCCTCCGTCTTGATAGCGGGATGCTTCCGGACCGGACCCTGCGCTGGACCCTTTTGCGCTCTCTGGAAGAATCGCGGAGAGAGGGGCCGGCGGGGGCGGTACTGGTGTACCCGGTGCGGGCTTGACACTCAACCGGCGGGGTTCGATTCCCCGCGCCTCCACCTTCCCCTCGAACGGAGGGTCGGCGGGGACGGTACTGGTGTACCCGGTTCCGGACTTGACACCCAACCGGCGGGGTTTGATTCCCCGCGCCTCCACCTATCCCTCTACGTTTCAACCTATTGCGGGCTCGCGGATCCGTAAAGCAGCTACGGGGCGCCACGCTCGTGGACGACGCGCCCGCCGACGATCGTGTACAGCGCCTCGGCATCGAGCAGCCGCGCGGGGGCGTCCCGTCCGGCTTCGATCAGATCCACGTCGAACACCGCGATGTCCGCCAGCTTGCCGGGCGTCAGCGTGCCCTTGATCTCTTCCTCGAACGAGGCCCAGGCGGGGTTCCGCGTGTAGGCTTCGATCGCCTCCTCGATCGTCAGCCGCTGCTCCGGGAACCAGCCCTCGGCCGGCTCGCCGGCGAGCGTCTGTCGGCTCACCGCCGCGTACAGGCCGTACCTCGGATGCAGGAAGTAGCGGGCCGCGTTCGTCCCGGGGCTGTCGCTCCCGAACACGAGCACCGCCCCCGCGTCCTTCAGCGCCCGGAACGCGTATGCGCCGCGCGACCGCTCGGAGCCGATCCTCTCCTCCATCCAGCGCATGTCGTCCGATATGTGGTACGGGTTCACCTCCGCCACGAGGTTGAGTTCGCCGAAGCGGTGGAAGTCCGCCTCCTCCACGACCTGCGCGTGGATCATCCGCCAGCGGTGGTCCGCCTCGATCATGTCGTTGTCGCTCAACACAGCCTCAAACAGGTCGAGCAGGACCTTCACCGCCTTGTCGCCGATGGCGTGGATGTGAGGCGGGAGGCCGGTCGGCACGGCCTCCTCCATGAGGCGTTGGAGGTTCCCCTTCGGGAACTCGGTGTAGTTCTGGTCCCGGGCCAGCGACAGCGCGAGACCGTCGATGCCCTCGGGAAGCATGATCTGACGCACGATCCCGAAGTTGCCGGGCGCGTGGTCGTATTCCTCGTAGAACATGGCGCTCGAGCCGCCCATGATGCCGTCGACCCACGCCTTGTAGCCGATGAAGCGGAGCCAGTCGTCGCCGAAGCCGCGCGTGATGCCGAGCCCGCCGGTGTGGGTCACGTTGTCGAGCGAGGGACGGATGTTGATGCGGGCGGTCAGCTCGCCGCGCGCCCGCAGTTCCTGGTAGGCACGCAACTGCTCGGAGGAGGTGATGTCCTGGATCGTGGTCACGCCGCCCTCGCGCGCCTCCCGGAGCACGGCGCGAACCTCGGTGAGACGCTGCTCGAACGACTTGGGCGTGATGGCGGCCTGGACGAGGTCGACGGCGGTGCCGGTGAGGATGCCCGTGACCCGGCCGTCCTCGGCCTTCGCGATCGTGCCGCCCTGAGGCGCGGGTGTGGCGTCCGTGATGCCGGCCAGCTCCAGCGCGAGGCTGTTCGCGAGGTACATCGAGCGGTCGAAGCGGTTCACCAGGACCGGGTGATCCGGGGTCACGTCGTCGATGAGATCGCGGTGCGGCGTGAACGGCCCGTCAGCTCCGGCCTCGCCCGCCTCCGCACCGCCGCCATCACCCTCGCGGCCCGTCGAGCCGACCTCCCATTGCTCGTAAGCGCCCCAGTCGCCGCGCGTGATCCAGCTCCCGGGCGCGAGACGCTGCACCGCCTGCGCAATCTCCTCGCGGAAGCCCTCCGGCTCGTGCACCTCCAGCAGGTTGACGCCCACGATCAAAGCCCCCGTGCTCTCGACATGCACGTGGCCATCGTTGAAGCCCGGCGAGACGAAGGCGCCGTCCAGGTCGATGACGCGCGTGTCGCGCCCCACCAGCGCCTCGGCCTCCGCGTTCGAGCCTACAACCGCGATGCGCTCCCCGCGGATCGCGATCGCCTCGGCGGCGGGCCGCTCATCGTCGAGCGTGTACACGTCCCCGTTGATCAGCACGAGGTCGGCCGGGTCCTCCGGTCCCGCGGTCCCGCAGGCGGCCAGCAGGACGAGCGCGGCGATGTTCCACTTCTTCATGACGTGTCCTCGAAGTCTCTGTTGAGCGACGGTCGTTGCGGGCGAGCGCTCGGCGATTCAGCGGCCGGAGACGCGCTCCCAGACGAGCGTACCGATTGCGCCCCCGCCCCGCGCCGGGTCCGGCTCGGTGCTGAGAATCAGCCGGTCCGGTCCGTCAAAGGTGAACGACCTCGGCCGGTCCGAGCCGACCCAGCTCGGCAGCAGCGCTCCCTCCACATGGTGCGTGACGACCCCGGCATCCATGTCGACGCTGTAGTCCCCGTAGTAGGAGAAGAAACCACCCATGATCGCATCCCGCATCTCCTGCCCGGTGACTTCCGCCGCGGCCGGCAACTCCCGCCCGACCTGCATGAGCTGGGCCGACATGCGGCCGTCCGCCGTATACGTGATCTGGCCCGCCGGGCTCCCGTCGTAGGGGAGCGTCACCTCGCCGTCGGCCGACCGACTCTCCCACGAAGCGAGCGTCCACGCCCCGACGAAGGGGTTGTCCTCCTCCTCGGAGGGTGCGGGGCCGCAGCCCGCAGCCAGAACCAGTGTCAGAACGCAGCACACGCCGCGCAGCGGGGGAAGACTTGCAGACATCCGTACCTCCATTCGCTTGGGTGGTCTGTGGTTGCCGGGGTTCGGAACGATAGGTCCGTATCCGGCGCCTTTCCACCGCCGCGTTCCCGCGGGAACGTCCGGCGTGTCGCCCCGAGCCCGGATCGTTGACCCCTCGGCAGGGAGCGATGCCCTCCGTACCTTCCGTGTCCGGCCTGAAAGGCAGCGGCGTGAAGCTGTGGTCTCTGAACGGAGTTCCTGGCGTGTCCGATCGCGAATCCAAGGCCGTCGATGGACTGAATCGGGACGACTTCACTCTGCCTTCCATGCGTCCGCGCGATCTCCTCGCGCACTTCGGTCCCGGCATGATCCTCATGATGACGGGCATCGGGACCAGCCACCTCGTCACCGCACCCACCGCCGGGGGCCGCTTCGCCTACGCGCTGCTCTGGTGCCTGCCCGTCGCCTACGTGTTCAAGTACTACGGCTTCGAGATGGCCTTCCGGTTCACCAACGCCACCGGCAAGAGCCTGCTCGAGGCCTACGCCACGGCGCGGTGGAAGTGGCCGCTGTGGTACGTGATGATCACGACACTCATCCAGTGCGCCATCGGCCAGGCGGGGCGTCTGATCGCGGCCGCCGCGGTGCTCTACTACCTGTTCAGCGAAACCCTGGGTCTCCCCGTTGCGATCGAGGTCTACGCGGCCCTGCTCGGCGTGCTCTCCGTGGCGATCATCCTCCGGGGCAGCTACCGGGCGCTCGAGACCACGACGAAGGTCCTCGCGGGCGTACTCGTCATCTCATCGCTCGCCGTCTACTTCGTCCAGCCGGCCCCCCTGGCACAGATGGGATACTTCTTCCTGGTCGAGATCCCGGACGGCTCGTGGCTCGTCATCGCGGGCTTCCTCGGCCTCCTGCCTACGGGCATCGACGTGTCGCTGCAGGCGTCCGAATGGGGGAAGGCGAAGCGGGCGGGAATGAGCAAGATCCGGCCCCGCCTCGAGGAGGCCGGCGTCGTGCCCCGGTTCGATCCGTTCTCTTCACCGCGATCCGACCTTGCCGTCGACATCTCCAGGCTCTCGCCGGACGCTCGCGAATACTGCCGCCGCTGGTTCCGGATCGGGCTGTGGGACTTCCGCACCGGCCACGTCGTCTCCTTCTTCCTCGCCGCGATCTTCGTCCTCCTCGCCGCGGTGTGGCTCTATCCGAGCCCGATCGCCGGACACGCTGTCATGGGGGAGAT
The DNA here is from genome assembly GCF_965216145.1 of Candidatus Palauibacter sp. GTDB lineage: Bacteria > Gemmatimonadota > Gemmatimonadetes > Palauibacterales > Palauibacteraceae > Palauibacter. Next base: position 1,138,809 of record NZ_OZ244149.1, read on the forward strand.
CGCCGGGATCTTCACGCTCAGCGTGGGACCGTGGATGATGATGGTCTTCATCCTCGGGGCGCTCGCCGCCACCTTTTCCACCGCCTTCAACTACTTCGACGGGTGGCCACGCATCGTCGGCGCCTGCTGCCGGAACCTCTTCCGAGCCACGGCCCGCCTGCACGGGATCTCGCCCGAGGAACGGGCCGATCCGGAGCGGCGGAGGGCGTGGAACTCCGAGTACAACATCTATCGGATGACGATGTTCTATTCGCTCATCGCCTCCGTCCTCTACATCGCGTTCGACCCGCGCCCCGTGTATCTCGTGCTCGTCGCCTCGGCGCTCGCCTTCTTCGTGGCGCCCGTGATCTACTTCTTCAACCTCTACTACTGTCTGAAGGTGATCCCGAAGGAGGACGAGGTCTTCTACCCGTCCTCGTTCGCACGCTGGTTCGGGGGACTGAGCCTGCTGATCTTCTCGGGTCTGAGCGTGATCCTGATCTTCGCGCGCGTGTTCGAGATCCCCCTCTTCGGTGCCTGATCCGGGTGCGGGGGAAGTGCCGGGTCCAGGCGACCGGCCGAGGAGCTACTCTGGGAGGCAGCCGACACCGATGGGTATGACGCGCAGGCTGGCGGTGACGGGTGCTGTCGCGCTGACCGTCGCTTCGTGTGCGGCCTCTGCGCCCTCGCGGTCTTTCCGTCGAGTTCCGTCGGGCCCCACGCCCGCGGAAGTGTCGCCCGTCATCGCCAACGCGCCCGAAGTGCAGCAGGAGGTGGTGCGAGCCTATCCGCCGGAGCTCCTCGAACAGGGTGTGGGAGGCCGAGTCGAAGTCTGGGTGCACGTCGACACGGCCGGCCGTGGCGGATCGGGCGCGGTCAAGACATCCAGCGGGAACGACGATCTGGACTGCGCCGCAATGCAGGTCGCCGACGCCATGGAGTTCGAGCCTGCGCTGAACCAGGGCGCGCCCGCGGACGTCTGGATCTCCGAGTGGGTGGAGTTTCGGCCCGAGGCGGCCGAAGGAAGGGTCGCCGACCCGGGCCGCCAGCGTTGCGAGCCCTGGGACACCCTACCCGTCGCCCTGGAGACCAACGAAATCGAGCGGTGGCTTGACGAAGCGTATCCACCCGAGCTGATCGAGCGGGGCAGCGGAGGCAAGACCCTCCTCTGGCTGTATGTCACCGAGTCGGGCGAGGTCCTCAAGTACGAGATCAGGGAGTCGAGCGGCTATGATGTGCTCGACGAGGCCGCAGGCACGGTCGCCATGAACATGCGCTTCGAGCCGGCGAGGCGCCTCGGGCTGCCCACGGGCATCTGGGTTGCGCAACCGATCACGTTCCGGGCCCCGGTGCCGACGATCCGCGAGCCGAGACAGCCCCGGCGTCCGTTCCAGAGGCCGTAACCGGAGCGTCGCCGGCTACCCCCTGAGACGCTGCACGAACCACCAGTAGTGACCCTCGAGGTCTCTGACCTCGTAGCTTCGGTCAGCCCAGTAGTCCTCGCCGTAGTCCTGGGTTGCCGGCTCGGTCGTGATGGCGGCGGCGGCGGCCCGCGCGCGCGCGCAGTGGGCGTCCGCATCGTCCACGTACACCATCAGCGACTGCGTGTTCGCGCCGTCGACCCCCTGCGGAGACCGGGGGTACGTCCGGCCCGGCGTCAGCCCCGCCTGTCCGACCATGATGAGCCCGCCGTTGAGGGCGAGTTGCGAATGTACGACCTGTCCCTGCTCGTTCTCGATTCGCTCCTGCACCTCGAAGCCGAACGCGCTCGTCAGCCAGTCGATCGCGGCCCCTGCGTCGTCATAGAACACGGCGGGGGTGATTCTCGGCCAGCCGTCCGGCGGGTTCTTCATGTGGTTCTCCGTTGGGTTGAGGCGGGTTCGGGCGGGTTCAGGCGGCGGGATACGCACCGGCGACGCGCGCGCGCTGGCGGACCAGAGCCAGGACCACGTCGATCGTGGGCGTGGGTACGTCGACCATGCGCCCCATCTCCTGCACGGCGGTGACGAGGGCATCGATCTCCATCGGGCGGCCCTTGTCGAGGTCCTGCAGCATTGACGTGCGGTGGGCGCCCACGGCCTCGATCCCGTTGATCCGCCGCTCGATGTCGATCGAGAAGCGGGCGCCCAGCGCCTCGGCGACCGCCTGTCCCTCGAGCATCATCGTCTTCGCGACGGCGCGCGTGGCGGGGTCTCCGGCGATGTTGTCCAGCGTCTCCAGCGTGAGGGCGCTCAGCGGGTTGAAGGCGAGGTTCCCCCACAGCTTCACCCACATCTCATCCCGGATCCCGCGGACCGGAACCCGGAATCCGGCCTCGATCAGGGCCCGGCTCAGGCGCTTGACCCGCTCCGTCTTATCTCCACTGGGCTCGCCGAGCGTGAAGCGGTTGTACTTCAGGTGCCGGATCACGCCGGGCTCCGACACCTCGGTGGCGGCGTAGACGACGCAGCCGATCACGCGTTCGGGGCCGATCCCGTCCCACTGCACGCCGCCGGGGTCGAGGCTCTCCAGGCGCCGGTCCCGCCAGGGCCCCTCGAGACGGTAGAAGTACCACCACGGGAAACCGTTCGTTGCCGTGACGACCGCGGTGTCCGGCCTCAGCAGCGGTTGCATCGGCTCCACGATCCAGGGGACGGAATGCGCCTTGAGCGTGATGATCACATAGTCCTGCGGGCCCACCTCCTCCGGGTCGTCCGTGCAGAAGGGGTGGGCGACGCGCTCTTCGCCGTCGATCAGAAGCCGCACGCCGTGCCGCTGCATGGCCTCGAGGTGGGGGCCCCTCGCTATGAGCACGACATCTTCCCCCGCCAGCGACAGCTGCACACCGAGATATCCCCGATCGCGCCCGCCCCGTAGATGCAGATCTTCATCCGCGGCCGGTCCGGCTCAGGCCAGGCCGAGCTTCTCGGCCATGCCGATGCGCTGGAGCTTGCCGGTCGGTCCCTTGGGAATGTCGTCCATGATGAGGATCTTCCGCGGAACCTTGAAGTCGGCGAGACGCTCCGCCGCGAAGGCCTGGATCTCGCGCGGCGTGGCCTCCATTCCCTCGCGGAGGACCGCGGCCGCCACCACCTCCTCGCCCAGCTTGGGATGGGGCATCGCGAACGCCACCACCTGGCGCACGGCGGGGTGGTCGAGGATCGCTTCGTCGACCTCGCGCGGCGAGATCTTCTCCCCCCCGCGGTTGATGATCTCCTTCAGGCGGCCCGTAATCGTGACGTAGCCCTCAGCGTCCATCCTGCCCTGGTCTCCCGTCCGGAACCACCCGTCGGTGAAGGCTTCGGCGTTGGCCGTGGGGTTGTTCTCGTACCCGTCGCTGACGTTCGCGCCGCGGATGACGATCTCGCCCACCTCGCCCGGCGCCAGGTGCGCCCCGGCCTCGTCCATGACCGAGACCTCGGGACCGGCGGCGATTCCCACCGTCCCCGGCTTGCGGGCCGCGGGCGGGAGCGGGTTGCAGGTCATCTGGTGCGCCGCCTCGGTCATCGCGTACGCCTCCACCACGGGAGCGCCGAACGTCTCCTCGAGTTCCGCCATCACCTGCGGGGGCAGGGAGGCGGAGGCCGAGCGGATGAAGCGCAGCGCCGCCCGTTCGATCGCCTCGCGGTTCCGCGGGGCGCGCGCCAGGATGGCCTGGTGCATGGTGGGGACGGCCGTGTAGTACGTGGGCCGCGCTTCGTCGAGCCACGAGTAGAAGCGGAGCACGTTGAAGCCGGGGCTGCAGAAGATCGAGCCGCCGACGCCGAGCGGCGCCAGGACCGCGGCCATCAGCCCGTGGATGTGGAACAGGGGCATCACGTTCAGGCAGCGGTCGGCGGCGCTCAGCTCCAGGGTGCGCTGGATGTTCGCCGCGGAGGCGCAGACGTTCCGGTGCGAGAGCGGCACGATCTTGGGGCGGGACGTCGTCCCCGAGGTATGGAGGATGAGGGCGATGTCCCCCGCTTCCGCCAGACCGCCCCGGAGGCCGTCTCCTGCAGAGTTGCCGCCCGCCGATCCGTTCTCCCCGGCTCCCTCCGGCACGAGTTCGAACGTTCCGGCCGGAGCTTCGGAATCGGCATGCAGTTCGAGGACCGGGATCCCGAGGTCGGCGGCCGCGACCCGCGCGGGAGAGTCGCTTCCCGCCTCGAGGATCAGCGCCTTGGCGCTCAGGTCGGAGAGGTAGAACGCGTATTCGGGCTGCCGGTAGGCCGGATTCAGCGGGGCGGCCGTGGCCGCGCAGGCCACGGACACGAAGGCGGAGGCCATCTCGGGCCCGTTCGGGAGGACGATCGCCATGCGATCGTTCCGTCCGATGCCGAAGCCGTTGAGCGCGCGGACGGTGCTCTCGACGTGCCTGTGGAGACCGGCGAAGTCCAGCGACTCGCGTCCGGGGGCGGCGATGGCGGGACTCTCCCCCGAACCGCCCGCGAGCAGTTCCCGAACAGTAACGGAATCCGGCATGGTCAGGTCAGGCCGGCCTGACGTCGCCGGTCTTGGTCATGGGTTCTCGCCACGGGCTGCGGACGGCTCGCGGTCAGCAGGAGACGCATCGGTGGTTGTTCTTCGCCCCGAGGCTCTCGAGCAGGGCGATCGTCTCCGGGAACGGCTGCACGCGCTGCACCGGCCCGTTCGCCAGGTCCACCGTGGTCTGGCCGTTACGGGCCACGAAGGTCACATCCGCGCCCTTCTCCACGAGATAGAGGATCATCTCGTTGTCCCCGCGCGAGGCGGCGTGGTGGGCGGGCGCATAGCCATTTTGGTCCCGGGCGTTCACGTCGGCGCCGAGTTCCTCGACGAGGAACTGCATCGCGGGGAGCCACCCGTCCGGTACGTGGCGGTGCGAGTTGCCGGCGAAACCCTGCCCATAACCGACGCCGGCCGCGGCGTGGATCGGGTAGACGGCCGGCCCGCCCACGGGGATCGGCTCGAGGCCGGAATGGTCGACGGGGTCGCCCCGGCCGTACCGGCGCTCCTCCACCTTCGTCGTCGGGAGCGTGGGATCGGCCCCGTACTCGAGGAGCAGCTTCATGCCGTCGATGTCGAGGGCGTGCGCGGCGCGCCAGAAGGGGGTGGCGCCGGTACGGTCGACGCCGAGCAGGTCCCGGTTGTAGGTCGTGAACCAGAGCGACTTCTTCAGCCGCGGGTTCGGGTCGACCCCCGCTTCCAGCAGCGTTCGCATGACCTCGAGGTACGACCACTCCTGCTGGTTCACGTCCGTCGGCTGCGGATGCCGGGCCTTCGGCGCCCAGTGCATGTTAATAGCCGCGTACAGCGCGGTGGCGCCGGCGTCGCTCGCGAGGCCGGGGTCCGCGCCCTCGGCGAAGAACCGCATGGCCAGGTCGAAGTGCCCGTTGATCATGCCATGAGCAGCGGGGTCGTGCCGTCCGCGTCGCTCCGCTGATCGATATCCGCGCCGTGCTCGAGCAGGGTGAACGCGACGTCCTCGTGGCCCTCGCGCGCCGCGAGCAGCAGCGCGGTCAGCCCGCCGTGCGTACCGACGAGGTCCGCGTAGTTGCCCAGGCAGCCGGAGCAGGTCGGCTCCTCGGGGTCCTCCAGCCGCACGGGCTGCAGGCCGGGGCCGGCCCCGGCGGTCGGCATGGGGGCAGCGCCGCGCTCGGCCGGGGCCGGCGGCGTGCGGCCGACCCGGAGCGCCGCGATGCGTGCATTGCGCTCGCGGCGGTCCAGTTGGTCCCACGCGTCCCGCGCCACGACATCGAGCACGTACGCGGTGAGCGAGGCGTCCGCCCCCGCCTCGAGGAGGGCGCGCACCGAGCCGGCCCGGCCCGCCGCCGCGGCGAACATGATCGGCGTCTGCCCCCACTCGGGCTCGCGCGCGTCGGGGTCGGCCCCGTGACGCACGAGGGCCTCGATCGCCGCCGCCGACCCGGCCGCGGCCGCAAAGTGCAGCGGTGTCGCGGCGGTCGTCGTCGCGGCGGTGGCGTCAGCTCCCGCCTGGAGCAGCGCCTCGACCAGCGGCGCCTGCGCCGCCCGGCTCGCGACGTGGAGCGGCGTGTGGCCGCCCAGCCGGGTGCCCGCTTCGAGGTCCGCACCCGCGTCGACCAGCATCTCGGCCAGATCCAGCCGCCCCTTCATCGCGGCCCAGTGGAGCGCGGTCATCCCGTCGCCCCGGGCGCCGTTCACATCCTCGCCCGCGTCGAGCAGCGACCGCACCGCCGCCAGGTCGCCGCGCATGGCCGCGTCCGCCACCGGCGCATCCGGCCCCATCGAAGAGCCGACCGGCGAGCCCGCCGGGCCGGCGGCCCCGAGCGCGAGCAGGGCCGCCGCCGCGGTCACGGAGAGTCGCGCGCGCCGCATCAGTCGGCCGTCGCCGTGAAGGAGAACGGCCCCGTGCTGTTCCCGAAGCTCGTCATGTCGTCCAGGCCCAGCCTGTGCATCAGGCTCAGCATCACGTTCGCCATCGGCGTCCCCGGCGCCGCGCGCAGGTGGAGGTTGCCGTCCATCCGCCCCTGCGCGCCGCCCACCACGAACAGCGGGCAGCGCTTGTGGTTGTGCACGTTCGGGTCCCCCATCGGCGAACCGTAGACGATCATCGTCTTGTCGAGCAGGTGCGTATCCCCCTCCATCGATGCCTTCAGCCGGTCGAGGAAGTACGGGACCAGCCCCACATGGTAGCGGTTGAGCTGCGCGAAGTCCGTGATGTTGTCCTCGTTGTCGCCGTGGTGCGACGCCGGGTGGAAGCCCTTGTCGATCCCGCTCGCCGGATAGACCCGGCCCGACGCGTCCCGCCCCATCTTGAACGAGAACACGCGCGTCGTGTCCGCCTGGAAGGCGAGCGCCTGCAGGTCGAACATCAGCTTCACGTGCTCGTCGAACGAATCCGGCACCCCCGCCGGCGCTTCGGGCAGTTCACGCTGCTGACCCGACTCGTTGCGGGCCACGACGCGCTGGATCCGCCGTTCAATCTCCCGCACGTTCTCCAGATAGCGGTCCATCCGTTGCCGGTCGGAGGGATCGAGCCGTCCCCTGAGGCTCGCGACCTCGCCCGTGATGAAGTCGAGGATGCTGGCGCTCGACCGCTGCCGTGCGGCCCGCGCTTCCGGCGTCCCGCCGGCCCCGAACAGCTGGTCGAACGCGACGCGCGGGTCCCGGATCATCGGGAGCGGCTGGGTCGGCGAGGACCAGCTGATCGTGTCCGTGTAGACGCACGCGTACCCGTAAGCGCAGCCCCCCGCCTGGTCCACGTTCTCGATGCAGAGCTGCATGGACGGGATCGGCGTGTCCTGCCCGAAGCGGTTCGCGTACACCTGATCGAGCGACGTCCCCACCAGCACGTCCGAACTTTCCGTCTGCTTCGGGTGCGACTGGGTTAGGAAGGTGGCGCTCGACCGGAAGTGGTCGCCCCCGATCTCCTTCGGCTTGGTGGCTTCGGCCGTCTCGACATCGGTGTCGCTGATGATCGTGAGATAGTCGCGGTACGGCTCGAGTGCACTCATCGCGGTGGGCGAGAGGTCGAAGTTCCGCCCGGTCCCTACCGGCGACCAGTAGTTCTGCGCCGCGCCCCACTCGCTGCTCCCCGCCGCGCCGTGCACCATCTCGATGCAGACGAGCCGCGTCGGGTCCGCCACCTCCCGCGCCCACAGCCGGCCCGCGGGGACCATGGCGTCGAGGAGCGGCAGGGCGACCGTCGCCCCGGCGCCCTGGAGGAACGTCCGGCGAGAAAGATGTTTCCCTGTGATGAACTCCATCGGGCCTCCTCGGCTCGCTGGTTGCCGCTAGTTCCCGTTCTCGGCCTGCATGTCGTCGACCACGGCCTCGGCCCCCTTCATTCGGAAGGCGGGGCTGTTGACGACGCCCATGATAAAGGCCGACATGCGGTGGTCCTGTGCCTGGGCCTGCCTCGCGATCGACCGGACCGTGGGCATGTCGTAGTGCTCGACCCGCCGGCCCAGCGCGTAGGCGAGCAGGTTCTCGGTGAAGGCGCGCACGAGCGGGACGGGTCGCGCGAGGAGCGCCGCGCGCAGATCCGCCGCCGTCCGGATGGGCGTCCCGTCGTACAGTTCGCCCTCCGCGTCGATCGGCATCCCGTTGTCCTTGATGCGCCGCGCCCCGGTGCCGTCGAAGTGCTCGAGGGCGAGGCCGATCGGATCGATGACGCGGTGGCACGACCGACAGGCCGGACTCGCCCGGTGCATCTCCATCCGCTCGCGCACCGTGAGCAGGCGTCCCTCCTCGGCCTCCGGCGTCGCCTCCAGATCCGAGACATCCGGCGGGGGCGGGGGCGGGGGCGTCCCCATCAACACTTCCATCACCCACTTCCCGCGCAGCACCGGAGAGGTCCGGCTCGCGTGAGAGGTCAGCGTGAGCACGCTCCCGTGTCCGAGCACGCCGCGGCGCTCGGGTTCGGGGATCTCGACCCGGCGGAAGTCGGTGCCGGTCACGCCGGGGATCCCGTAGTGCCGCGCCAGCCGCTCGTTCACGAAGGTGTAGTCGGCCGTCAGCAGCTCGAACAGGCTGCGATCCTCCTGGACCAGCGTGTGGAAGAGCAGCTCCGTCTCGCGCTGCATCGCGTCCTTGAGCTGCTGGTCGAAGTCCGGGTAGAGGCGGACGTCCGGGTGCATCCCCTCCAGATCCTGGAGCCGGAGCCACTGCCCGGCGAAGCGCGTGGCCAGCGCCTCGGCGCGCGGATCGGCGAGCATGCGCCACACCTGCGCCTCGAGCACGCCCGGATCGGAGAGACGGCCCTCTCCGGCGACTTCCAGCAGCTCCGCATCGGGGCCCGTCGCCCACAGGAAGAAGGAGAGCCGCGAAGCGAGATCGTAATCGCCCAGGGCGTACACGCCGTCCGCGTCCGCCGCCGGGCGCTCCTCGAACCGGAACACGAAGTGCGGGCTGGCGAGAACCCCCTCCAGCGCCAGGCGGATGCCCTCCTCGAAGCCGCCCGTTTCGGCCCCTGCACGGTACAGCGCCATGAGAGCGCTGAGGTTGTCCTCCGTCAGCGGCCGGCGGTAGGCCTGTGTCCCGAGCCGGGACAGGATCGCCTCCGCGCACGGTGACTCCTCTTCCGGCGCGGCGGGACGGCACGAAAAGACGCGCCGGCGGCTCGGCGTGCTCGACATCCCCGCCGGGTCGAACGGACCCGTGACCGCGAGATCCCGCAGGTGGGGCAGCGTCGTGAACCCGTACGCGTCGGTGATGCTCGTGCTCGCGATCGACCAGTCGTGCGGCGACATAAGGTCCTGCAGCGGCCCCTCGAAGGTGCGGATGAAGGCGGCCGCCACCCGGTGCGGTCCCGCCTCGATGAAGACGGACTCGGTGCGCAGGTCCACCCCGCCGGGATCGGAGACGTGCATCCAGCGATCGATGTCGAGGAGCGCGACGCGTTCGCCGTCGATCGAGATCTCGATCCGCTCGGGCTCGTCGGTCGTATGCAGGGCTCCCTTCCCGTTCCCGAACAGGGCGCCGGTCGTCTCGTGATGGAAGGAAACGCGGAAGGCGTACTCGCCATCGGCCGGGAAGTTGTGGTCGACCGCGACGCCGCCGCGGCTTCCGTACGGGGTGCCCTCGACGTGCCCCGCCTGCGAGGTCCAGCGCGACACCTTGAAGGTCGCCTCGCTCGGCGTGACTTCGGGGTCGCCGATCGCAAGCCGACTGATCCCGCTCGCCGCGCGCAGGTACCCGTCCATCAGCGTGGGCGAGAGGAGTTGCACGTCGGCGATGTTGTCGAAGTTCGCGCTCTTGGTGTCGAGCGGCAGGTAGGCTCCCGCGTCGACATCGAGGTCGAGAAGATCGTAGATCGAGCGCGCGTACTCGGCCCGGTTCAGGCGCTGGAAGGTGCGGCGCCCGGGGTTCGGATCCGCCTCCCACGCCGCGTCGAGCCGCGATTCGAGGACGGCCGCGAGCGTCGCCAGGCTGTCCGGAGTCGGCCGGCGGACTCCCGTCGGCGGCATCATCCCGGCCCGAAGCTTGCGGACCATCCGCTCGGCGATCACCGCGTTGTCGGCCGCACCATCGACCTCGAACGTCTCCAGCGACATGCCTCCGCTGAGCCGGCGGGGGTTGTGGCAGCGCTGGCACGTCCCGGCAACGACGCCCTGCGCGACTTCGACGGAGAGCGTGTCGACGGCGGGCGTCGAGGTCGGCGGCGAGAGCGGTGTGACCGGGCCCGGCCAGACGGAGGGAGGATGCTCGGCTCCCGCCGCGCCGTCAGCGCTCTGGCCAACTACGGGGCTCGGGAGAAAGCCCGCTGTGACCAGCAGCAGAACCGATGTTCGCATGGCCGAGGCCTCTTCCAGGCAGCCGTGTCGCGCCCCCTAGGGACGCAAGGGTACACCGCGTGAAAATGTACCATCGACGCGGATCGCCCGGCCAGCCGTCCTGTCAGGGAGTCGGGAGGGAGATAGACGCGACGGACGGCCTGTCGAATTCGTCTCTGTATACGCCCCAGACGCGAGAATCCGAGAACCGGTACGCATCGAACCGGTCGGGCAGTCGCACCCCCTGAGTGGTTCCGTCAGCCGCGATGCGCAGCCACCACGCACCGCCGCTCAAACCGCCAGCGTCGAGGTCCAAGGGATTCAGCCACATCGTTCCGTCTTCGCTGCAGCGGAAGTCCACATACCACGGCAGGTAACTCGCGAGTTCGTGCGGCTCCCCCTGGACCCTCTGCGCCATCTGATCCAGAAGCCGAAGACTGTCCTCCGCGGTGAGCCGGGATGCGACATCTCCCGTCAGTTCGGCCTGCCTCAGCGCAAACACCGCGGCGGCAAACTGTCGAGGACTGACCTCGGTGAAGGGAACGGGAGGAAGGTCGATAGGGGGCACGCCGGCCCGTCCGTGAGCGCCTAGGGACTCGCCCTCCGGGCCGAATCCGACGAAGTACGGCGCGCTCGAATTCAGAACCCAGACGGAGCCGTCACTCAACACCTCCAGGTCCCGCGCTACGGCGAGGACGTCAGAGCTGCCCAGCACTTCGATGGACGACGCCTCGAGCTCGACGGGGGCGCCGGGCTCGCCGCCGACGTACTCGCCTTCAACGCAGGCAAGGAACGCCGCTCCGGAAAGAAACGCGGCGACGCGTAGTGAAGTCAGCAGTTCAACAGCTCCGGTTTGGCGGATGCCCGTTCGCGTTTGCGAAGCCAGAGGGCGGCGGAAACGCAGACGAACGATGCGCACCACGCCCAGTAGCCGGGACCCAGATACCCGACCCCGCCGACGCCATCGGCCGTGATCCTCGGAGGCGAGCCGAGACTGATGACGCCGAAACCAAGCGTGAGAGCCCCCACGGCTCCGACGAGCAGCGACGGTGCTCGCCACCGACGCGAGCGCCACAGCGTCGGCAGGGTCATCAGCATTGGAAGATTGAGTAGCAAGACAACCAGCGGCGGCCCGAACTCACCCTCCTGGAAGGGCCCCACAAGGAACTCATAGCCATAGGCCGTCAGGTCACCGGCAGCGTTGGACGGGCCAGACCCCAGGGTCGCCGTCAGAGCCGGGAGGAGAAACGACGCCGCGTACATCGCCCAGCCAGCCAGCAGGAGGCGCCGCCACCGGGGCCGTCCCGCCCGGGCGAACTCTCTTGAGAGCGCCATCGGCTCGCCGAGTTCCTTCCGGACGATCGCGAACGCCTCGTGCGGCGCCAACGCGGCGTCCAGCTCCAGTTCCAGATCGACCCGGGCGCGCAGGTGATCCTCGAGTTCATCCAGCTCGCGGGGCGAGAGCGATGCCTTGCGTTCCAAGCTCCTGCGCCAATTCCTGACTTCGGGCTCGAGTTCAAACATGACTGCCTCCCCAGGACAGTTCGAGGGCTCCGTACACCGCGCGCCAGCTCTCGCGGTCGGTCGCCAGCCGGCGTTTTCCGCGGGCCGTCAGCCGGTAGTACTTACGACGCCGTCCCGCGTCCGTCAGTTGCCAGCGGCCGGCGATGAGTCCGTCCCGCTCCAGCCGGTGAAGAACGGGGTAGAGCATCCCATCGGACCACTCGAGTTCGCCATCGGAGAGTCGTTTGACCTGCTTGAGGATCTCGTAGCCATATGTCTCGCCGCTGGCCAGGATGGAGAGCACCATCGGGCGCGACGACGCGGCCACCAACTCCTTGTAGACCGTTTTCTTCATGCGAACCCCGCGTATCCGGCCTCATACCATGAGACACAATGTACATTGCAGTACAATGTATAGGGGTCGGCGGACCAACCGCAAGCAACTCTAGAGATTGAGATCGAGCAGGATCTTGCCGAGCGGGCCCGATTCCACGGCCTCGTGAGCGGCCGCGATGTCCTCGATCGAGAAGCGCGCCGCGATCGTGTGGCGCAGTTCGCCGCTCGCCAGCCACTTCGTGAGATCCTCCACGGCGCGCTGCTTCGCGGCTTCGGGCATCAGGAAGACGAGTTCGAAGCGCAGCGTCACGTTCTTGTAGAGGAGGGTGTAGAACGGAACGGCAGGCTGCGGATCGCCCTCGGAAGCGTAGGCGGAGATCACCCCGTTCGCTTTCAGCATCGCGATAGAGGCGTCGAGGTTCCCGCCCATCTCCACCTCGACGATTCTGTCGAGCCCCTCTCCATCGGTCAGTTCCATGACGCGGGCCGCGACATCTTCCTCTCGATAGTTGATGACGACGTCCGCGCCGGCCGCCCGCGCAATCCTCCCCTTTTGGTCCCCACTCACGGTGGCGAGGACCCGCGCACCCCCCAGCCGGGCGCACTGGATGGCGTAGGCGCCGACGGCACCGGCACCGCCGGTCACGAGCACGGTCTGTCCGTCGACGGGGCCATCGGCGTACACGCAGCGATGCGCGGTCAGCGCGGGGATGCCGAGACACGCACCCTCGGGGAAGGACGCGCCCGGGGGGAGCGGGACCGCGCGGGACTCGGAGACAGTCACGAACTCGGCGGCGGTGCCGAAGTCGCTCCCCCACTGGGCTTCGTAGATCCAGACGCGCTTGCCGAGGCTGCCGGGATCGACCCCGTCCCCCACCTTGTCGATGACCCCTGCGCCATCGAAGTGGGGCACGACGAGTGCCGAGTCCAACCCGCCGCGGCCGCCGAACCTGCGTTTCACATCGACCGGGTTTATCCCCGAGGCGAACATCCGCACTCGCACCTCGCCGGACCCGGGGGAAGGCAACTCGCGTTCGCCGACTTCCAGCACGTCGCGCGCCGATCCCTGCTTCGTGTACCAGGCCGCTCGCATGTTACCTCTCTCGTGGCTAGTCGCCGTTGCTGTCCCCCCCGGAACTCAGGCCCTCCGTGTGTCCGTCCACGGGGAGCGCCTGCCCGGAGATCTTCGCACCTGCGCCGGAGGTGAGGAAGAGGACGAGCGCGGCCACGTCCTCGGCGTCGACGAAGGTTCGGAGCGAGATCTGCCGGAGCCAGGTCTGCCGGATCGCGTCCTCGGACACGCTCTGGGCGGCGGCCTGGGCGGCGATCACGCGGTCGATGCGTTCGCCGCGCACGCTGCCCGGGCAGATCGCGTTCACGCGGATTCCGGCCGGACCCAGCTCCATGGCCAGGGTACGGGTGAAGCCGATCACGCCCCACTTGGCCGTGGCGTACGGGCTCCGCAGCGGGTAGCCGTGCAGCCCCGCGGTCGAGGAGAGGTTCACGATCGATCCGCCGCCCGCCCGCCGCAGGGCCGGAACGGCGGCGCGGGCGCAGAGGAACATGCCGTCGAGGTTGACGGCCAGCGTCCGCCGCCAGCCGTCGAGGTGGAGCGTCTCGACGGGGCCCGTCGGCCCGGCGGTCCCCGCGTTGTTGACGAGGACATCGAGCCCGCCCAGCCGGTCCAGCGCCTCCTCGAAGAGTCGGACCACATCCGCTTCCGACGAGACGTCCGCCACCGTTCCGTCGAGGTCGCCTTCCGTCGATCCCGTCAGTTCCTCGAGCGCCGCGGGTTCCAGGTCGCCGACGTGCACCCGTGCTCCTTCGTCGAGGAAGGCGCGCGCGATCGCCCGCCCGATTCCGGCCCCGGCCCCGGTGACGATGACGCGCCGGCCCTCGTGAGCGGGCGCGATCGTCACCCTTCGTACCCGTGTTCGGCCGCGGGGTACTTTCCCTCCCGCACTTCTCCGGCGTATCGGCCCACCGCGTCGCGTACCGCGGCGCCGAGTTCGGCGTACCTCTTCAGGAAACGGGGGCTGAACCCCTCGTTCAGGCCGAGCATGTCGTGCAGGACGAGCACCTGCCCGTCGCACTCCGGACCGGCGCCGATCCCGACGGTCGGCACGGAGATCGCCTCCGTCACCCGCCGCGCCGCCACCGTCGGCATCAGTTCGAGGACGATCGAGAAAACGCCGGCCTCCTCCAGAGCGACCGCTTCCTCCACCAGCCGCGACACCGCCTCTTCGTCCTTCGCCTGAATCCGGTGCCCGCCGAGGGCATGCACCGACTGCGGCGTGAACCCGAGGTGGCCCATCACGGGAATCCCCGCCCGGACGATCGCCCGCACCGCGTCGAGTATGTCGAATCCGCCCTCCAGCTTCACCGCGCCCGCCCCGGTCTGTTTGAGGATGTTTCCCGCGTTCCGTACCGCCTCTTCGACTGAGACCTGGTAGCTGAGGAAGGGCATGTCCACGACGACGAACGCGTGCGAGGTCCCCCGAACCACGATGCGGCCGTGATACGTCATCTGCTCCACGGTGGCGGCGAGCGTCGTTTCTTCTCCGCACAGGACGCTGGCCAGGGAGTCGCCCACCAGGATGAGATCGACCGCCGCCGCGTCGACGAGCGAGGCGAAGAGCGCGTCGTAGGCGGTAATGGCCACGATCTTTTCGCCTCGCGACTTCATGGACACGAGATCGAAGGTCGTCACCTTCCGCCCGCCGGAGCCGCCTCCGAAGCCCCCGCCCGGCACGCTCATGGTCCGCGGCGTCGGATCACTCGCCATCGGTTCACCCGTCCTCGGCCGGGAACAGCGACCGTCCCGTCTCGGCCTCGACCACGCGGATCGCGCTCACCGGGCAGTTCGCCGCCGCCGCCAGCACCGCGGACTCGCTGTCGCCCGCGGGGTCGACGACCGTCGACTGCCGGTTCTCGTTGTGCGCGAACACGCGCGGCGCCGTGTCCACGCACATCGCGTTGCCGACGCACAGTCCGTGATCGATCTCGATCTTCACCATGCGACACTCATGCTGTACTGCTCACGACGGGACCGTCCAGGTGACGGGCAGCGATTCGAGGGACCGGAACTGGATGCTCGGCTGGTAGCGCAGTTCCTCCGTCTCCAGCTCGAACCGGTCGAAGCGGCGGGCCAGGCCGCGGAAGACCTCCTGTCCCTCCATGCGCGCGAGCGCGACCCCGAGGCAGTAGTGGATCCCGGAGCCGAAGGAAAGATGCGGGTTCGGCTGGCGCCCGATATCGAACCGGTCCGGGTCCTCGAACACCGCGGGGTCCCGGTTCGCCGCCGCGATGATCCACCGGATGCGCTCGCCCGGGGAGAGCGTCTTGCCGCACAGTTCGGCCTCCCGCGCGACGATGCGCTGGGTCGACTTCACGGGCGGGTCGTAGCGAAGGCACTCCTCGGTCGCCGTCCGGGCGAAGCCGTCCGGGTCCGCTCGCAGCCGGTCCCACTGCTCCGGGTGCGCGATGAAGGCGCGGAGCCCGTTGCAGATCAGGTTCATCGTCGTCTCGTGTCCCGCGAACAGCATCAGTCCGGTATTCACCAGCACCTGGTGGCGCGTGAACGCGCCGTCCGTCTCGCCCCGGGCCAGCGCCGAGATCAGATCGTCGCCGGGGTCCTCGATCCGATCGCGCACGAACGGCCGGGCGTATTCCATGATCCCGCGGATCCCCTCCGTCAGCGGCCGCAGCCGGTCGGGCTCGCCGCGGTTCAGGTGGAGGATGCTGTCCGCCAGCCCCCGCAGCGTGTCCATGTCCTCGCGCGGCACACCCATCATCCGCGCGATCACCCGCACCGGGAGCGGCGCCGCGAGGTCCGTGACGACGTTCATCCGCCCACGGGGCCACACCTCGTCCAGGAGTTCGTCCACTACCCGTCGCACGAACGGCCGCCAGCCTTCCATCGCCGTCGGTGTGAAGAAGGAGTGAACGGTCTTCCGTTGCTCCAGATGGTCGGGTCGGTCCTGTTCCACCAGCTGATCCGCGCGGAACGTCCTCACCTCGTCGAACAGGTGCGCGTCCTCGGGCAGCACCGGCGGGTACGGGGCCGCCTGGACCCCCCGGATGACAGCCGAAGAGAAGAGTTCGTGATGCCGGAGAATCCAGACGACGGGGTCGTATCCCGTCACCACCCACAGCCCGAACTTCTCGTTCCAGTGGACGGGGTCCCGTTCCCGCAGCCGCGCGAAGTGGGCGTAGGGGCGGGCGATCACCTCCTCCGCGAAGAGGTCGTCGAGGTCCGCCGCCGGCTCAGGGGACGAAGCGATAGACGACGGGCAGTTGCTCGACATCCGTGATGCTCGAGTCGGTGTGATGGTAGATGTTCTGCCGTCCGGTACCGCAGTCGCCGAAGGCGTCGCAGGAGACCGTTCCGATGAGACCCTGGATGTCGCCGGTGCCGATCCGCGACCGCAACCCGGCGCGGTCAATGTACAGTCGTCCGCCTTCCTCGACGGCGACGGAGCGGACGGCGTCCAGGAGCAGCGTCGCCGCGTCGTAGGCGAGCGCCCAGTAGGGCGTCGCGGGATGCTCGCCGTACGCCGTTCCGTAGGCGGCGATGACGGCTTCCGCGCTCTTTCCCGTCACCTGGTTGACGTTGCCGGTGTAGTCCGATTCCGGGCCCGCGAAGTAGATCCCCTCGGACTGCGGCTCCGCCAGGAACTCGGAGACAAGCAGTGCCGCGCCGGAGATGAGCGTCACCCCCTCGAGGCCGTCGAAGGCCCGCGCCTGCGCCGCGAAGGGGGACCCTTCGGGGCGGAACAGGGGGAAGAAGATTCCGTCCGGCCCGGCCGCCGCGAACTCCGTGAGCACGGACGTCATATCCGTCTGGCCCTTCCGGATCCCGGTGGCGACCGGGACCTCGCCGCCCAGGGCCCGGAACGCATCCCCGAAGGCCTTCACCAGCGCCGTCGTGTAGGGGTCGCCGTCGTGCAGTGTCACGATGCGGCTGAGACCCAGCTGGTTGTAGGCGAAGTTGGAGACGGCCCGCGCCTGATAGAGGTCGTTGTTGGCGACGCGGAAATAGCCGGGGTGATGGTCGGGGTTCGGGTTGCCCGCCAGATCCGAGGTCAGCAGCGGCGACGTGGTGCTCGGTGCGACCATCACGTACCCAGCCTGGCTGATCACCGGCGAGGCGGCCACCGCCGCGGCCGAACAGGACGTGCCGATGACGCCCACGATTTGCGGGTCGGCGACGATCTCACGGGCGCCCGCCCGTCCGCCCTCCGGCGAGCACATCGAGTCCATGGCGTCACCCAGTTCGATGTTGCGGCCGCGGATGGCGGCCACGTCCCGGACCGCGAGTTCGACGCCGCGCCGGGCCGTCACCCCCAACGAAGGCGCCCCGGTCATCGCAAGCAGCGACCGGATCTTCACGGCCTCGCCGCGCCTCACCGTGACCACGCCCAGCGGACCCGGCTCGAAGCTCGATGGCCCGGTGGTTCCGTCGCAGGACACTGTAACAGCCGCCGCGAGAATCGCTGCGAGAGCGGTAAGCGGCGTCCGCGGGACAATTCCGACTCGGTGGCCCATCCCTGCACCCTCCCCGTGACAGGACGAACGGTCTGACCGCAAGCTACGCAGAGGCACAGACGCCTCCAAGACGTGGCGACAGCTCTCAGGGGAGCACGAATGGCTCGCAACCGGCGGTTTCAGCGTCTCACGATCTTCACAACTCTGCTTGCGTTCGGGTGCGGCGACCCGGGAGTCCCGGAGTCTTCGGCTCCCGTCCCGCTGGACGAACTGACCCTCGGGGCGTGGGCTCCGCCCCTCATGCTCACGAACGACCGATTCCTCCCGTCGAGTCGAGCCCAGGCCCCCCGGCACGTCTTCTCGGGAACCCTCGCCCTCGCGGGTGCCGAGATACGGACGGACCCCGCGGAACTCGACGAACGCCGCGTCATGGGCCGGGACACGAAGCGCTTCCCGGATGTCTCCCTCGGGTTCGTCTCGGATGGTTCCGATCTCGTCCCGTGGGACCGCAACCTCATCGTCGCCGGCACGCGCACGGAGACGGGCAGCTACTGGGACGTCCTCGTCGGCCCCGGCACCGTGTGGTCGGAGCCGGGCGAGGACTGGTCACGCGGGGGGTTCCCTCTCCAACTCGCGAGTTCGGTGGAGAACGAGACGTACAACGGCGTCGCGACGTTCGCCTTCAACGACCGCGAGGTCTCCGGCGTCCGCTTCCAGACCGTGACCCAGGGGCGGCCCTATTTCCTCGTCCAGCGGCGTCTCATGTGGGGACAGCTTGCGGCGGAGTACGCGCCGGACCCGGCCCCTCCCGGCGTGGTCGAGGAGTTCGCGGCGGAGAAGGCGCGGCGGCTTCCGCTGCGTCCGATCTCCGACCTGCGCCCGCTCGTCGGCGACTCCGTGTTCGACGCCATGCACGCGGGCATGAACCCCGAGAACGTCGTCACCGCGGCCTTCCTCGTCGGTGACACGCTTTACGCGGCCGATTGTCCCACGCCGTTCGGGGAGCTTCCGTTCTGCCGGGAGCAGCGCTTCGGAATCTGGTCCGTCACCAAGTCCACCGGGAACACGGTGGCCGCGCTCCGGCTGGCGCAGCGCTACGGCCGGGAGATCCTCGACGAGCGCGTGGCCGACCACCTGAACGTGACGGCCGAACACGACGGCTGGGACGACGTCCGCTTCCGGGACGTCCTCAACATGGCCACCGGCGTCGGCGAGGGCTCGACCCGCACCGAGCCCAACAACACGGGCGACGGCTACCTCATCGGCTACGACGACTGGTACACGGCGATCTCGAGGGACGAACGCATCCGGCAGGTGTTCCGCGCCTCGAACCATCCCTGGGGGCCCGGGGAGGTCGTCCGCTACCGCGACCAGGACGCGTTCCTCATCGGCGCGGCGATGGATGCGTACCTGAAGCATCGGGCCGGACCGCAGGCGGATCTGTGGCGGATGCTGGAGGAGGAGGTGTACCGGCCCATCGGCGTGCCGCACGCGCCGACCAATCGGCTCATCGAGGCGGATGGCTCGCTCAGCCTGCCCCAGATGTCACAGGGCTACTACCCCACGGTGGACGACCTCGCGAAGATCGCGCGTCTCCTGCAGGACGGGGGCGCCAACGAGGGCGAACAACTCCTCCACCGGGAGCTGACCGCCGAGGTCCTGTACCGGACGGACGCGCGCGGGATCACCTTCGGCCGGCCGGTCGAGACCGGCCCGCCCAGCTACTATCTGGCGCTCTGGCACCAGAACTACGTCGGCGAGGGGGGCTGCATCGTCGACCTCACGCGCATGTCGGGCTGGGGCGGACACCGCGTCGTCCTCTTCCCCAACGGGATCGTCGGCATCCGCATCTCGAAGGTGACGGGGAGCGAAGGGTCCCCGGTGGATGGCCTTGCCGCGGTGGCCGACCGATTGGAACCGTTCTGTCCCTGAGATCAGGGGCCGTCGTCAGCCGCGGCGTAGGATTTCTCTTCGAGGATGCCTGAGCCGTAGGCCTCGCTGAGGGTGCGCTTGAGGCGGTGGCGCTCGTCGTTCAGGCGGTACACCTGTCGTGCAGCCGCGGTGAAGCGGGGGCCGAAGTCGCCGGCGCGTTCGAGCGCGCGCAACTCGTCCTCGACATCCCAGATGCCGCGGTTCGCCTCGTCCAGTTCTGCGACGCGCCTCCTGACATGGGGCGGAGCGTCGTCGAGCGGCCCGATCGCACGTTCGCAGATTGCTTCGAAGCGTTCCAGTTCCGAGGTCACGTTCGCGAGCTTCCGGCGATCGCGGATCCGGGCCCGCTTGAGCCGCAGAATCGTGATGCGGTCGATGAGTTCGCCGACGGAGATGGGGATTTCGATATTCACGCCCCGAACATAACGGAGGGGGAGGAGGCGCGGTGAAGATTGGGCTCGTGGGTTTCGCGGGTTCCGGGAAGACGACGGTGTTCAACGCGATGACGGGGCTCGGCGTGCCGGTCGGGTTCGGCGGCGAGGTGCGGCTGGGGACGGTCAGTGTTCCGGATGCGCGCGTCGACGCGCTCAGCGCCCACTACTCCCCCCGCAAGACGACGTACGCGGAGATGCGCTTCTGCGACATCCCGGGCGAGTACGGCGCGGCGATGAAGGGTCTTTCGCCGCGCGCGCTCCAGCAGATCCGCGAGCAGGAGGCGCTGTGCCTGGTGCTGCGGGACTTCGACAACCCGGCGCTCGCGGTGCCGGCCGACCCGGCCGGCGCACTCGAAGCGTTCGGGACGGAGTGTCTGCTCGCGGACCTCGACATCGTCGAGCGACGGCTGGACCGGGCGCGCAAGGAGCGCGCGGACCCGGTCGAGATCGCGGCCTTCGAGCGGGCTCGGGATACGCTGGAGCGCGAGCGCCCGCTCCGGACCGTCCCGCGCACCGAGCTGGGCCGGACGCCGTTCCGCGGCTACGGCCTCCTGACCTATCGTCCGCTGCTCGTGCTGCTCAACCGCAGCGAAGCGCGGGCCGGGGAGGCGCTGCCGCCCGAGTTGGCCACGCGGCTCGACGCCGTCGGCGCGGCCGGGCTGGCGCTGTCCGCACCCGTGGAGGCGGAGATCGCCGACCTGGAGACCGGAGACCGGGCCGCGTTCGTGGAGGCGCTCGGCCTGCGCGAGCCGGCCCTCGAGCGTTTCATCCGGACGGCCCACGGCCTGCTCGATCTGATCTCGTTCTTCACGGTCGGCCCCGACGAGGTGCGCGCGTGGACCATTCGTCGCGGCACCCGGGCGCGGAGGGCGGCGGGCCGCATTCACTCCGATCTCGAGCGCGGCTTCATCCGCGCCGAGGTCATCCCCTACGCGACGTTCGCGGCCCACGGCTCGGAACAGGCGGTGAAGGAGGCGGGTCTCCTGCAGGTCGAAGGGAAGGACTACGTCGTCGCGGACGGAGACATGCTCCACATCCGCTTCAACGTCTGATCCGCCTCCCGGCCGGGCGCGGCGGCGGCGTCCGACGTTCCCGCTGGAACGCGCCCGTCCGCGACCTATTCTTCGAGCAGCGTCTCGATGTGGGCGGCGGTCGCGAGCGCCGTGCCGTCCAGGTTGTAGCCGCCCTCCAGCAGCGAGACGAGGCGGCCTTCGCAGCAGGCGTCCGCGTAGTCCATCGCCAGGCGCGTCATGCGCCGGAAGGCGTCGTCCGTGAGGGCGAAGCACCCGAGGAGATCGTCCTGCCGGCTGTCGAACCCCGCCGAGACGATCACGAAATCCGGATCGAAGGCGGCGACGGCCGGAGAGAGCGTGTCATCCCAGCGGCCCAGCATGTCAGCGTCGGTGGCACCGCAGTCCAGGTGCACATTGATGTTGAGCCCGCTCCCCTCGCCTTCCCCGGTGAGCGACGGGTCGCCGGTGCGCGGGTAGGCGGCCCAGTCGTGCGCGGAGAAGAAGAGCACCGAAGGGTCGTCGTAGAAGGCGTTCTGCGTCGCGTTCCCGTGGTGGTAGTCCCAGTCGATGACGAGCACGCGCTCGAACCCGTATGCCTGCTGCGCGTACTTCGCGGCGACGGCGGCGTTGCTGTAGTAGCAGAAGCCTTCCTCGGCGCCGGTGTTGTTCGCGTGATGGCCCGGGGGTCGGATCGCGCAGAAGGCGTTCAGCACCTGGCCCGTGGCCACGGCATCGATGCCGGCGAGCGCCCCGGACACGGCGAGTTCCGCGACCGGCCCAGTGACGTTGAGTTCGCGGATCGCCGCCACGTGCTCCGGCGTATGGTGCGCCTCGATGTGCGGCCTCGGCTCGGCGTCCGGCGCCAAAGCGATCGTGGCCTCGTCCAGGCCGCGCGCGACGAGTTCCTCGCGGATGCGGACGAGCCGCTCGGGGATCTCGGGCGGGCGCCCGCCGTCCGGCCGGATCAGCACGTGATCCAGGTAGCGGGAATCCCACACGAGCCCGGTGCCCGTCCCCCGGGGGCGGGCGCCGCCCGGGCTCGCGCACGACCACGCCGCCGCGGGCAGCAGCCCGAGGCCCGCCGCCCCCAGCGCGGCGTCCCTGACGAATCTCCTCCGGGTGGTGGTGAACTGGCTCGTCGTGCGCATGGCGGGACCCCCTTTGCTGAAACTAGACTAACCAACGCCGGCCGCGGGTCGCGAGAGTCCCGGGGCGTGTTCTTCCAACTCCGAGGTATCCCATGGCTGCCCGAAACACGCGCGCGACCCCGCCGCTCCGTACCCTCTGCCTGCTGGGAGGCGTCGCGGGAGGCGTCCTCCTCTTTCACGGCTGCGGCGGCGAACCGGGCGAGTCGGACGCGGGGGAGGCCCCCGAAGCCGCTGGCGACGTGAACACACAGCTGGCCGGGCGGCTCGCGGCCGGGGACGCGATCTTCGGGCTCTTCTCCGGGGACCACACCGCCGAGGCCGGCGCCGCCATGGCCGCGACCCGCCCGCTCGATTTCGTCTTCTACTCGCTGGAGTCCGGCCCCTTCGACATCCCCGCCCTCGAGAGCTACGCCGCCGGCATGGCGGAGGCTTCGGGCGACATGGGCACGCACCCGATGCTGCTGCGGATCCCGCCGATCCGTGACGGTCACGACGAGGCGCGGGATCGCGCGGCCCAGGGGCTGGCGGCGAGTGTGGCCGGCATCGTCTACCCGCACGTCGAGACCGCGGAGGAGGCCGCGCTCGCCGTGGACGCCCTCGGCGACGCCGCCTGGCCAGGCAACCCGGATGGCCACCTGATCAGCTTCCTCCTGATCGAGGACCAGGTCGGGCTCGACAACGTGCGCGAGATCGTCTCGACACCGGGTGTGAGCGCCGTCTCGCCGGGGCCCGGCGACCTCCGCCGCGTCTACGACGGCGACATGGAGAAGGTGGAGGAGGCGATCCAGATCGTGCTCGCCGCCTGCCTCGAGTTCGACGTGCCGTGCGGCGTCACGGCGAACGCGGACGACGTGGCCATGCGGATCGAACAGGGGTTCCGCGTCATCATCGCCACTCAGCCAGAGGCCGTCGCCGCCGGGATGGCCGCCGCCGGCCGCTAGCCGACGG
Organism: Candidatus Palauibacter sp.; assembly: GCF_965216145.1. Lineage (GTDB taxonomy): Bacteria > Gemmatimonadota > Gemmatimonadetes > Palauibacterales > Palauibacteraceae > Palauibacter. The sequence goes on from NZ_OZ244149.1 coordinate 1,161,782, forward strand.
ACCAACGTGACGCTTCCTGGAGGAAAAGTATGAAGTCGCTCACTGTGATCGCCGCGCTCGCACTGCTGCCCGGGGGGGGCCTCGCGCAGGACAGCTCAGACGGTGGCGCTGACCGCTCCGAGCCCCAGCCCTCTCGCTGGGAGTCGAACCATTCCATCGTCGTGAACGGGGAGACCGTCGCCTACCAGGCAGTCGTGGGCAGCGTCATCCTCCGGGATGACGAGGAGAACGCGACGGCGGAACTCTTCTACACGGGATACTTCCGCACGAACGGCGGAGACCCCTCCACGCGCCCCGTCATCTTCGCGTACAACGGGGGACCGGGGTCGGCCTCCTTCTGGCTCCATATGGGGATCATGGGGCCGCGCCGCGTGGTCACGCCGCACGTCGGCCAGCAGGCACCGCCGCCCTACCCACTCGTCGACAACGGCTACACGCTGCTCGACATCGCTGACGTCGTGATGGTGGACCCGATCGGGACCGGCTTCAGCCGACCCGCCGGCGACGCGGACGGGAGCGATTTCTGGGGGATGGATGAGGACGCGTCCTCGCTGACGCAGTTCATCCGCCGCTTCCTGAGCGAGAACCACCGCTGGAACTCGCCGCGCTATCTCCTGGGTGAGAGCTATGGCACGACCCGGTCCGTGCTGCTGACGCGGCACCTCCAGAACGCGAACATCGATCTGAACGGGGTCGTACTCGTATCCGCCGTCATCGATTTCAACACACTCCAGTTCCCGCCCGGATCCCACATCGGGTTCATCACGAACGTGCCGTCCTTCGCGGTCGCGGCAGCCTACCACGACCGTCTGCCCGGCGGACGCCCCGACGACCTCGAGGCGTTCATGAAGGAGGTCGAGGCGTGGGCGCTCACCGACTACGCCCAGACGCTGCTCGCGGGAACCGCCGTCGATCCCGCCCAGCGGGCCCGAGTGTTGCAGCAGATGCACGAGTACACGGGGCTCAACCTCGAATACCTCGAGAAAGCCGACCTGCGTGTTTCCGCGCCGGAGTTCGAGAAGGAGCTGCTGCGGGACCAGCGGCTCACCCTGGCCCGGCTCGACACCCGTTTCACCGGCCCCACCGGGGACCTGCTCGACACGACGCCCATCCACGACGCCCAGTCCTCCGCGATCAGTTCCGCCTACACGTCTCTCTTCAACACCTACGTGCGGGAGGAACTCGGCTATGACGGCGACCGGGAGTACTGGCCCAGCGGCATGACCCGGAACTGGAACTGGGAGCGGGAAGGCGGTCGCCGCGGACCGTTCGGCGGCTCGGCACTCAACGTGGGACCCGACCTCGCACACGCGATCGAACGCAACCCGCGTCTCGAGGTGCTGCTGGTCAACGGGATCTACGACTTCGCGACGCCGTACTTCCCCATCGTGTGGTCGCTGGAGCAACTGGGGCTGCCGCCGGACCTGCGTGACAACATCAGCCGCGCGGACTTCGCCGCCGGACACATGATGTACGTGGAGGAAAGCCTGCTGCCCCAATGGCGGGAGACGCTGGAAGCGTTCATCACGCGGACCTCCGGGGGCGCTCTGGTTCCGTAGCCCGCCGGTCGCCCGCCGACAGACCTACCAGATCGTCTCGTAGCGGGAGTGGGCGAGGTCCCAGTCGCGCCCGTAGACGTGCAGGCGGTTCGTCGGGCCATCCGGACCCACGAGCGGCCCGCCGGCGTGAGTCCAGGCGAGCAGGCTGCCCCGCAGGTTGAGGACCCGCCGGCCCTCGGTCGTCATGCGCCCGGCGTACACCGAACTGCGATGCCCGATCGTGCAGTACGCCACGACCGTCCGATCCGCGTAACGCTCCGGGTCCTGCTCGAATTCGTCGGAGGTGATGGAGCCGGGAATCCAGGAGATCTCCCGCTCGCGAGCCTCCCGGGCGTCGACGAGCACGACGCCTCCGGTCTCGAGCAAACGCCCGACCTCCGCCACCGTCACCGTCTCCACATCGGGAAACTGCCGCTCGACGTCATCCGACATCTGCTCCACGCGCGCCAGCTTCTCCCCGTCCGAGAGCGGGGGCGGGTTGGCGCAACTCGCCGCCGTGAAGAGGGCGAGGGCCGGAGCCAGCGCCATGGTCTGTGTTCGTCGGTGAGGTTCCATGGGTCTTCCCTCAGGCTGCGGCGGCGCGGGCCGCCGCCAGGCCGTTCGCCAGGGCTTCCACGAGCCGCGGAAGCGACGCCGCGGGCGTGGCGCAAAGCGCGATCCGGACGGCGCCCTCCATGGGGACTACGTACACCCCGGCCTCGCGCATGGTCGCCGCCGTCACCCCCGCGTCGGGTGTGAACACAGAGACGAAGAAACCGCCCTCGTAGCGCGGGTACGACAGTCCCGTGCGGCCGGCCAACTCGTTGAAGGCCGCGACCCGGCCATCCAGCAGCCGGATCATCGCGGCGCGCTCGGCGTCCGAACGCGCCCGCAACTCCGGGTCCGTGAGAAGTTCGACGGCGGCGAGCAGACCCAGATGGTTGCAGTTCGACCAGGTGGCCCGGCACGAGAACCCGAGCGCGTTCGACATTCTCTGCCGCTCGGCCGGGTCCCGATGGAGAGCCACGAGGGCGCCGACGCGCGCGCCGTAGAGAGCGAACGACTTCGAGACCGTCCACCCCACAAGCACCGTCGCCGACTCCATCATCCGCGGGACGTAGTCGATCCAGCGGTTCGAGGCCTCGTCCCCGAACTTCGCATACGCGTGGTCGAGGAGGAACGCGATGGGCCCCCGTTCTCCCACATCCTGGACGATTTCCGCCACGGCCTCCCACTCCGCCTCGTCGAGTGAATACCCGGTCGGGTTATTGCAGGGGAAGTTGAAGAGGACGAGCGAGCGCCCCTGCTGTTCGATCTGGCCCTCGAGCCCCCTGCGGAAGGCATCGAGGTCGAGGCGGATCCCGGCGTCGAACATGTTGAAGGTCTCGACCGAGCGTCCCGAATGGGTCGAGATCGTGTGGTACGGGCCCCAGTAGTAGCTGGGCGTGAGCGCCGCCTGCCCGGGCTCGAGGAAGTTGAGGATCGCGTGGTGGATCGCGCCGGTGCTCCCCGGCGTGGCGACGGCGACCGCCTGCCCGGCCAGCCCGCCCGCCCCACAGAGGTCGGAGATCACCGCCTCCAGGTAGGCGGGGTCGCCGGAGATCGGCGCGTACCCCGCGCCGAGCGCGTGCGGCACCCGCCCCAGCGCCTCGGCCACCGAGGGCATGACCGCGAGGCTCCCGTCGTCGTTCATCAGCGCCCCGAGCGTCGAGTTGAGGATCGACTCGCCCGCCGCCGCCCGACGCACCGCTTCTCCATGCAACGCGAATATCGGGTCGTTCCCCTCTCGGGCCGCCGCCTCCGGAATGAGGCTCCCTGAAACCGTCGTCATCCTCCGCTACCGCACCTTGTTCGAGTAGTTGCCGTGGACGCTGAACCGGGTAATGGCGCCTTCGTCCCGGTGGAAGATGTACGCCTCTCCCGACTCGCCGTCCTCCCGCACGCGGCGGAAGGTATCGCCACTCTCGTGCCGGAGCGCGGTCTTCGCTTCGAGCGGGTCGTCCGTCGGAACCCCGAGCGCCACCAGTCCGTCGTCCCACCTGAGGATCACCGTCTCGCCCCAGGTGGATTCGTACCGCCCTTCGTACTCGGCGAGGGAGGCGGGGCGCCGGGACCCGCCGCCGGGATCCGCCTGGATGTCCTCCAGCGCCTTGCCCACAATCGCCCTCATCTTGCTCCACACGTCGTCGGGGCTGGCGAGCGCGTTCATCATCACGACGCCAGCCAGCTTCTTCGCCGGGATGAGCTGGAAGGTCGAGCGGAAGCCGGGGCAACTCCCGCCGTGGCCGACCGTCCGCTCCCCGTCGCGTCGCGAGACCGCGAAACCGAGCCCCCACATCGTGTCGAAGTCGGGATCCACCCAGTGCACGCGGTGCATCTCGCGCAGCGTGTTCACGTCGAGGATCTCCGTCCCGCCGTTCTCGAGCAGGCGGAACTGCCACGAGGCGAGCCGCGCCAGATCCTCGACGGTGGAGGCGAACCCCGCCGCGGGCGCCATCCCCAGCGCCTGGAAGAAGGGGGCCTCGTCCCGCCCGCCGTCCCTCGCGAGCCGCGCGTGCCCCGTCGCGTAGCGGTCGCCTCTGTGCTCGGCGGGGATGTCCGTGTAAGTGTCGGACATGCCCAGCGGGTCGAGGATCCGGCTACGGACATAGTCGTCGTAGGCCATCCCCGAACTCTGCTCGACCAGTTGCCCCGCCAGGGCCATGCCCAGGTTCGAGTACTGGAAGTAGCGTCTGCCGGGATACAGCGTCACCTGTCCCGAGAGTCCCTCGATGATCTCGTCCCTCGTAGGGAAGGGGTGATCCGGACCCGTCCAGTAGGGGTGCGCCGACTCGCGCGGGAGCCCCGAGGAGTGGGTGAGGATCCCCTCCAGGCTCACGCCGGGGGCGTCGGGATACGCCTGCTCGAGGTTGTACCGCGGGAGGTGGTCGGAGACCGGGTCGTCCAGATCCACGTTGCCCTCATCGCGCTGCTGCATCACGCCGATCGAGGTGAAGAGCTTCGAGATCGAGCACACCGAGTACATCGTGGAGGGGGTGGCCGCGACCTGCGTCGCGGGGTGCGCGTAACCGTAACCCCGGGCCCAGACGAGATCCTGGTCGTGCACGAGCGCGACGGACACGCCGGGGATCTTCTCGTACGCCATCTTCGCGTCGAGCCACGCCTCGAAGAGATCGACCGCCTGCTCGAAGCGGGGGTCGTTCGCGGGATCGCCGTTCCCCTGCGCGCAGCCGTGCGCCGGCGTGATCAGGAAGCCGAGGAAGATGAAGGCGGCGGCGCGACGCCACGGACGGTTTCGGGACTGGCGGGCCATGGGAGCGCCTCCTTGAAGGCGGGGGAAGGATGTGCAGCAGCCTCCGGGAATCCAAGGTGTCGGAACCGGACGGGACCGGGCAAGCTTCGAGGCACGGGCCCGGGTCGGGCGCCGGGGCCTCTGGCGCGAAAGCGGGGGGCTCGCCACCCTTCGGCATGAGCTACCACCCCTATGAAAGGACCGAGACATGCGGAGACTTGTCCTGGCCGCCGCACTCGCGCTGGGCGTCGCCGGAATCGTCGCTATCGGAGATGCGGATCCGGTGAGCGCGCAGGATGCCGAACTCCTTGCCGTGGGCGAGATGGCGCCCGACTTCGCGCTCCCCGGCGCGACGCGGTACGGCGCGCTGGAAAACCCGATCCAGCTCAGCGACTACCGAGGGGAGACGGTCGTACTGGCCTTCTTCTTCAGAGTCAGGACGCGTGGCTGAACGGTTCAGATGAGAGCGTACCGTGATCAGTACGCAAGCGTTTTCAACGAGGGCCGCAACGTGGTCCTCGTCGGCATCTCGAACGACCCGGTCGACGAACTCGCCTCCTGGCTGAAGGACGAGGACTTCCCCTTCCTGTTCGGGAGTGACGCGGACAATGACGGGGGGACGTACGCCGCGTTCGGCGGAGGGCTGAGAGACAACAACATGGTGGACAGCCGCGCGGTGATCGTCGTGGGACCGGACGGCCGCGTGGCCGGCGTGATCCCGGCCTTCAACCAGGTCGACCCCGCCGCCTACGAGGAGCTGGCCGCCGTCATCGACGAGGTCACCCCGGAGCCTGTGGACCCGTAGCCGTGCAACCTCGGGTCGCCGGGACTCAACCGGCGGCCAGAGGATTCACCACCTGGAACGTGATCGGCTGCGCAACCCAGACGCCCGTCGGTAGTCCCAGCGCTTTCGCCGGGACAAACCGCATCATCCCGGCGACGTCGCCCGCGGCGCGGTCGAGCGCTTCAATGCCGCTGGACTCCCTCACCCGGTGTTTCGTGACGTCGCCGGTCTCGTCGACGAACAGCCAGAGGACGACCCTGCCGCCCACACCTTGGGCTTGGAGGTCCTTGGGATAGAACCACTCGAGCCATTTGGTAAGGTCGCTCTGGTTCAGTGGAACGGGGTCTCTGTCGAAGGGCTCGCAGCGTGGGCGATCCGGCGGGGGGGGATGCGCGGGATCAGGCTCGAACTCCACCCACCGGGGGATCCACCCGACCGTTGGCTGGCCCGCGTCCATGGCAGGCTCGAACTGCATGACGCGCCCCATCTGCATCGCGGCACAATCGAGTGCGTCGTAGCCGCTCGACGTCCTGATCCGCCGGCTCGATGCGTTGCCCGCCGTGTCAACGCGTACCCAAACTTCGACTCTGCCTCCAATCCCGCTCGCGTGCAGTTCCGGCGGGTAGGCTTCCCGCAGTTCCCGCGAGACTTCAGCGTCGTTCATGAGAACCGGCGCCGTGTCGTATGTGGGGGGGGCTTCCGGAGGGTCCCGGGAATCAGGACCGCTCTGGGCCGCCGGGTTCACGGCGCACGCGGCGAGGGCCAGGCCCGCCGCTCCGGCCGGCCGGAGTCGCCAGCCTCGGCTCACTTTGATCACCCTCCCGTGCACCCGCCGGGCCCTTCACTCGGCGACACGAGACTGCTTACCGCTCCGACCAGGTCCTGTTCGGGGCCGACGCCGGTGTACGCCACGTTCCCCTCGGCATCGAGGATGACGACGATCGACGTCGTAGTCGCCGAGTAGGCGCGCACCGCCGCTCCATCCGCATCCCAGAGATAGGGATACGCCGCACCGTGTGACTCCGCGTGCCGCCTCACCCGCCTTAGGGACTGGGCCACGGCCACGGCGACGGCGACGACGTTCACCTGCTCTCCGAAGTCGGCCACCACTTCGTCGATCTCGGGCTGCAGCGCCTCGCACTGCTCGCACCAAGAGGCCCAGAACTCGATGAGGGTGGGCTTGCCGTCGGCATAATCGAGGAGTTGGACCTCGTTGCCGTCCAGATCCTGGAGCGCCGCGTCCGGCGCCTGCGTTCCCGTCGGCAGGCTGACCTGCCCCTCTCCGGCCTGCGCGCTCAGCGGACCCGCCCCCGCGAGCCACACAAGTCCCGCAAGGGTCACGACGGTGCCCCTCATCCCCCGCGTCATGTTCGGATGCTTCAGATTTTTCGCGCTCACAGGAAGTATCCCGCCCGGATCAGGTAGAACTGCGCCATCCCGATCATGATGACGGCTGCGGCCCGCTTCATCCAGATCATCCACGTTCCCGACTTCGGCAGCACCGCGACCGTCCCCGAGAAGAGACCCACCGCGATGAGTACGGCGGTCATGCCGATGGAGAAAGTGAACAGGTACACGAAGCCCATGAGGCCGGCCTGTTCGGCGACGACCCAGGTCAGCACGACGGCGAAGGCGGGCGCGCCGCATGGCGCGGCCACTATGCCCGAGGTCGCGCCGAGGACGAACACGGCCCGGTAGGAGCCGCCGCCGCGACTGCCGGCCCACGCCAGAAGCCGCTTCGGGACCGGTACCGGAAACACGTCGAGCATGAACAGGGAGAAGAAGAGGAGGAGGTTTCCGGTCGCGAACAGCGCCCAGAAGCTCGCCCCGATCGAGCCGAGCACGGTGCCGCTGAGCCCGGCGATGACGCCCAGCAGCGAATAGAGGAGCGCCAGCCCCAGTGCGTAGGTGAGCGTGAGGCCGATGGTGCGCTTTCGTGGCTGATCCTCGCCCGCCGTGCCCGAGATGACCGAGAACGTGATCGGGATCATCGGCCAGACGCACGGGTTCGTGCTCGTGATCACGCCCGCCGCGAACAGCGCGCCGAGCGCCAGGAACGGGTTGTCGGAGAGCGCCGGGAGGAGCCCTCCCGACGGCTCCACCTGCAACGCCGCGAGGGCAACGGTCTCGACTACGCCCGTTACGACCCCGGCGGTCACGGGACCAGCGGCTCAGCGGGTGGACCGCCGAAGACGATCACGCCGTCCTTCACGACGAGATCGATCTTCCGCAGGTCGGCAACGTCGGCCAGCGGGTCGCCATTCACGAGGATGAGGTGCGCGCGGCGCCCCGGCCGCACCGTACCGAAGTCGTCTTCCTTCCCGAGCCAGCGCGCACCGTTCGATGTCGCGGCCCGCAGGATGGCGGCGTTCGGCACGCCGGCGGCGGCATACGCCTCGAGTTCGTCGAACAGGCTCACGTTGTCCGTGCCCGCGAGCAGCGGCACTCCGATCTCGACCGCGCGGCGCACGAACTCACCCATGCGCTCGTACGCCTGCCGGGCGGTGTGGAACTGGTCGAGCGAGAAGCGGGAGCGGTCACCGTCATCGATCTCCTGGATGAAGAGGGTGGGGTCCATCGCCGTGCCCGTCTCGGCCATGAGTTCCAGCAGCGACATCACCTCGGGGCTCGCGGGATCGATCTGACTCCAGTCGGCCTGCATGCGGCCGACTGGGTTCCGGCTCCCGTCGAGCGACATGTCCCGGCCGTCGGCCTGGATCTCCGGAGGCAGGAAATCGCGCCACACGCGAATGTGGTTGAACCCGGAGATCCCGGCCTCGATCGCCTGCCGCCAGCTCGTGCGGACGCCGATGTGGCCCGTGACCGGAAGCCCCTGGACGCGCGCCTCGGCGACTACGGCGGCGAGGACATCGGGGTCGAGGAGGAAGTACGCCTTGAGCAGGTCCACTCCCTGCGCCTTGAGCGCCCGGACCAGCGCGGGGGCGGCCGCGGGGTCGTCGATGCTTACGTCCACCATTGGGTGGTAGCCCGCCGAGCCATCGATGAGCGGGCCCGCCGTGTACACGTCCGGACCCGCGAGCACGCCCAGCCGCACCGCATCCTTGAAGTCCATCGCGTCCTGGATCGCCGAGCCGGGGTCGCGGATCGCCGTGATCCCGGCCGCGAGCAGATCCGAGCCGGAGAGGGGCTGCCAGTAGTGGCGGTGGTTGTCCATGAGGCCCGGCAGGAGCATGCGCCCGCCCCCCTCTATGACCGGCGTGCCGGGCCCGACGTCGGGGAGCCCGGCATCCTCCCCCATCCGTACCTCCGTGATCCTCCCATCCTGCACGAGCACCGCCGCCGCGGGGACGGCCTCGTCGCCCGTGCCGTCGAACAGGCGCACGTTCGTGATCAGCAGGTCGTCTGCCGGGGCATCGGCGACCTCGAACCGGGCTTCGAACGGAATCCCGCTCATCTCGCCGGTCCCGAGGTCGAGCCGGTTCAGGCGCCGTCCGCCGAGCACGAGCAGCCAGTCGTCGGACGGGTGGAAGGCGAGCTGTTTCTGGTCGAACGGGCCCGTGTGCAGACGGCGCGGCTCGACCCCTTCGCCGCTCATGTCCGTCACGATGATGTGGTCGACGCCGTTGTGCGTGGCGACGTGCGCCCGGCGCGATCCGTCCGGGCTCCACGCGGCGGCCATCTCCCGCTCGGGCGTGTCCGTGAGCCGCTCGAGCGACATCTCCTCCAGATCCATCTCGTACAGATCTGTCCCGTCGAAGCGCCCCGTCTCGACGAGGAGCCGGCTCCCGTCCGGCGAGAGGGCGAACGACCACTCGTGCCAGTTCTGCGTGTGCGTGATCTGCTCCGCCTCCCCGCCCGCCAGCGGGATGCGCCACACGTGCGCGTCGTACTGGGAGCGGTCGTCCACGAAGTAGAGCTGGTCCCCCTCCGGATCGAACTCCATGTGTCCGATCGACGACGGCACCCGGTGCAGGAAGCGGACGCCCCCCGTCGCCATGTTGCGGACGAGGAGGTCCGCCCCCTGGAGAGTCCTGGCCGAGTAGGCGAGGAAGCGGCCGTCCGGCGACCACGCCGGCCGCGTGTCCCACGACGCCCCGTTCGTAAGCTGGCGCGCGGCACCCCCCTCGACCGGGAGGAGCCAGATCTTCCCGAGGATGGAGACGGCGACCGTCGATCCGCTCGGCGAGATCGCCGGATCCCGGGCCCCGATGTCCACCGTCACGTGTGACTGCGCGTGAACCGCGCCGACGCCGAACGCCAGGCTCGCCACCACCGCGGCGAGTCCGACCTTCCGCCCTGTTCGCCCGCTGAAAGTGCTCATCCCGGCAGCTCCCCGTTCAATTCCATGTACACGCGCTGAATCGCGCGCGGCTTCTGGCTGTCCCGCAGCGACCAGCGCTCGACGTCCCCGAACGCCGCCGCCTCGGCCGCCTCTTCGGCACTGAGCCCCTCGCCGTGGAACCGCGTCGCCTCCTCCACGACCGCCCGCACCGCGTCCCGGAACGACACCAGCCCCGCCTCGAGGACCCCCGGCGACTCCATCACCCCGTGCCCCGGCACGTAGACGTCCACATCCATCTCCAGCGAGCGATCCAGCATCGCCACCCACTCCGACGGATACGCGGACCGCATGGCCGGGAAGATGTGCTTCAGGTACGTCTCGCTCATGAACAGCACCTTCCCATCGGGCACGTATACGACGAGATCCCCACCTGTGTGCGCGCGGCCGAGGTGAAGGAGATGGATCTCGCGCCCGCCCAGTTCGAGCACCGTATCGTCACCCACGATGTCCGTGGGGACGACGACCGGCGGCGCCCCCTCGGGCCGGTTCGGGTTGGCCGCGCTCGCCTCCAGGATCGCCGCGGACGTGGCGTGCGCGAGGAAGCGCGCCCCCGGGGGGAAAGCGGAGTTCCCGCCCGTGTGGTCCCCGTGATCGGAGGCGACGACGACGTGCGTGATCGGCTGGTCGGTCATGCCCGCGATCGTGTCGACGAGCCGCTGCGTCTCCTCGGGGTTCTCCTGCCCGTCCGCGACGAGCACCCCTTCCGGCGTGACGACGATGAGGCTCACGGTGGTGATGATCTCACCCCCCGTCGGGTGGATCTGCTCGTACGCGTAGACGTCCTCCGCGACTTCGATCACCCGAGGATAGTCCGCTTCCGTGAACCCGTGGTCGTACGGGTCGGAAGTCGCGGGTCCCGCCGCCTCGGCCTGGGCGGCCGCGTCCGACGAGGTGTCGCCGGGCGGCCCGCAGGCGATGAGGAGCGGGAGAACAAGCCAAACAACCCGAGGAGAAGACTGCCGACCCATCTCCGTACCTCCGTGAACGAGAGAACCTGGTTTGAATCTTCTCCCATTGGGGACCGCACCCGCCAGACCTTCACGCGAACATCGGCACCCAGTACACGTCGGCCGGGCTGGTCCGGGGGGCGCGGAATATGCTAGCGTTGGGGGTTGGAGTCGTCTTGCCATGCTCGCGGAAACGAGGTGTCCCATGAGAAAGTCCCGATCGATCCTTCCCCTGCTCGCGCTGTTCGCCGTCTCGGCGTCGACGCTGGCGGGCCAGCAGCGGAACATGACCGCCGAAGAGCGCGCCCGGATGGCCGAGGAGCGCGAGCGCCGCACGCAGGAAGAACTCGTGTCGGAGCGGCCGATCGAGGCGTTCGACACGGTCTGGATCGAGGAGATGACGTGGATGGAGGTCCGGGACGCGATGGCGGCCGGGAAGACCACCGCGATCATCACGACGGGCGGTATCGAACAGAATGGGCCGTATCTCGCCACAGGCAAGCACAACTACGTGCTGCAGGGCGCCTGTGAGGGCGTGGCCCGCGAACTGGGGAACGCGCTGTGCGCGCCGATCATCAAGCTCGTCCCCGAGGGCGACATTGACGAACCGTCGGGCCACATGCGGTATCCGGGCACGATCAGCCTCCGCCAGGAGACGTTCGAGGCCGTGCTGGATGACGTGGCCTCGAGCCTCAGGGCGCACGGCTTCGAACACATCATCCTGTTCGGCGACAGCGGCGGGAACCAGTCGGGCATGGAGGCCGTGGCCGCCCGAATGAACGAGCGCTGGTACGACGCGCAGGCGCACTTCATCCCCGAGTTCTACCGTTACCGCGACGTCCACGAGTGGATGAACACCGAACTCGGCATCTTCGAGACGGATCCCGAGGGCCTCCACGACGACTTCGTGATCACCGCGATCATGATGGTGGAAGACCCGGCCATGGTGCGCTACGACGAGCGCGTCGCGGCGGGGAGGGCCAGCATCAACGGCGTCTCAATTGCCCCGAAGGAGGAAGCGATCGCCACGGGCGAGAAACTGCTCCGCTTCCGGGTCGAGGAGACCGTGAAGGCGATCCGCGCCTCGATCGAGGCCGGCATGGCGGAAGCGGGCCGATGAGACCTGCCCGCATGCTGGCGGCGGTCGCCCTCGCGGCGGTCGTTACCGAGACGCTGCCGCTCGCGGCCCAGGTTCCGCTCGGAAACCGCAGCGGCCGGGGGCAGACCGTGACCCCCGCCTACGAGGGCTGGTACGAGAATGCCGATGGCACGCTGTCGCTCTCTTTCGGATACATGAACCGCAACTTCGAGGAGACCGTCGAGCTTCCCCTCGGGCCCGACAACATGGTCGAACCGGCGGAGTTTCAGGGAGGCCAGCCCACCCACTTCGCTCCGCGGCGCCACTTCGGTGTCTTCGTGGTCAAGGTTCCCGCGGACTTCGGCGATGGGAAGGTCTATTGGACGCTCAGGATGCGGGGCCAGACGTTCCGCGTCCCCGGACATTTCCACACGGACTGGAAGATCGACGCCCTCAAGGGCGAAGCCGGCGGCGGCAACACTCCGCCGGCCCTCCGCTTCGAAGCCGACGGCGCGGAAGGTGCCGGACCGGCGGGCGTGTGGGGGCAGCCGCTCACCGCTCGGGCCGGGGAGCCATTCCCGGTCACGGTCCTCACGCGCGATGACGGCGTCGGACGCAACGCGTTCACGGCAGGGACGCCGGCCGGGTCACCGGTCAACCTCATCTGGTTCAAACACCAGGGCCCCGGCGCCGTGGAGTTCGGCGAGCCGACCGCCCGCGTGCCGGCGAGCGGGGGCGAGGCGTCGACGACGGTCACCTTCGGCGAGCCGGGAGAATACATACTGCGCGTCCGCGCGAACGACGGGTCGGGCGTGGCTGCCGCGGGGCACGCGCAGTGCTGTTGGACCAACGGGTTCGTGCGTGTTACGGTCAGCCCGTGACGCGCCGGGGCGCGGGCGGACGACCGAGGAGCATGAGCCGAGCCAGAGGAGCACGACGATGAGACACCACACACCGGCTTCCCTCACGCGAGCGGCCCTGGCGCTCGGCGCGGCGCTCGGCTTCCTGAGCGCCGCGGTTCCGGCAAACGCGCAGGAGAACGCGCAGGAGAACGGGCACGCGGAGGTGACGTTCAGCCGCGACGTGATGCCCATCCTGCAGGCCAACTGCCAGGAGTGTCATCAGGAGGGCTCCATCGCCCCGATGCCGCTGCTCACCTACCGGGACGCGTACCGCTGGGCATCGGGGATTCGCGACAAGGTCTCGAACCGCATCATGCCCCCCTGGCACCTCGATCCGACCGTCGGGATCCAGGAGTTCAGGAACGACCGCAGCCTGTCGAGCGACGAGATCGGAACGATCCTCGCGTGGATCGACGGGGGCAGGGTGGAAGGCGATCCGGCCGACCTGCCGCCGCCCGCCGAGTTCCCCGACCCGAACGCATGGCGGCTCATCGACGAGTTCGGAGAGCCCGACCTGGTCATCGCTTCCGAGCCCTACACGCTTGAAGCCGTGACGATGGACAAGTGGTTCCGGCCCGTGACGCCGACCGGCCTCACCGAACCGCGCTGGGTGAAGGCGATCGAGATCAAGCCCGCCGGCAACGACGCCCGCACGATCACGCACCATGTCCTCGCTTTCCTCCAGCAGGACGAAGAGGAGAGCCCGATGAGCGCGGGCATCGTCGAGGCGAGCACGCGCGGGGGCGCGATGGGCGGCCCGGGCCTGTTCATGGAATGGGCGGTCGGCAAGGACGGCGAGATCTTCCCCGAGGGCGCCGGCAAGATCATGCTGCCGGACTCCCGGATCAGGTGGGAAGTCCACATGCACGCCATGGGCAAGCGGGTCGAGGACAGTTACGTGGAACTCGGCGTGTGGTTCTATCCGAAGGGCCAAGAGCCCAGGAATCGCACACGCCTCATGTTCTACAACGCCACCGGCCCCACCGGCCTCGACATTCCGCCGAACGAGATCGCGGTGACGCAGGACTTCCACACCCTCCGCTGGCCCGCGCGCCTGGAGAACTTCCAGCCGCACATGCACATGCGCGGCAAGGCGATGTCGCTCGAAGCGATCTACCCGGACGGCCGGAAGGAGTTGATCAACCAGGTCGACAACTTCCAGTGGAACTGGCACATCAACTACATCTACGAGGACGACGCCGCCCCCCTCCTCCCCGCAGGGACCACGCTCGTCATCACCGCCTGGCACGACAACACGCCGGAGAATCCGAACAACCCGGACCCGGAACAGTGGGTCGACTGGGGCGATCGGACGGTGGATGAGATGGCCCACCTGTGGGTCGACGTGACCTATCTCGACCCCGCGGAATTCGAGACGCTCGTCGCCGCCCGGGAAGAAGCGCGGCGCGCCGCCGAGGCGGAAACCAACAGTTCGGGCCGGTAGGCGGCCGCCCGAAGCCGGGCCGGAAACCGAAGCCGATGGCCGCGACTTGTCCGGGCCTCACGCCCATGCTCGTCGTCCGTGACGTGGCGGCGAGTTCGGCTTGGTACGTCGAACTCTTCGGCTTCGTGAGCGGACGCGGCGGTCATCACTTCGAGCGGCTCCTGGCACCGGATGGAAGCGTCGAACTGATGCTGCACCACCGCAAGTTCAAGGCCCACCCGGGGATGACGGATCCATGCGAGGGCACGGCGGGCCGCGGCGTCCTTCTCTATTTCTACACGGAGGACCCGCAGGCCGTCTTCGATCGTGCTCGCGCCATGGGGGCAGACTGTCTTGACGAGCCGCACCTGAACCCGAACGCCCGCGCGATCGAGTTCACCCTCCGGGACCCCGACGGCTACCCGATCTCCGTCTCCCAACGGATCTCCGCCTGAGCTAAGGGCGGGTTCCATTTGGGCATGTGAGCAAAGCCGTATTGTGCCCGAAAGCCCCCGAAGCAACCGCTGGCAGGAGGCGTCAAGCAGCTTGCGCCTACAAGCCCAAGATTGGTAATCTGGTGGTAGCAAGGCTCCGAGAGGCCCCCGCGTACCGGGCCAAGCCCTTACCCTGGTTTGGCTACCTAACGGACGCGGGGGCCATTTTTTGTGTGCTATCGGCATCCTTCGTTGAGCCTCGTGCAACGAATCCCGGATCCCGCATGACAACCCGCTTGGCCATCTTGATCGACGGCGAATTCCTCCGACGCGACATCGAATCGCGTCGCGATGAGCCCGCCGCGGCACACGACATTATCCGTCATGTGCACGAGATCATCGATCACCTCGCCTCCAAGGGAATCACGGCCCCGCTCTACCGAGTCTTCTACTACACCGCCGACCCGCCTTCCGGGAAGAGAATCAACCCCATGAACAAGACTGACACGCCGCTCGCGCACCCAAGTGTGGGCGGCAAGACCAAGCAATTGCACCGAGACCTGGAACAGGAACCGTACGTCGCCGTACGCAGGGGAGATGTGGCATTTCAGGGTTGGCGAATCAAGAGAAGCGTGGCTCGGTCCCTGATGGAAGGCAAACCGCGCCCGCTCATGGCCGATGACATTCGTCCGAACTTGAAGCAGAAAGGCGTTGACATGCGCATCGGTCTCGATATCGCATCCCTTGCACTAAAACGCCTTGTCGGCCACGTCGTCGTAGTCGCCGCTGACGCCGACATGGTGCCAGCCCTCAAGCTGGCACGGCGGGAAGGGCTACAAGTCTATCTCGACAGTCTATCGAGCCCCGGCGCCAAGGCACTCCGCATCCATTCCGACTACGTCTTCCCACCGCGCCGTCCATCTTGAGCGCCATGGAATACAGGGGATACTTGGCGGCGGTAGAGTTCGATGCCTCAAGCGACACCCTCCACGGGCGAGTCGTCAACAGCGGCCCGTATCCGATCGCGACGTTCGAGGCAACGGACACGACGCAGCTACGCCGGGAGTTTCACCGCTCCATTGACGAGTATCTCGCCTGGTGCGAGGAAGACGGCGTCGAACCCGGGAAGCCGGTCAGCAGCTGAGGCAGTGAGGCAGTGTTGTTGTTCTTCGCGCCCATGCCCTCGAGGAGGGCGATCGTCTCGAAGAACGGCTGCACGCGCTGGATCGGCCCGTTCGCCATGTCGACCGTCGTCTGACCCGAGCGGGCCACGATCAGCGGATCGGCGCCCTTGCTCACGAGGTATTCGATGAGCTCGTTGTCGCCGCGGGCCGCGGCGTAGTGGAGCGCACCGAAGCCGTCGGAGTCCCGCCCGTTCACGTCCGCGCCCATCTCCTCGACGAGGTACTTCGCCGTGACCAGCCAACTGTCCGGCGCATGACGGTGCTGATTGCCCGTGCGTGAACGCCCGTAGCCGTAGCCTGCCGCGACGACCAGGGGCGGAATCCCCGGACCGCCGACCTCGACCGGCGGAAGCCCGCTGGGATCTTCCTCCTCTTCGTCATCCGAGGATCGGCGCCGGCGCGAAGGGGCCTTCTTCGACGGCATGTGCGGATCGGCCCCGGCCGCCACGAGCATCCGCATGGCGGGGATGTCGAGCGCCTTGGCGGCTCGCCAGAAGGGCGACGCGCCGCTGAAGTTCACGCCCAGCAGATCGAAGTTGTAGGCGGAGTACCAGATGTGTGTATTGACCTGGGCGTTCGGGTCCGCGGCGGCGGCCAGGAGCATCTCCATCAGCTCCATGTAGTCGAGTTCCTGCTGGCGAAACGCGGTCGGCTGCGGATACAGCGCCTTGGGCGCCCAGCGATTGGCGATCGTCGCGTAGAGCGGTGCCACGCCGTCCTCGCTCGCGAGGTTGGGGTCCGCACCCTGTTCCAGCAGGTAGGATGCCAAGTCGTAGTGACCGTTCACGGTCGCGACGACGAGCGGCGGGCTCAGGTCTCCCTCGGTCCTCAAATCGATGTCGGCGCCGGCGGCGAGGAGGGCCACGACCGTCTCGAAATGGCCTTCGCGAACGGCGTAGTGGAGCGCGGTCATGCCGCCCTGCCGGCCCACGATGTCGCTGTAACCGAGAGGCCGCGGCGCCGGCTTCCTCTCCTCTTCGGCTTCTTCAGGCTCTTCCCCGTCAGCTTCCTCGGAGTCCTCCGCCGCCGCGGGGTCCTCGTCCTCCGCGGGGTCGTCGGTCGGATCTTCCTCCGCCTCGGCTTCGTCGTCGGGTTCTTCCGGGGCTGCCGCCTCGGGCGGATCTTCGCCTTGAGCGTCCTCGGTCTCCTCCGCGGGTTCTTCCGGGGGCTCTTCCGGGGGAGTTTCCTGTCCCGGGGTAGCTCCCGCGCCCTGGGTCGCGGGGGCAGTCGCGGTTCCGTCACGGTTCGCGCGGTCCGCGGCCTCGCGCCGCGTCGGCTCCTGCCCGGAGGGCGTGTCCGTACGGGTCGCGGCCCCCACCTCCACGGTCTCCCCGCGGGCCTCGGCCTCGGCCTTCCGGATTACGGCCAGAACTTCCTGCCGGCGGCCGCGGGCTTCGCCGTCCCGGCGCGACCGCTCCACGAAGTCGACGACGAGAGACGCGACCGACACGTCGGCCCCGCGCGCGATCAGCGTGTGGACCGCCTCGAGGCGCCCGGCCGCTGCCGCGAAGATGAGCGGCGTCTGTCCGTGCCCCTTCTCGCGCGCGTCGATCTCGGACCCGGCCTCGAGCAGACTCGTGATCGTCGGTACGTCGCCGCCGGCCGCCGCGAAGTGGAGCGGCGTGGCGTCGGTCGTCGTGCGGCCGCTCGCGTCGCCGCCGGCTTCGATGAGGAGCGCGGCGGCGGCGGACCGGCCATCGCGGCTCGCCAAGTGCAAGGGTGTGTAGGCGCCGAGCCGGGTCGTCGACGACAGGTTGGCCCCGGCGTAGATGAGGACCGACACCATCTCGGCGTCACCCCGCATGGCGGCCCAGTGAAGCGCGGTCATCCCGTCACCCTGGGCCGCGTTCACATCCGCTCCATCTCGCAGGAGCGCTCGCACCGACTCCATATCCCCGCGCGCCGCCGCCTCCGCGACCGGCGCATCCAAAGCGGCTGCCGCCCAGAGCGTGGTGGCGCAAATCGCGACGAGGACGCTTGCCCGAAGGCTCGCCTTCCCGACTCTCTTCAACATCGTTCGTCCTTCCGCGTATCGAGCCGCCACGGGCGACGCCGGTGAGATCAGTCCTGCGACACCGCCGAGAACGAGAAGTCGCCGGTGCTGTCGCCGAAGCTGTCCATGTCGTCCAGGCCGAGCTTGTGCATCAGGCTCAGCATGACGTTGGACATCGGCGTCCCGTCCGGCGCCTTGATGTGCATGTTGCCCTCGAGTTCGCCGCCGGCCCCGCCGACCACGAACAGCGGGCAACGCTTGTGGTTGTGCAGGTTCGAGTCACCCATCGGCGAGCCGTACAGGATCATGGTCTTGTCGAGCAAGTTCCCGTCGGGCTCTTCGATGCTGGCCAGCTTCTCGAGCAGGTACGGCAACATGCTGACGTGGTAGCGGTTGATCTGCGCGTACTCTGTCACGCGTTCCTCGCGGCCGCCGTGGTGCGAGGCCGGGTGGAACGCCGAGTCGATGCCACTGCCCGGATAGACGCGGCCCGATCCGTCACGGCCCATCTTGAACGAGAACACACGCGTCAGGTCCGACTGGAAGGCCAGAGCCTGCAGGTCGAACATGAGGTGCACATGTTCCGCGAAGTCGTCCGGCACGCCGGGTGGCGCCTCGGGGATCGCACGTACCTCCCCGCTCGCGTTGTGCGCCTCGATGCGCTGGATGCGCCGCTCGATCTCGCGAATGTTGTCGAGATACTGGTCGAGCCGCCGCCGGTCCGTCGCACCCAGATCGCGCTTGAGGCCCATGACCTCACCCATCACCCAGTCGAGGATGCTCCGATCCGTGCGCCGGCGCTGCGCCCGGTCCTCCGCCGTGCCGCCGGATCCGAACAACTGATCGAACGCGGCCCGCGGGTCGCGGATCATGGGAAGCGGCTCCGCCGGCGACGCCCAGCTGATCGTATCCGTGTACACGCAGGCGTATCCGTACGCGCACCCGCCGGCCTGGTCCACGTTCTCGATGCAGAGCTGCATGGACGGGATCGGCGTGTCCTGCCCGAAGCGCTGCGCGTAGTGCTGGTCCATCGAGGTACCGACGTACACGTCGGAGCCCTCGGTCTGCTTCGGGTGGGCCTGCGTAAGGAAGGCGGCGCTGGACCGGAAGTGGTCGCCGCCGATCTCCTTCGCCGTCGTCGCCTCCGCCCCCTCGATGTCGGTGTTGGAGATGATCGTCAGGTAATCTCGCCACGGCTCGAGCGGGCTCAGGCTGCTCGGCGTCAGATCGAAGTCGCGCCCCACCTTCTCCGGCGACCACATGAACTGCGAGGCCCCCCACTCGTTGCAGCCGGCGGCGCCGTGCACCATCTCGATGCCGATGAACCGCTTCACATCGGTCAACGGCTTGGTGGCGGCCCAGAGCCGGCCGGCCGGCAGCATCGCATCCAGGAACGGCAGCGCCACCGTAGCGCCAAGACCCTTCAGCGCCGTCCGGCGGGACAAGTGCTTCCCTGTGATGACGTCCATGCTCACTCCTCCTGATCAGTTCGGCTTCGGACCGCTTTCAACGCCGCGGTCAGCGCTCACCACCCGCATCGATATCGTCTTCCGTCACCATCTCCACGGCGCTCATCTGGAAGGGCGCGCTCTTCACGACCTCCATGATGAACGACGTCATCCGAAAATCATCGGCCTTCGCCACGCGCGCGATCTCTCGCACCGTGGGCATGTCGTAGTATTCGATCCGCCGCCCCAGCGCATAGGCCATGAGGTTTTCCACAAACGTCCGGACCAGCGAATCCTCGCGCTCGAGCAAAGCCGCCCGCAGGTCCGCGGCGCTCCGGATCGGAGTCCCGTCGTAGAGTTCGCCCGTCGTGTCCACCGCGCGGCCCTGTTCCTTGATCCGCCACGCCCCGGTCACGTCGAAGTTCTCCAGCGCGAGGCCGATCGGATCGATCACCCGATGACACGACCGGCAGGCCGGGTTCGACCGGTGCATCTCCATCCGCTCCCGCACCGTGAGGAACCTTCCGTCCTCCGCCTCGTCCGTCGCCTCCAGGTCGGGCACGTCCGGCGGGGGCGGGGGTGGCGGACTGCCGAGCAGCACCTCCATCACCCACTTTCCGCGCAACACCGCCGACGTGCGGTCCGCGTGCGACGTCAGGGTGAGGATGCTCCCGTGCCCCAACAGGCCGCGGCGGGCTTCGTCCGGGATCTCGACCCGGCGGAAGTCCTCGCCCGTCACGCCCGGAATGCCGTAGTGCCGCGCGAGCCGTTCATTCGCGAAGGTGTAGTCCGCGGTCAGCAACTCGAAGAAGGGCGCGTCCGAGCGCACGATGTGATCGAAGAAGAGTTCCGTCTCCCGTAGCATCGCTTCAACGAGGCGGTGATCCCAGTACGGGTAGAGCAGGGCATCCGGGTGGATCTTCTCCAGATCCTGCAAGCGGAACCACTGCGACGCGAAGCGCGTGGCCAGGGCCTCCGAACGCGGATCGTCGAGGAGACGCCGCGCCTGCGCTTCGAGGACCGCCGGATCCGAGAGACGGCCCGCCTCGGCCAACTCGACCAACTCTTCGTCCGGGTACGTGCCCCAGAGGAAGTAGGAGAGCCGCGTGGCGACATCGATGTCCCTGAGGCGGTAGACATCGCCCGGCTGGGCATCCGCCGGCACTTCTTCGAGGCGGAACACGAAGTGCGGGCTCGCGAGGATCGCCTGGAGCGCGGTGCGGATGCCGACCTCGAACCCGCCGTCCTCGACGCCGAGGTCGAAGAACACCATCAGGTCGTCGACGTCGTCCGTTTCCAGCGCGCGGCGATAGGCCGCGGCGGCGAGCGTGGCGATGATCTCGCGCGCGCAGGGCCGCTCCTCTCCGGGCGCCGTGGGACGGCACGAAAAGACCCGCTTGCGGCTCGGCGTCTCCGAGACGCCGGTGACCGTGAATGGACCCGTGACGATGAAGTCGCGCAGGTGCGGGAGCGTCGTCACGCCGTACGCGCTGCCGATGTTCGAGTCGGCCAGCTTGTAGTCGATCGGCTTGATGAGGTCGTTGTCCGGGCCCTCTGCGTTGAGGAGGAAGGCCGCCGCGACCCTCTGCGGGCCCGCCCGCACGTCGATCGGCTCGGTCTCGATCACCATGCCCTGCGGGTCGGACTCCGACATGAACGGGTCGACGTCGAGCAGCGCCACGCGCGCGCCGTTGACCGAGACCTCGATCTTCTCATCGGCCGCGGTCATCCCGTACAGGAAACCCGTCGGACCGGGGTGCATGTCCATCTTGAACACGTACTCGCCGTCCGCCGGGAAGATGTGGATGACGGAGATCCCGCCCCGCGTGCCGAGCGGCGCGCCCTCTGCCCGCACCGCCTGGGAGGCCGTCTTGGGCACCTTGAAGGTCACTTGGCGCGGGCCCGCGTCCGGGTCCCCGATCGCCATCCGGCTGATCTCGCCCGCCGCTCGCAGATAGCCCTCCATCAGCGTCGCGGACATCATCTGGACGTCAGCGATGTTGTCGAAGTTATCGCTGATCGTTTCGGTGGGCAGGAACGCGCTGATGTCGACATCGAGGTCCAGCAGATCCTGGACCGCGCGCCGGTACTCGGCCCGGTTCAAGCGCTGGAAGGTCCGCGTACCCGGGTTCGGGTTCCCGCCGGCCGCCGCATCCACCCGCGTCTCGAGTTCCTCGACCATCGCCGTCATCGTGGCCTCGTCGGGCCGCCGGATTCCGGGCGGCGGCATCATGCCGGCGCGGAGCTTCCGGATCATCTTCTCGGCGGTCTCGGCGTTGGCCGGGGCATGTGTGGCGTCGAACTCGAGGAACGAGAGGCTCCCGGCCCTGCGAGTGTCGTTGTGGCAGCGGACGCATACCGTCTGGATGACGGAATTCGCCACGGTGTCCGGCGGGGGAGCGACCGCGAGCGCGTGCGAGGGACCCCCCAAGGGCGCATCCTCGCCTGTAACAACGAGATACAGCGCCACCGTACCCAGAGCCGCGATCGCAAACTTCTTCATGGAAGACCTCACCGGCTGTTACCCGATCCTTCCGGGCAAACACCGCGACCTGGCGCCGCGTTGGGACGCACCACCCCACCCCCGCACCCAGCCAGAGCAAGATAGGCTTCCCGGCGGCCGATTCGCCAGCCGCGTCGGGTGCCCGGCTGCCCGGGTTCCCTACTCCGGGGCGCCGCGTGATTCGAGGTAATCGCGGCCGGCGGACATCAGGGCCACGAAGGCGCTCTCGTCCCCTGCGTCGACCGTCTCCCGCACCCGTTCGGCCGCCTTCACGAGTTCCCGCAACGCGATGTCGCCGTACTCGTTCAGCGACTGGATCTCGAAGTACATGTGCGGGTTTTCGCCTGCCAGCTTGCGGGCCACGTCGAGCTGGACCTCGAACGTCGTGCTCGACACGTCCGCGAGGCGGGGCGCCGTCTCGCCGGAGCCCGCCAGCGCCGTGAAGAAGGCGATGTTGAGCGCATGCGAAAGGCCGAGGACGAAGGCGATCACGCGGTCGTGGCTCTCCAGATCCATCCGCACCCGCGTCGCCATCGTCGAGGCGAAGAGCCCTTCGGCCTCCTCAGTGGCCTCCAGGCAACCCACATCCACGAAGATCACGTGCTCGCCGGAGAGGAGTTCGGTATCGGGACCGAACATGGGGTGCACCGAGGTCACGCGGACGCCGGCCCGCGCCAGCGCCGCGAGTCCGGATCGAAGCGGGCTCTTGAGCGATCCGATGTCGAACACCAGACCCGGCGGCCCGATCTCCGCCAACCGCTCGAGGATCCCGTTCGCCGCGGCCATGGGGGTGGCCACGACGATGAGGTCGTGGTCGAGCGGGGTCTCGGACCCCTCGGCGTGGTCCCCTCCGTCGGGATCGGCCGTCTCCACCTCGAACCCCTGGGAGGAGAGGAAGCGGACGAACCAGTTTCCCATTTTGCCCGAACCCCCGATGACGAGCGCACGCTTGCCGCCTCCCCTCGCCGCCGCCGCGACGCTGCCCCGCTCCTGCACGGCGAGCGAGGAACGGATCAGGGAGAGCACGAGGTCTTCGGCCAGCCGGGGCGAGAACCCCAGGTCGCGCGCGGCCGCCCGGGCGCGCTCGATGACCACCTTCTCCTGCCTGTAGTCGCGCGTCGGCGTCTGCACGGCGCGCTTCCGCTCCCCGATGCTCGCGGATATCTCCTGCCGACGAGCCACCAGCTCCAGCAGCTCGCGGTCGATGCGGGCAAGTTCGTCCCTGAGGTGACCGAGGTCCGACAACGGTGGCTTCCGGTCTCTATCCGCCCGCGACGACGCGGATCGTCTGGCGGAGCGCGATCCAGCTCACGTACGCCAGCAGTGGCGGGGACACGTAGCGGATGAGGAATCGCGCCACGGG
This sequence comes from Candidatus Palauibacter sp., assembly GCF_965216145.1. Taxonomy (GTDB): domain Bacteria; phylum Gemmatimonadota; class Gemmatimonadetes; order Palauibacterales; family Palauibacteraceae; genus Palauibacter. The sequence continues at coordinate 1,184,974 of NZ_OZ244149.1, forward strand.
GATCAGGCGCTCGAAGGTGGGCGAAGCTCCAACGCGGAGTTCCGCCTCCGGGTTCTTCATCACCCAGCCCGCGATCACCGCCATGGCGAGGACGCCGAGTACGGTGAGGAGTTCCGCCGCCACCTGGTCCATGATGCCGAGCGCCCCGAGCGACAGCGCGGGCACGATCCCGATCGCCGCCACCACGAGCCCCGAGGTCAGCGTCGCGCGGCGCCGCGTCCAGCCTCGCTCGTCGATGAGGATGGATGTCGCCACCTCGAGGAGCGATACGGCGGAGGTGATGGCCGCCACGATCACGGCGATGAAGAACAGCGTGCCCACGACCCGGCCCAGTGCCTCCATCTGCGCGAACGCGGTCGGGAGCGAGATGAAGAGGACGCCCAGCGTGCTCTCGCCGACATCCTCCGACAGCCCGAGCCCGAACACGATGGGGAACACGACGAGCCCCGCGATGAAGGCGACGGAGAAGTCCGAGAGCGCGATGACGGCGCTCTCGCGGCCGAGGTTCGTGCTGCTGGAGAGGTACGAGGAATAGGTGACCATGATCCCCATCCCCACGCTCAGCGAGTAGAAGGCGTGGGCGGCCGCGCCCTGCAGCACGACCGGATTCAGCAGTTCATTCAGCGACGGGGAGAGATAGAACCGGTATCCCTCCGCGGCCCCGGGGAGCGTCGCGGCCCAGATGGCGAGACCGATGAGGAGGATGAATAGGAGCGGCATGAGCAGCATGCTCGCCCGCTCGATCCCCTTGCGGACCCCGAACGCGACGATCCCCACCGTGGCCCCGATCGACACGAGATGGAAGACGACCGCCGAGGGTCCCGACGCGATGGCCGCGTATCGCGACGCGGCGTCGGCATGGAATCCGGTTGTGAGTCCGTCGAGGGCGTAGCGGAGGGCCCAGCCCGTGATCACGGACAAATAGGCGAAGATCACGGTAGAGGCGACCAGGAAGAGGAGCCCGACCGCGGCCCAGCGCCCGCCGCCGACGGACCGCAGCGCCCCGATCGCCGACTGCCGGGCCCGCCGCCCCACGGCGAACTCCGCCAGCATCATCGGCACGCCGATGAGGAAGGCCATGCACACGTAGGCGACGAGGAAAGCTGCGCCTCCGCCTTCGGCCGTCTGATAGGGGAAGCGCCACATGTTCCCGAGCCCGACGGCGGACCCCACCGCGGCGAGCACGAAACCGGTGCGCGTGCCGAACCGTTCGCGACCGGGTTTCGGAGTGTGCGGCGACTGGTTCAAGTGGCGGATCCTCGACCGGATGTCCGTGCGGGGCAGGCGCATTCAGTGTCGCCGACCGACGCCTCCGGCCGCAAGGTCATGACGTGGCCCTGCTGTTGCCGGGCCGGTGTGCAGATTTGCCTTCGAAATGCAAGATTGCACGCCCTACCGGTTGCGTGTGCGACTCCCGCCGGAGGATTATCGACGACGACCGGTGCGGACCCCCACGCGGACCCGGCCACCAGCCCACCTCGCAGCCGAGAGAGACGGCCCCAGTGACGCCACATGTCGAGATCCCCGGGCTCACGCTGACCCGGGAGGACTTCGAGCGCGCGCGGGAACACGTCGCGCCGCACGTCTACCATACGCCCCTGCTCACCTCGCGCTCGCTGAGCGAGGCCTCCGGGTTCGACATCCGGCTCAAGGCCGAAGTCTTCCAGCGGGGTGGATCCTACAAGGTGCGCGGCCCGCTCAATGTGATGGCGCACATGAGCGAGGAGGAGCGGGCCCGCGGGATCATCTGCTCCTCCGCCGGCAACCACGCGCAGGGCGTCGCGCTGGCCGCCCGCCTGTATGGAATCCCCGCCGTCGTGGTCATGGCCGAGAACGCGACCCCGGCCAAGGTCGCGGCCACCGAGGGGTACGGGGCCGAGGTCGTGCTCCGCGGGTCGATCTGGGACGAAGCCAACGAGCGGGCGCTGGAACTCGTCGAGGAGCGCGGGCTCACCTACGTGCACCCGTTCGACGACCCCCGGCTGATCGCGGGCCAGGGCACGCTGGGGCTCGAGATCCTCGAGGACTGGCCGGAGGTCGAGGTCGTCGTCATCCCGATCGGCGGGGGCGGCCTCATCTCCGGCAATTCGATGGCCCTCAAGAGCGTCAACCCCGAGATCCGCGTCTTCGGCGTGGAATCGTCCGGGGCACCCGCCATGAAGCTGAGCGTGGAGCGCGGCGAACTCGTCACCCTCGACCGGGTGGACTGCGTGATCGACGGCCTGAAGGTGATGCGGGTCGGCGAAAACACGGCGTCCGTCGTGAGCCGTTTCGTGGAGCGCGTCGTGACCCTCCCCGACGAGGAGATCTTCGACGCCATGCTGTGGCTGATGGCGCGCGCCAAACTGGTGACCGAAGGCGCCGCGGCCGCGTCCGTAGCCGCCGTCCTGCACGGCCTCATCGACGCGCTCCCGGGGACCAGGGTCGCCTGCGTCCTCAGCGGCGGGAACCTCGATGTCGAGCAACTGCGGGGACTGAGCTGGAACTGAACCCACCGCCGCGGAGGCGTCCTCGCAGGTCCCGGCCCGCGTCCGAACGCGGTCCGTTCCTGGCGCTGCTCGTGACGCTGCTCCCGGCCGCGGCCTTGGGGCAGGATCCCGGCCAGGTCGGCCCGGATCGGATCGCGGTGGAGTCGGCGCCTCGCCCAGCGGCCGCGGCGCTGCGCACGGACACGCCACTGACTGTGGACGGCCGTCTCGACGAGCCCGTCTGGCAGCAGGCTGTCCCTCTGACCGGATTCGTCCAGTCCCGGCCCGACACCGGAGCGCCCGCCACCGAGGAGACCGTGGTCCGTTTCGTGTACAACGACCGCGCGCTCTACATCGGCGCCATCTGCTACGACTCGGAGCCCGACCGCGTCTTCGTGTCCAGTCTCAAGCAGGACTTCAACAGCGGCTCATCCGACGTCTTCGGCGTGACGCTCGACACGTACCTCGACCGCCGGAACGGGTTCATGTTCCTCGTCAACCCGGAGGGGGCGCTCAAGGACGTGCAGATCTTCGACGACAGCCGCTCCGAGAACCAGGCGTGGGAGGGCCCGATCCGGGTCGAGACCACCACGAACGGCGAGGGCTGGACGGTCGAGATCGAGATCCCGTTCTCGACGCTCCGCTTCAATCCCTCGGAGGAGGACCAGGTCTGGGGGCTCCAGATCCTGCGCCGCATACGGCGCAAGTCGGAGGACACCTTCTGGGCACCGCTCGACCGACGGGACCAGATCCACAAGATGTCGAAGGCGGGGACCCTCACCGGGTTCAGCGGCGTGACGCCGGGGCTCAACCTGCGGGTGAAGCCCTACGCCCTCGCGCAGGACCAAACGGGGACGCTGATCGAGGAGGGGCGCGGGGGCACCCAGGCAGACATCGGGTTCGACGTCAAGTTCGGGGTCACGCCGGGGCTGACGCTCGACCTGACGTACAACACGGACTTCGCGCAGGTCGAAGTCGACCAGGAGCAGGTCAACCTGACCCGCTTCCCGCTCTTCTTCCCCGAGAAGCGGGACTTCTTCGTGGAGAACTCCGGGACCTTCTCGTTCGGCGACCAGTCGGAGCGGAGCTACCGGACCGGGGTCTCGCTGCGCGACTTCACGCTGTTCCACTCGCGGCGCATCGGTCTCGCCGGTAGGGGGGAGCCGATTCCCATCCTCGGGGGGGCGCGGCTCACGGGTCGGACGGGCGGGGTCGAGGTCGGCCTCCTCAACCTCCAGACGCAGTCGAGTCCCGGGCTCCCGGCCGAGAATTTCTCGGTACTGCGGGCTCGCCGAAGCCTGTTCGGGACATCGGACATCGGCGCGATTTTCGTGAACCGGCAGGCGACCGGCGCCGACATCGAGGGGTACCCGGACTTCAACCGGAGCTTCGGGTTCGACGCGAATCTGAGGCCGCTGCCGTCGCTGCTCCTCGCCCCGTTCGTGGCCTACACCGGCTCGCCGGACTCGGACGGGGACTCCTTCGCGGGACGGATGTGGGTGGGCTGGCGGGACGAACTCTGGGACGTGTCGGCACTGTGGCGCCACGTCGGGGACGACTTCAACCCGACAGTGGGGTTCGTGCGCCGACGCGACATCCGGCAGCGTTACGCCACCGTGGGCCTCCACCCGCGGCCTCCGGTCCCCGGCATCCAGGAGGTCAATCCGTACCTCGAAATCGACCATATCCAGGATCTCGCATCCGTCCTCGTGACGCGGACGCGGACAGCGGGATTCGGGGTGTCATTCCTCAACGGCAGCGGGCTCACGCTGAACTACACGGACCGGTTCGAACTCCTGCGGGAACCGTTCCGCGTCACGACGGACGCGACGATTCCGATCGGCCGCTACGACTTCGGCGGGGGTTCCGTGCAGTACCGGTCGGCCCCGGGCCGGGCGCTATCGGGGTTTGTTCGGGTCGAACGGGGCGGGTTCTTCGACGGAACGCGCACGTCGCTGTCGGGGGGACTGATGTGGCGGCCGAACTATCACCTCTCCGTGGACCTTTCGGCGAACCACAACAACATCTCGCTCCCGGACGGAGACTTCACGGCGGACGTCTTCGGGGGGCGGATCGACTACGGCTTCTCGACCAGGATCTTCGCGAGCGCCTTCGTCCAGTACAATGCGGCGCAGGACCAGTTCGTCACGAACGTGCGCTTCAACTACCTGTATTCTCCGCTCAGCGACATCTTCCTCGTCTACACCGAGCGGCGGGATCTGGCAGCCGGCAACACCATCGAGCGCGTCCTCGCCGCGAAGGTGTCGAAGTCGATCGGCTTCTGAGCGCCCGGGCGACCCGTCACCCGTGGAGCCCGAGCCAGGCCCGCAGGCGCTCGGCCTCCTCGGCGGCGGACGGATCGAGTTCCGCCTGGTGGAGCCGGGTGCGAATGACGAACAGGTCCATCTCGTCCGGCGCCGTGTCCCGTTCGAGGATCGCCTGCACCTTGTTCGAGAAGAAGCTGCCCCAGCCCGGACGGCGGCCATCGAGGTCGGTGAAGCCGTACTCCTTCGCCAGCTCCCAGCTCGAGAACAGCCCGCCGCTCTTCGCGGCCACGTCAGGGTCGGCGGCAAGGGCGGCGATGGCGCGGCCGACGAAGCACGGCGTCTCGGATTCGGCGAAGTATTCGTCCTTCTCGATCGCGTCGCGCCAGTTGGCCTCGGTGACCCCGAAGTGGTCGAGCACCGCCTCGGATCGCAGGAATCCGGGGGTAATCGCCAGCGCCGTTATGCGGTGGGCGTGCAGGTCCGCGGCCATGGCGTAGGCGAGCCGAATGACCGCGTTCTTCGCGAGATCGTAGAAGAGATTGCCGCGGTAGCCGAGCGTGTCGCCGTCGGTGACCTCGACGATGAGCCCGGAGTTGCGCTCGACCATCAGCGGGGCGCCATGCCGGCTGGTGATTATGTGACTCTGGACGGCGCGCTCCAGCATCTGCTGCCCCCTGGCGGTGGAGAGTTCCCAGAAGGGCGTCCCCCACTCCGTCAGCGCGTCGCCGCCCCAGATGTCGTTCACCAGAACATCGAGCCGGCCCGCCTCTGCGCGGACGCGGGCGAAGAGTTGTTCGACCTCCGACTCGACCGTGTGATCGGTGCGGACGGGGATGCCCCGGCCTCCCCCCGCCGCGACCATCTCCGCCGTCTCCTCCAGCGTCTCTGGCCGCCCGGGCGTGGCGGGACGGCCCCGCACGCTGCGGCCGGTGCAATAGACGGTGGCGCCCGCCGCGCCCAGCATGCGGGCGATGCCGCGCCCGACGCCGCGCGTCGCACCGGCGACGACGGCCACCTGGTCTCGAAGCGGACGGTCGGGCATGCTGCCTCCCAACGACGTTCCCGCGGGAACGTCTCAGAAGCGGAAGCGGAGGAGAGGGACGTTCCAGGCTGTGTGCCGCCGGGCGGTCCGCTCCGGATCGTGGAGGGTGGTGGGGAACGGCAGCGGCATACCAGCGGAGAATTCGCCCTCGGACCAGTTGAGGAGAGCTCCTGGCAAGAAAGCGGATGATCCCCCCTCCGCGCCCTCGTCGCCGCCCCGGGTCAGCAACGCCCCGAGCACCAGACCCGCAGCGCTCGTCGCGAGCGGAATCGCGAAGTCTCCGCTGTCGCTGCTCGGCTCCGCGATGAGCACGATGCCGATTCCGCCGAAGCCGCCGATCAGGCCTCCGAGGCTGATCATGTGCGCGCGGCGGGAGGAGAGGTCGAACCTGCTCCCGACCAGCGCTCCCGCGAGCAGACCCGCGTTGCCGACGAGCAGGGTGCTCGTCAACGTCGCCTCGTCCTCCAGACCCAGCACGTTGGCCCCCGCGAGGCCGACCCAGGCGCCCCACAGGCTGCCGAGGTAGGTGGACGCGGCGGTGCCCTCCGAAACTTCGCCGCGCGAAAGCAGCGCGCCCGTGAGGATGCCGGTCAGTCCGCCGGCCAGCGCCGTGGCCACGACCGCGTTCCCGTCGGGATCGCAGTAGTCGCAACCGCGGTCGACGCCCAGGTCCAGCGCGTGAGCCCAGCCCAGCCCCTGCCAGGTGCCCCAGGTGCCGGCCCAACTGATCGTGCGCGCCTGTCCCACCGAGAGGGAACGCGACCGCGAGAAGGCGCGGCCGGCCAGGTAGCCCGCCGGCCCGCCGAGCAGGAGCCCTACGCCATAGGGCTCGGAGCCGTGCGCATCGGCCAACGCCGGCACCGCGACACCCAGCCAGAGTCCGTACAGCGTCGCCCAGACCCGGAACTCGGTATCGCCGCGCCGGTCTCTCAGGTCGGCGTCCCCCGCCAGCCCCGCGAGCCGGGCCCGGGCCGTTTCCGCGCCGGGGGTGTCCGGATAGCGCCGGATGACTTGCTCATAGAGCGCCCGGGCCACCTGAATCTCCGCCCGCGTCTCGAAGTCGGCCGCGGTCGCGACGAGCACGGCGGCGGAGTCCGCCGCCGTAACCTGGGCTGCCGCTGGCCCCGGGGCGGCCGCCAGCGCAGCCAGCGCACAGACCAGCGCGAGGCACAGACGCCGCGCCAGAGCCAAAAGCGGTGACGTCAGGCAAGTCTCCAGTCGGCTGCGTGCCGGGCTAGCGGATGCCGACGATGCCGCGGATCGACTCGATCAGCTTGGGGGCGTCCCAGCCCACGCCGCCCTTGAACACGATGCGCGTCTCGCGGATGTGGCCGTCCGCCTCCGGATCGCCCTCCAGCACGACGAGATCCGCGACCTTGCCGATCTCGATCGTCCCCGTCTCGTCGTCGATTCCCAGCACCCTGGCGCCGTTCGCGCTCATGATCTGCACGACTTCGGCGGGCGTGAAGCCGGCTTCGAGCAAGAGTTCGTAGTTCTTCTGGTCGCCGTATCCCGGGGGCGCGGCGCCGTACCCGGTCGGGTCGACTCCGGCCGCCAGCGTCCCCCCCGCCTGTACGAACGCGTATTCGTATTCCAGCGCTTTCTGATAGACATCGGGGTGGATCCCGATCCCCGAGTCGAGCGTCGCGTTCCGGCGCACCTGGGCGATCTCCCGGACTTCCGCCGCGATCTCCGGGGCGAGGATGTCGTAGATGCGCTCGTCGATCGGGCCGCGGCCCGGGACGGAGATCTCATACACGGCCAGCGTAGAGGTCATCGCGACATCGTTCTCGATCATGGCCCGGAACGTCGCCTGCACGTCCTCGGAGTTCACATCGAGTTCGGCGTAGCCGTTCCGGAACCCCGACGGGCAGTCGTCCGCCTCCTTGCCGGGGAAGTACTCGCTGTTCGCGAGCAGGCCGTGCTCGAGGTTGTCGATTCCGAGGGCCACCGCCTCCCTGTAGCCGACCGAGCAGAGGTGCGCCGTCACCTTCACGCCGTGGCGGTGCGCCTCGTCGATCGCCGCGCCGAGTTCCTCGCGACTGATCCAGGTGTACGCCTTGAACCAGGGCACCCCCTCCTCGGCCCAGTAGCGCACGAGACGGCGGGCCTGCTCCGCCCCCTCGAGCTGGGCCATCGACTGGGCACCCTCCTGTCCCGTCAGGTAGGGACCCGTCGTGAACATGTTGGGGCCGATGGTCCGCCCCTCGTCGATGGCCCGCTTGAGGTTGATCTCCTCGTACGGAGCGCGCGCGCCGGTCGTCCGGATCGTCGTCACGCCGGAGGCGAGGTACAGCCGCGAGCCCGAGAAGGAGAGCTGAGCCGCCCGTCCGTTGCCGCCCGTGTAGTAGCTGTGGTTGTGCAGCCCGATCAGACCCGGGATCACGGTGTGACCCTCCAAGTCGAGGACTTGCGCGTTACTGATACGCCCCGCGACCTCGTCGGCGGGGCCGATGTCCGCGATGCGGCCGTCCCGGATGACGATGGTCTGGCCCTCGCGGGCGGGGCCGCCGGTGCCATCGATCACCTTCACGTTCGTGAGCGCGACGGTCGGCGACTGCACCGCGATGAAGCTTTCCATCGGTTCCTCCTGCGCCCGAGCGCCGGAGGGAAAGCCGACCGCGAGGCACGGGATGGTCGCGGCGAACGCGAGGAGCGGGGTGCGGCGGAGACGGGCGGCGGTCATCGAGGCGTCCTTTCGCGACGTGGCCGATCATTCGCTGGCCGGGGTTCGACGGCTCCAGCATCATGCTCCTCGGCGATGCGGCGGGCAACAGCACGGCGTCCCGCCAGGCCATGCCGGGTCGGAGCCAGCCGGAATCGCTCGTCGCGGGTATCGCCGCAGCCCGTGCGGGTGGCAGCAGTCCGGTGCACCGCAGGACACGCGGAGACCCGTTTGGGGGACGCCGACATGGCCGGGGGAGGATCGCACGAGGCTCTGATTCGTGGCGGATTTTATTTGATCGGGAACCCGTCAGATCGGGTGTAATCTTCGTAACGCGTTGACAAATAATGAGATGTTTATTTGACGGTTGTTTCCGTTTCGAGCCTGACGGAGGCTGTGGCGGAAAGCGGCAGCCTCGGCGTTGCCCAAGGGCTCCGCCCCGGCATCGCCGAACACAGACGCCTCCGTGACGCTAGACTGGACGTTGGACATGACGATGACTCGCTTCGCGAAAGGACGCGCCCGGTGACGCCTCGCTCATCCTCGTACCTCGCGGACTTGGTGCGCCGGTGCTGCGCCCTTGCCCACGAGACGGAGTGGGTGGAATTCAAGCGGAACTACAGCCGTCCCGAGGCCGTTGGCGAGTACATCTCGGCTTTGGCCAACTCGGCGGCGCTTCACGGCGAACCATACGGTTACGTGCTCTGGGGGGTGAGGAACAGCACCCACGATCTGGTGGGAACCGACTTCGTTCCCGGTTCCACGAAGAAGGGGAATGAACTCATCGAGCCGTGGCTGGCACGGTCCCTCGAACCGCAGGTGGACTTCCGCTTCGAGGAAGTCGAGGTGGATGGAGCGCGGATTGTCCTGCTTCGGGTTCACCGTGCGACGAGTCGCCCCGTAGCCTTCAAGCACACCGAGTTCATTCGCCTCGGCAGCTCGACGAGGAGGCTGCGCGACCACCCGGCGAAGCAGACGGAGCTCTGGCGCCTCTTCCTGGATTCCGTCTTCGAGAACGGCGTTGCCGCAGAGCATCTTGACGGACCGGAGGTCCTCCACGCGCTGGATTATCCGGCGTACTTCCACTTGCTTGGACTCCCGCCGGCGGATGGGCACGAAGCCATCCTCCAGGCGCTGACCCACGACCGGCTCATCAGGCCAAGCCAGGCCGGCGGCTACGACATCACCAACCTGGGAGCCATCCTGTTTGCCCGCCGACTCGCGGACTTCCCCGGGCTCAAGCGGAAGGCCGTCCGCCTGATCCACTACCGCGGCTCCGGGCGCATGGACGCGGAGCGGGAGCAGGAGGGGGGCAAGGGGTACGCGATCGGATTCGGGGGACTCGTAAGCCACATCCGCGCCTGGACGCCGTCGAACGAGGAGCTGGGACCGGCGTTCCGTCGCGAGGTGCCGATGTTCCCGCCGGTTGCGATCCGGGAACTCGTAGCCAACGCCCTCATCCACCAAGACTTCTCGATGACCGGCGCCGGTCCGATGATCGAGATCTTCGACCGCCGCCTCGAGGTCAGCAATCCCGGTGAGCCGCTGATGGACACGAGCCGCCTTCTCGACACCCAGCCCCGCTCCCGTAACGAGAGGCTCGCGTCTCTCATGCGCCGCCTGAACATCTGCGAGGAGCGCGGTACCGGCATCGACAAGGTCGTTCACGCCGTGGAGAGCTACGCGCTTCCGGCCCCCGTCTTCGAGAGGCCGCCGGGATTCACGCGGGCCATCCTGTTCGCCCACAAGCCGCTGCGCGAGATGGACCGCCAGGAGCGGCTTCACGCGTGCTACATGCATGCCTGCCTTCGTTACGTGACCCAGCAGCCCATGACGAACTCCTCGCTCCGGGCGCGTTTCGGGATTGCCGACAGGAACGCCTCGATGGCATCCCGCATCCTCGCCGATGCGGTGAACAAGGGGCTAATCGTGGTGGCGGATCCCGAGACGGGTCCCCGGGCACGGCGGTACCTACCGTTCTGGGCGGGGTCGTGAGCGAGGTCACGCCGACCACCCGGCGGTCCCCATGCCGGTCGGGACCGGTCGTTCCGGGATCGCCGCAGGCTCCGAGACAACCGCCGTTTTATTTGATCGGGAACCCGCCAGACCGGGAGCAATCTTCGTAACTCGTTGACATATAACGAGATGGTTATTTGACGGTTGTTTCCATTTCTGAGCGTGGCGGAGGCTGTGGCGGCTCCGGTCCCGGCTCGAAGCGGGCCCGCGCAGGCCTCTACAGATCCAGGACGAGCCGCAGTCCGGCTTCGACCCGACTCATGAGCTTGGGTGAGATCCGGCCACACCGGTCCCCCAGATAATCTTCATCGATGGTCACCAGTTGGGTCACGTTCGCCACGGAGTCCCTTGGCAACCCTGTTCCCGATGCCGGCAAGAGAACGTTGCCCGGGGCGTCCAGATAGCGCGTGTTCGACGTCAGGGCCACGCCAATCACGGTCCTCAGCCTGCTCCGATTGAAGGAGTCGGCCTGAACGACGAGAATCGGACGACGAAACCCCGGCTCCGCCGCTCGCGGTTCGTCCAGATCCGCCCACCTTACCTCCCGTCGCGCAACTACCATTCTTCGGCGACGGATCGGGCCTGCGCCCGACGGAGAGCAGGATCGACTTCGCCGGACAGGTCGGCGTACACGGCATTCAGCCTCGCGGTGACGTCTTCGCTGCGATGTTTCGCCACGTACTCGGCCACCGCGGTCGCGTAGAGCTCGCTTCGCGAGATTCTCATCCGCTTCGCGAGCGAGTCGGCCGAGACGAACAGTTCGTCGGGAACGGAAATCGCCGTCTTCATACCGTAGTAATACTGTGGTATAACCGATCGATCAACCCCCGGTCACGGCGGGGCGTCGGAGACGTTCATCACCATCTTCATCCCGGATTCGAGGTGTTCCGCAATGTGGCAGTGGATCATCCAGCGACCGGGGTTCGACAGCTCCAGCAGGATGTCCGTCGTCGATGCGGCCGGCAACAGCACGGTGTCCTTCCAGACCAGGTTCGGGTTCGGCACCCCGTTCTGCGACAGGACGAGGAAACGCTGCCCGTGAATGTGGAGCGGGTGCTGCATGGCGTGGAAGGCGCCCCGGTCGTTGACGACGCGGATCTTCGCCACGTCGCCGACCGCGAAGTGCCACTCGATCTCCTCGTTCTCGCGCCCGGTGCCCGTCTCGCGCAGGATCCAGCGGACCTCGCGCCCGGTCGTGGCCCAGTTCATGCGCGGCATGGTCCCGGTCCATTCGACGGGATTGAAGTAGACCCAGTCGTAGGCCATGGATCGTTCGATGGCGAGCGGGAGGTCCTCGGTTTCGAGCGTCATGACCAGTTCGTGGTCGGGTTCGTCGCCGAAGCGCGGCCGGTGGCGGTCGATGTCCGCGATCACATCGGTGTTCTCGCGCAGTTCGCCGAACGCCGCCCCGTGGTCGCGGGCTACGGGATCCGGCGCGACGGTGACCGTGCCCAGCGTCCTGAGTTCGGCGCGGAAGACGCCCTGCCGGTGGTTGATCCCCTGCACGTGGTTGATGAGCGCGTGGCGCCCGGGACGGTCGAAACGGACGTCGATCACGTAGCGCTCCGCGGGAGCGAGGACGACGCTCCGGGCCCATTCCTCGCGCTCGAAGCGGCCTACATCGGAGGCGACGACCTTGAGCGGGAGCCGGTTTGGATCCTCGATGTCGGGATCCGCGACGCGCTGGTCGGCATCGGGGAGGCCGCCGCGTTCGATGTCGACGAAGGAGAGGTTGAAGGTGCGCGTGTTCGAGGCGTTCGTGAAGTGGAAGCGCACGACTTCTCCGCGGTCCACGTCGAGTTCGTAGCCGGGCTCGCCGTTGACGAGCGTCCGGTTCCCGAACCGGCCCATGAGCATGTAGTTCGCCGATTCCTCCCCGAAGTCCACGAGTCCGTCTTCGTCGAGGAGGATGTCGTCGATCATGAGCACCTCCTCGCGGTTCGCGGGTCCGTAGTAACCGGGGCTCGCGGGGTCGACGAGGAGGTTTCCGTACAGCCCGAGTTCCTGCTGGACGTCCTCGCGGTGGTGCGGGTGATACCAGTAGATGCCCGCGTCACGGAAGAAGATTCGATACTGGAAGGACTCGCCGGGGCCGACGGGGTCCTGGGTGAGGCCGGGGACGCCGTCGAACCGGTTGTCGAGCCGGATGCCGTGCCAGTGCACCGCCGTGGGGTACGGCGTCCGGTTCGTGAAGTTCACGAAGATGGTGGATTTCTCGGGGACGCGGATGAGGGGGCCGGGGTGCTGGCCGTTGAAGGCGAGCATGCCGAGGCGGCGGCCCTCGATTTCGCGTCGCACGATGGTCGCCTCGAGGTCGAGCGTGCCGCCGTCGGGCAGATCGACGAGCTGGCGTTCGGCGGCTGCCGGGAGGGTCTCCCACGCGGGCAGGTCGGCCGCGCCGCCGAGGCTCGCGGGGCGGGCGCGCGGCTCGAGGTCCATCACGCCGGGCAGCATCGCGATGCCGGGGTACGCGGGCGGCGCATCCCAGCGCGTCGGGGCCCGGTTGGCCGCGCGCCGCGTCGCCGATGGCGCGAGGGCCAGGAGATCGTGCGCTTCCATGAGCGCGGACGGCGACCGCCCCCGGAGCACGAGCGGCCCCTCGCGCGTCTCGACATCGGCCGACGCCTCGGCGCTGACCATCACGAGGAACTTGTTGAACGCGACGCGGCCCAACCGGTGCTCGCCGTTCCCGACCGGCCCCAGCAGCACCACGGGAGCCAGTTCGAGCGGCGTCGCCCACGCCATGTAGACCTTGTACGGCCCGAGGCTGGAGGGCGGTGGGAGGCCCTCGATGTGCGCGGTCAACGCGCGGACATGGTGCCCGGACGGCGTCACCGTCACGCCGAACGGCGACGGCACGCGTCCGAGTTCAACGAGGCCCTGCGCGTCCCCCGCCCTGGCGGTCGAGAAGAGGCTGATGCAGTGAAGGTCGGTCGCGGCGCGGGCCCTTGGCGTCCCCGCCTCCAGCGCCTCGGCGGCGGCGGCGGCGCGAGTCGCCACAGCCCGCGCTTCGCAGGCGCCGCTGGAGCCCGGCAACTGGCCCGCCGCACCGGATGCCGTCGCGAGCCAGGCGACGGCTCCGGCCCCCAGTGCCGGGAGTCGGATCAGTCTTCGTCCGGGACGAACCGGAGCGCGACGCCGTTGTTGCAGAACCGCTTGCCCGTGGGTTCCGGTCCGTCGTTGAAGACGTGGCCGTGGTGACCGCCGCAGCCGGCGCAGTGATACTCCGTGCGTGGCAGGATGAGCTTGAAGTCCCGCTTCGTCTCCAGCGTGCCGGGGATGCTCTCGAAGAAGCTGGGCCACCCCGTGCCGCTGTCGAACTTCATGTCCGTCGTAAACATCGCCTCGCCACAGGCCGCGCAGACGAAGGTGCCGGGCCGCTTTTCGTCGTTCAGCGGGCTCGTGCCCGCGCGCTCGGTCGCCTCCTGGAACAGCACCTTGTACGCCGGTTCGGGAAGCTCCCGACGCCACTCCTTCTTCGACTTCATGTTCGGCTTCATCTTCGACTTTGACGTCATCTTCCGGGGTTCTCCAGCAGGAAGATCTTGTCGTCCGTCTCGTCCACGCCGGTCAGATCGAGGTCCCCGTCCAGATCGCGGTCGTGGATGACGACGCACGAGCCGTTGGTGCCTGCGGGATACGATCGGGGGTTCACGAGGGTTCCATCCCCGGCGTTCTCGTGGACCGTGAAGCTGTTGCCCTCGAAGTCGCTCGTCACGACGTCGAGGTCGCCGTCGCCATCGATGTCACCCACGTCGACCGCCAGCGGAGAGTCGCCAGTCTCGTACTCGACGGGTTCGGCGAAGCCGCCCCGGCCGTCCCCGATCAGCACGCCGACGTTGTTGCCCTCGCGGTTCGCCGACATCACGTCGACATTCCCGTCGCCGTTCACATCGCCGGACACGATCATCCACGGCTTCCCGCCGGCACGGACGCGCAAGCCGAGCTCGAGGTTGCCGCGCCCGTCGCCCATGAAGACGAGGACCTCGTCGGTGAAGTAGGCCCCGACGAGCAGGTCGGGCAGGCCGTCGTTGTCGACGTCGGCCGTCGCACACGTCTTCTCGCCTTGTCCCGGCGAAGCGATCTCGGAGGCGCGCCGGAGGTCGCCGGTCCCGTCCGCGTTGTTGAGCAGCATGGCCACGTTGCCGCGCGACTCTTCGGGCCCGACAGACATGTTCACCGCCGCCACGTCCGGCCAGCCGTCCTGGTCGAAGTCGCCGATGCACACGCCGCGCACGTTCTGCCCCGAGTTGATGTTGCTGCCCAGTTCGAACCAGCCTTTCCCGTCGGCCAGGAACACCGACACGAGGTCGTTCCCCGCGTTGCCGACGACGAAGTCGGTCAAGCCATCGCCGTTGAAGTCCGCTCCCTCGTTGGGGCTCGGCCAGCTGCCGCCCGGGATGTCGAGGACCCGGAACTCGTTGTAGTCCCCCTTGCCGTCGTTGAACATCACGCGGACATCCGCCGACACCTCGTTGGGAATCGCGATGTCGGGGTATCCGTCCCCGTTGAAGTCGCCGGCGTACGCCCCGTACGGCTGGACGTGCTTCTCCCCGTCGTCGAGCACGACGCGCGAGCCGCGGTCGACCATGTCCAGTGAGCCGGCCCGGGGCCGGATCCAGAAGCTCCACGCGAAACCCGTCTCCATCGCGCCGCCCGCCGCCAGCTTCTCTCCCGCGCGCAGCGAAGCCGTGACGGTCTCCCCCGCGTGGAAGGGCGCGCCAGGATCGAACCGGAGGCGGCGGCCATCGTCGGACAGCTCCACGGAACCCGTCATCACGCCGCTCCAGCGGCCGAATACGGAGAGCGCGGCGGGATCGAAGCGCTCGGGATCCAACGCCTCCGTCAGCACCAGTTCGACCGGCGAATCGGGGTTGGCCTCGAGCGAGTTCGGGGCCGGCGTGACGAGCGAGACCACCGCCGATGAACCGATCGCCGCCAGGGCCGGCGGTGCCTCGGTCGCGCCGACCTCGCCCCGATCCGAGCTGCCGAAGGCCAGTACCGCGATCACCGCGATGAGGAGCGCGCCGAGCACTCCGGAGACGGTCTTCATTTCACAACCTCCAGCAAGAACTCCAACGAAACATCGGACAAATCGACCTCTCGAAGCTACCTGCGATCTCGACCCGCGACGAGCGGGAGGTCCTGCCTCCGGCCCCAGTCGTTCCACGACGCGTCGTAGAACTTCGCGTCGTAGCCCAGATACCTCGAGATCATGTACGTGTAGCTCGCGCGCATGCCGATGAGGCAGTAGTTGACGACCACGCCGTCCATCGTCGCCCCGGCCTCCTCGAAGCGCGCCTTCACCTCGGCCATCTCCACAAGCGTCGGGATCTCCTCACGCGTGAGGTCCTGCCAGTAGAGGTTGTAGGCGCCGGGGATGTGGCCGCCCCGGAGAAAATCCCGACCCGGACGCTCACCCGTGTACTCGTCGTCGGGCCGCGCGTCGATCAGCGTCACCCCGGGGTCGCCGAGGCGCTCCTCGATCCACTCCGCGGTGACGAGCATGTCTTCTCGCACGTCGGCCTCCAAGTTCCCGCGCGTCGGCGGGACGGACTCGGCCGAAACTTCGCCGCCGGCCGCCTTCCACGCCGCCATCCCGCCGTCGAGCACGGACGTGCGGTCTCCGTGCCCCAGGTAGTCGAGCGTCATGAACACGCGCGCCGAGACATGGCCGAGGTCGCCCACCACGACGACATGACTGTCGTTGGAGACGCCGGCAGCCCGAAACGCCTCGACCAGATCCTCGACCGGCGCGAGTTCGGTGATGAGATCGTTCCGCTCCACGGCGATGTCGTGGTACTCGAGGAAGTGTGCGCCCTGCACGAACTCGGTAGTGGGGCCCATCCGGGCCATCCCGACGTGCAGGACGACGACGTCGGGGTCGTCCCTGTGCTCGGCGAGCCACGGGGTGCTGACCAGGATGTCGGGATTCTCCTGAGCCGCGGTCCTCTCCGGCATGGTCCCAGACGCAAGCATGACGGCGAGGTACACCGCGATGTGGAGCCGCGGGATCGCTCGAAGGGTCGATGTGGTCATGTCAACTCCGCCTGATGGTGCCGATGGTAGTTGGACGCCTGAGGGTTGAGCATATTCCGGCATGGAACCGACGAGCAACGCCGCGGTGAGCGCAGCAGAGCCCGGGACCGCCTTCCTCTATACGGGCCTCGGATCGCAATACGAAGGCATGGGCGAGGCCCTGTTCGCAGCGGAACCCGTGTTCCGTGACACGCTGGAACGATGTCACGACGCGCTCTCGCCCGACCTCTCGCCCGGGGTTCTCGACGTACTCTACGGGGCGCACGAAGATCGTGCGCGTGTTCACGATATCCTGTACAGCTGCCCCACCACTCTGGCGCTGCAATGTGCGTTGGCCCGCCTGTGGGCGTCGTGGGGCGTCGCACCGGGACAGGTTCTCGGCCACAGCGTGGGAGAATACGCCGCTGCGGTCACCGCCGGTGTCTTCCGCGTGGAGGATGGACTCCGGATGCTCTCGAAGCTGGGGCAACTTCTCCGGGGGCTGCCCTTCGACGGCCGCATGCTCGCCGTGAAGGCAACGGAGGCACGCGTGGCCGAGACCCTGGGTGAGGACCACCCGGGTGTAACCGTCGCAGCCGTCAACGCACCCGGCACCGTAGTGCTGGTCGGCGGTGCGACCGCCATCGACGGCGTCGGGACGGAGTTCCAGAAGGCCGGCATTCGCGTGATTCCGCTCGAGGTGTCCCAGGCCACCCACTCGCCCAGTATCGCCCCGATACTCGCCGAGTATCGCGAGACGGTCCGTTCCGTGCGCTTCCACCCGCCGCGGATTCCGTACATCTCCGCCCTCACCGGCACCCCGATGCATGGGGAAATCTGCGAGCCGGAGTACTGGCTGCGGCACGTATCCGAGCCTATTCAGTTCGTCGCCGCGATGCGCACGCTCATGGCCCGGCAGCCACCGGGTTTCGTCGAGATCGGCCCGGGATCCACGCTCCTGCGCATGGGACAGCAGTGCGCCGTGAACGGAAAGATCGGGACGGCGCCGTGGGTCCCCTCGATCACACCCGCAACGGACGATTGCGAGACGATCGCGGCCTCCCGCGCCACCCTCTCCGGGCCCGTCCTCGGTCCGCCTCCGGCGCCCTCGACGCCACTCGACAGACTCGTCAGGCACCGCGTTGCCGAGCTGGCGGGAATACAGGCGGAGAGCATCCATCCGGCGCGACCTCTGGCCGGGTTCGGGATGGATTCCCTGACGGCCCTCGACTTCATCTCGACGGTGGAGCACGACACGGAGGTCAGGCTGCCGGTTCATCTGCTGAACGACCGCCTCACGATCGATGACGTGACGGCCTACGTCAGCGCGAGACTCGCACCCGATCAGCGCATGCTGCTTCTCGGGGAGGTCGCCGCCCGGCGTGCCACCGACAGCGACTCGGCCCGAGACCCGGTCGATCCCGCCGCCGCCACGCTCGTGTCCCTGCGCGAGTCAGGCACGGCGCCGCCTCTCTATTTCTTTCCGGCGGGTGACGGCGACCTGTTCGCGTTTCGAGACCTCGTGCCGCGACTCGCCTCCGAGCACCCCGTGTACGGCTTGCGGCCACCCTCCGCCCGTGCCCTGGGCCGGATCCGCGACATCTCGATGGAATCGCTCGTATCGCGGTATGTCGATGAGATCCGGAAGGCGCAGCCGGCAGGCCCCTACCACGTGCTCGGCTACTCCGTGGGCGGCATCTACGCCGTCGAAGTGGCGCGAAGATTGGCACAGGGCGGGGACGTGGTGGACTTCCTGGCGATCCTAGATCCCCCGGTGCACGTAGCGGGGTGGGTCGCCGCGCTGTATCAGGTCCTGTATGGCACCTGCAACGTATTGCGCTTGAAGCGCTTCGCCCGGCGCGCGGATATTCGCTGGCTGAGACGGCGCTTGTACGGCATCGCCGACGAGGGGCTCCGCACCCACGCGACCGTGGCCCGCAGGCACGAGGTCTTGCCGTACCCGGATCACATCGTGCATTTGCGATCTCGGCGATCGTGGATCCGCGCCCTCGACTCGCTTGCAGTCGGAAAATCCTGGGAGAGGGTCGCTCGCGGCGGCCGCGAAGTCCACTGGATCGAGGGCACGCACTACGAACTCTTTCGAGGAGAACAGCCGGACGTGTTCGCGGACAGGTTGAACGAGTGCCTGAGGCGCCATGTGTACGAAGCACCTCCATGCTGACAGGATCCTGAACTGCTGCACCGGCGGCTTGAGGTAGAGGTCCGCGATCTCCGCCTCGATCCGTGCCCTGCGTGTCTGCAGGCTCGGCAGCTGACCGGCGCGCTGCAGAATCGACACGATCCCCGGCGGGTCTCCCGACTTTCCGAACGGGTGCAGGCGCCCGAGGGCCAGGCGCCATCCGGACCAGTTCTGCCACCCGCCTGCGTGAACGTCCAGATCCACGGGTGGCACGACATCGACGGCGATGAGCAACCCGCCCCGGATACGCTTCCGCATCTCGCCCGGTCGGCGGACCGCAGCAACGGACTGTCGCCGATAATCCGGACGGGGTCCGCGCCCGGGAACGATTCATCTTGTGTGCGATCCGCCGCCATCGAGCGCAAGAGATGACGGAGGTCGGAGGCCCGAG
This sequence comes from Candidatus Palauibacter sp., assembly GCF_965216145.1. GTDB lineage: Bacteria > Gemmatimonadota > Gemmatimonadetes > Palauibacterales > Palauibacteraceae > Palauibacter. The sequence goes on from NZ_OZ244149.1 coordinate 1,204,041, forward strand.
CAATCCGACGGCGGCGGCAGCGGTGCAGCTTGACAGCGATCCCGAGGGGACCGGATTCTAGCCACCGCACACGCCGTCACCCCGGGTCCGAGTTCATGTCACCCTCCTTGCGCCCCCGCCAACTGGAGTTCCGTAACCGGGAAGGGAACGGGGCGTTCTCGTTTGCCCTCCCGCGTCGGCATCGGACGCCGGGCACGAGCGCCTTCGTGCGCGCGAAGGACGAGGGGTCGAAGATCGAACACTGCCTGCGCTCGATCCTCCCGGTGTTCGACGAGATCCATGTGATCGACAACGGGAGCCGGGACCACACGGTCGAGATCGTGCGGCATGTGCAGGCGTCCGCCGCCGGGGGGGCGAAGATCCGCCTTCATTCCTATCCCTTCGCGCTCGGGCGCTTTGGAACCGAGCACGACCGGACTCCCGAGGACTCGCTGCACTCCCTGGTCTACTTCACGAACTGGGCGCTGTCGCGCTGCACGAGACGCCATGCCTGCAAGTGGGACGCGGACATGGTGCTCGTCCGCGAGCAGCGGGACGCCTTCGCCGGACTACTTGCCCGGCTTGGGCGCGGTTGGCCCGCCGCCTGGTCTCTTGCCGGCCAGACCGTGTACCAGACGGTCGACGGGTCGTTTCGGGCGCCGCGCGGCGAGGTGAACCGCGAGGTGCGGATCGCCCCCTGCAGCTATGACGTCAGGTTTCACAAGAGGAAACACTGGGAGCAGCTCATCCGCCCGCGCTGGCTTCGCACCCACCACTTCGCGCCGGTCTGCTTCTACGAACTCAAGTTCCTGGAGGAGGAGGAGTTCGATCACTGGTCGACGACGGAGTTCCCCTCGCCGCGCAAACGGCGGGAGTGGGCAACGTTCCAACGGCTGCGCGGAGGGCGAGCGGACGGCGCGTTTCGTCGGCTGCCTGCGACGTTCCTGGACGACCAGATCGAGGCCGCCGAATACGTGCGGCCAGCCGCGAGCGATGGCGACGGCCCCCCGGCTCGGCGACATCCGACCCCGGCGCGCCGACGCGGACTGTCCCGCTGGATGCCGCATTTCGTCGGCATCGGCGCCACGCGCGCAGGCACGAGCTGGGTGGCGGCGCACCTTGCGACGCATCCCGACATCCGGATGGGTCGCAAGGAGATCCATTTCTTCGACCGGAAGCTCGGCGCGTCTGGCGGGAGCGGGGCTGCGCGCGACCGTTACGACCGGCTCCGATACCTCGCGCGCTTCCTCCGCGCCCCGGCAGGAGGTACGATCCGCGGTGAGATCACGCCCGCCTACGCCATCCTCGAACCGGCGGTGATCCGGCGCGTGGCCGAGTGGATGCCGGACGCGAAGCTGATCCTCATGATGCGCGACCCGATCGAGCGCGCCTGGTCGCAGGCCCGGAGCGGCTTCCCAAGGTGGCGGGGGACGCCGCTGAGCGATGTGGGCCGTGACGAACTCGTCTCCTTCTTCGACAGCGATCCGGTCCGCCGTCGCAGCGACTACGCGAGCTGTCTGCGTGCCTGGATGACGCACTTCCCGCGCGACCAATTCTTCTTCGGTTTCCTGGACGAGATCCGGGACAAGCCGGACGTCCTGCTGCACGACCTGCTCGGTTTCCTCGAGGTGGATTTCGCGGTGGCCGACTCCGCCTCGCTCACCCGGCCCGTGAACGCGTCCGACCCCGTCCCCATGCCGGAGTGGGTGCGCGACCACCTCGAGCGCACGTACGCGTTCGACGCCGACGAAGTCTCGGAACTGATCGGACGGCCGGTACCATGGGCCAGGTGAATCGGCCCCCGGGGCCGCCCCGACCCCCGCGCCTCGAGCCCCCGAAGGCGCCCCTGCGCCCGAAGCCGGCGCTGAAGCGATGGTTCGGACGAACCAAACGCCGAGTGGGCTACTACCGGCTGCGGGATGGGCTCCGGAACCGGCTGAGCGAGCCTCGCTTCCTCCACTCGCTGAGGCCCTCGGACGTGTTCCTCGTCGGCCATCCAAAGTCGGGAAACACTTGGGTCGGCTACATGCTGGCGGTGTTCCTGGCCGACGACCGAGAGGGCGAGGTCAACCTCTACAACGTCGGCGATTACGTCCCGTTCGTGCACGGCCGCGATCAAGAGATCGCCGCCTACGCGCACCTGCCGAACCCGCGTGTGTTCCGGAACGAGTACCCCCGGCACCCGAGGCGTTACCCCGGGACTCTCTATCTGGTGAGGGATCCGAGGGCGGTCCTCGTCTCGTTCTGGCATATGTACGTGACGATGTTCGGCGACCGCGCCATGACGCTGCCGGCATTCGTCAACGGATACCTGACGGGAACCGCTCCGTTTGATTCCTGGCACCGGCATCTGGCGCGCTGGGATCGGCAGGTCTCGGCGGCGTTGCGGCGCGCGGAAGAGGGTGACCGGATCCTCCTCGCTCGCTACGAGGACTTCGTCGAGGACCGTGAGGCGGCGCTCCGGCGCGTCGCGGGGTTCGTCGGACGCGCCTCCGCGGAAGGCGTTCCCGCGGGAACGTTTGTACGGAATTCGGTACGAATATCGTCTGCGCGAGGATCCGACGGCGATGGCGACGTGGCGGCAAGGACGGCATCGTTCGAAGCGAGGCTGTCCCGCGCCGTGGCGCGCGGGACGTTCGAGGCGATGAAGGAGGTCGAGGACCGACACGGCGCCGAGGCGTATGTCGGCCGCGCCCGAGGCGAGGGGCGGTTCATCCGCCGGGGACGTGCGGACGGCTGGAAGGACGAGATGAACCCGGGCGTCGCGGCCCGCATCGAGACCGCGTTCGGCCCGGTCATGGAGCGGGCGGGGTATCTGCGGTGACTGCGTCCATCGCGCTCGACATCGCGGTCATCGTCTCGACCTACGAGCGCCCCGACGCCCTGGGTGCGGTGCTGCGGAGCCTCGACGACCAGACGTATCGCCGTTTCGAGGTCGTCGTGGCGGACGACGGCTCCGGCCCGAACGCCCGCGCCCTCGTCGCGCGTCGGGCGGAAGAACTCGGCTACCCTCTGCGGCACGTCTGGCAGGAGGACCGCGGATACCGCCTCGCCGCGATCAGGAATCGCGCCGCCGCCGAGACCGAGCGAGAATACCTCGTCTTCCTGGACGGTGATTGCGTCGTTCGGCCCGACTTCCTGCGGCGGCACGCGCGGCTCGCCGAGCCGGGACACTTCGTCCACGGCAGCAGGGTCCGCCTCGACCGCCGACTCTCGCGGACCGCGCTCGAACGCGGACTCCCCGTTGGCCGGTGGCGCACCTCACGCTGGCTCGTGGAGCGGCTGCGGGGGCGGGTGGACCGGTTCACGCCTCTGCTCCGCGTGCCGCTGGGCCCTCTACGCCGGGTGTCGCCGCGCAAGTGGCAGGGCGTGAAGGGCTGCAACTTCGCGTTGTGGCGCACGGACTTCCTGGCCGTGAACGGCTTCGACGAGGGCTACGAGGGCTGGGGCTTCGAGGACAACGATCTCGTCGCCCGTCTCATCCGGAACGGGGTCCGCCGCAAGGAGGGACGGTACGCCGTGCCCGTCCTTCATCTGTGGCACGCGGACCGCCCACCCGATCCTGCGAGCCGCGAACGGTTCGAGCGCCGGCTTCGCTCCGGCTACCGCGTCACGCGGTAACGCAGAACGGACGGGACGTCGAATTCGTCTTCCTCGACGGCGACCATGACGGTCTCCAGCGCGGCGACGACCCGATGGCCGCAGGGAAGGCTGACCGTTCCTCGCACTTCGCCGTTCTTCTCCAGCACGGTCCAGGCGATCCGGTCCGCCGCCCCCTCCTCACGACGCAGCCAGATGGATCCGTCCTGCCCTGCCACGAGGCCTGTGACCGGCGGCAGCGTCTCGGGAACCAGACCAGCCTCCCGCAGAGGTCGCATGAAGTCGGGACCATCGGGACCGCCGTCGACGTCCGGAGGAAAGACCGTGAGATCACCGAGTGATCGCTCGAGGTCTGCTTCAGCTACCGGAATCGGTCGGTACGTGTAGTTGCGGGAGAACAGGGTATCGGCCCCGGGGCCGATCCGGTTCACCGACACGCTCGCCCTGCCCGATTCAAGGTCGCGCGCTACGACGACGCCCGCGCCGTTCGGCATGATGGCCGTGTGCGGATGCCGCTGGAATGGAGCGGCAATCTGGAACACGGAGCCGCGACGCCTCAAACCCACGGTAGCGCTCGTCGTTTCCTCCCACGCCAGCGTGTCGACCACCCTGGATTCGGCGTCGATCTTGAGGAGGGGAATGCGCAGGGTTGTCCGGCGCACCTCCTCGCCGGGAGGCTCGGGCAGGAGCATCATGTTCGGCCTCACGAGTGCTGATCCGCCGCTGAACAGAGCGACCGGTGGGCCGGGGAGAAGCAGGAGCTGGGACCCGTCCTCGACCCGCCGAGGCTCCATGTCGGCGATCCATTGGCGTGACCGGATGAAATCGCCATCAGGCGAGAAGAAGCTCACGCGCCCAAGATCCGGATCGCTCGCGAAGAGGGTGTCGCCGAGGAGGCCGAGGGCGGCCAACCCCATGAACTCGCCCGGACCCTCACCCTGGCGTCCGATGGTGTCCGTGACGCGGCCGGTTTCGTCAAGGACGTAGACGGCTCGCGCCTGAGGCTGCGACACGAAGAGGCGTCCATCGTGACCGATGACGACGTCACCCACCTTGGTGAGCGGCCAGTCAGGGTCGAGGGCTTCGTCGATTCTCAGTTCGAGGTGAGCGGTCAAGTCGGAATGGGCACCTGACAACTCCGGCTCCGCAGCGAGCCGGGAAGCGCGCGACCCCTCGCGGCAGGCCCCGACGACGAGCGCAAGGGCGGCGAGGACGAGAGTTGGCCTCTGCATCACGTCAACCTCCGTCGGGGCGTGGTCCCTTGTGGATACCGTGTTTCGTCCAGTGGGGTCCTCGCACGAGACCTTCGAAGAAGCGCAGCCACCGGGGCACGCCCCGGGTCTCGGCCCGCAGTTGAGCGTTTCTCGCCTGCGCCTCACGATCGAGCCAGGGACGGGCGTGCTCCACATGCGCGCACACCGCCCGGTGCCTGGCCTGTAGCGGGCGGATCCCCGCGTTGCGCAGGCGTTCGCCCAGTTCGCGGTCCTCGACCGGGTAGGTCATCCGCTCGTCGAAGCCGTTCACCGCCAGCAGGTCCGACTTCCAGGCCGACGCGTTGTGCCCGTTCCATGTCGCCCGGGTCGTGGTCAGGCGATCAAGCCACACCGCCCGGGGACGCGAACGTGTGAGCTTGTGCCGGTCCCGGCCACGGACGATCGCCTGCCGCTCCCGGAGCCACGCCTCCTCGAACGGCGACCCCGCGAGCACAGCTTCCCTGTCGATCGCAGCCCCCACGTCGCTGGCGAGGCGAACTCTCCCGCCGGAGACGAAGTGCCCTCGCTTCGCCAGCGCGGCGTGCGTCTCCACGAAATCGTCGCGCGGGATGCAGTCGCCGTCACTGAGGATGAGGTAGGCCCCGCGCGCCTCGACGATCGCCTGGTTGAGGATCCGACACTTCCGAAATCCGTCGTCCGTCTGCCACAAGTGCCGGATCGTGAGGCCGGTGGACTCCCGCATGTACTCGATCCGGTCGCGCGTCTCCGGCCCCGAGCCGTCATCGGCGATGACCACCTCGAAGTCGCGGCGAGTCTGCGCCGAATAGCCCCATAGGGTGAGTTCCAACTCGTCCGGCGCGTTGTAGGTGCTGAGGACGATGGAAAGACCGGGAGCACTCCGGAGGAAGCGGTGAGCCACTTCCGGTGACGTCTAGTGCTGCGGTTCGCGGGGCGGCTTCCAGCCTCTCAATATCGGCCTACGGGCGCCCGGGCTCCGCGTTCGAGAGGGCGATGGCGTTGAACAGGAACTTGAAGGTGCCGTGCGGCTGCGCGCGCCGCGTGATGAGCGGGCCGAACAGATAAAGGTGTCCGTCGCCGACCTCGGCCTCCGCCATCGTCACGCCGCCCTGCAGGTACTCCTGGCCCCAGGCCCAGCCGCTGATCAGCGGCGCGTCGTTGTCGAACCACGCGAGCGACGTCACCCCCATCGCGGCGGCGGCACCGGAGTCCAGCGCCGATGGGCTGAACACGGGGCTGTTGTTGAACGAGACCGCGAGCGGCGAGGGAACGCCCGTCGCGACGATCCTGGAGTTATCCACCGTCACCTCGAGGATCGACCCGGGCACGTAGTACTCCTCCCGGCTCAGCGGCTGTCCGCCATTGACCAGATGGTCCTCGAGCGGGAGGCCGAGCGCCTTCCCGAGATCGGTCGAACCGCCGATGGTGACGATCGAGCCGCCGTCCTCCAGGAACTCGATGAGCGCCGGCATCGTCGCCCCCGGCGTGACCCGTCCGAGTCGATCGCGGTACTCCGCGGGAATCGTCTCCGGATCCGGGGCGCCGAACCCGAACTGGCGCATCATCGCCTGCCGGACGGAATCGGGCACACCTGCGAACACCTCCTCGAACTGCGAACCGATGGCGCCCGCGGGGAAGATGATGACGTCGTAGTCATCGCTCAGATCTCCCTCGTTGAGCCGCTGCGGGAAGACGAGTTCGTAGTCCGCGAACCCGTACTGCTCGAGGATCCAGCGGATCCAGCCCGAGGGCATCGAGCCGCCGTACGTGTCCCAGAGCGCGATCCGGGACGCCCGCAGCCGCAGGGCGTCGGCGTCCGGATCGTCCGCCAGACCCCGGAAGTTAAGGCCCAGCTCGGCGGCCAGCGTCGCGACCTCGTCCGCGGTCCCGCCCCGGCTCTTCACGTAGAAGGTACCGGCCGGGTGCGTCCTCCCTTCCTCCGTCAGCGCCGAAGTGAGCCAGTAGACCTCGTGTCCCGAGCCCTGCAGCCGGTTGATCGCCGTGAACGAATCGTTCACCTCGTGGCTGAACAGGAAGCCGGCCGCACCACCCGCGTCCGCGACCACGCCGGGCATGGGACTCGCGTTCCACTCCGTGATCTCCTCGAACGGCCCGTCGAAGCCCTCCAGGATGCGGTCGAACTCGACCCCCATCTGGATCGCCAGCGTCCACCCCGCGTTGTCGTACGGTGGCGTCGGGGGCGCCCCCGGGTAGAGGAAGTCGTTCGGGTGGTCCTGCGGCTCGAACATGTCGAGGACGTGCGGACGGAAGGCCTGTGCCGCCCGCACGACATAGGAACCGGCAGGATAGCGCTCGCCCGCCACCGAGAAATCGGCCATAGCCCGCTCCACCATGACCCCCGTCTCGAGCAGCGCGTTGACGTACTTGGTCGCCGTGGGGAAGTCGGCCTGATCCGAGGGGAGGATGTACCCGCGCGGATCGCGCAGGTCGGGATCGAACAGCTTCTCATAGTCCTCGCGCGTCCCGCGGCTGCCGCCGAAGCCGCCCACGTTGCGGGCGAAGTCCGTCTCGCCCTGCCCCGCCCGCATCTCGTTGCGGAGCCAGTCCACGCGCTTGGGCTGGATCGTCCAGCTGTCCTTGTCCCCCCGCTCGATCGAGTTCATCCCCATGCGCCAGATGCGGTACAGGAACGTCTCCCGGTAGCGCGAGGCGAGGTCGAGCACGGCCTTGTTCGCGGTCACCGAGTAGTCGATCGACTGCCGGAAGTGCCACGGCTGCGGCGCGATCGGGGCGGGCAGATTGTCGTTGGGCAGCACCCGCTCGAGGATGAGCGGGATCTCCATCGGGGTCGGGTTCCCGATCGTCTCCGTGAGGAGCCCGATCATGTTGTGAAAGTACGGCATCGTGCGCAGGCCGCCGTTCCACCACGTGGAGTAGTTCGCCCCGCGCCGCCGCGTCGCCCCCGGCTTTCCCTCCGCCGTGAAGCGCGAGTGCATGGCCGCCCCCACGAGGTCGATCCCGGTGATCACCATGGGGTCGATGTTGTAATTGAAGGGATCCCGGAACGGCGGGGCGAAGAGCACGGTCCCCGTCGGACCCGTCTGGTGGTGGTTGTAGACGATCTGCGGATACCACGTCCGGTACATCTGCCGGTTCATGTTCTCGGATTCCGGCTGGAAGGACGCGTAGAAATCGCGGTTATTGTCGTGCCCCACGTACTTCTGGTACAGGACGGGGATCCCTCGCGTGGAGCGCTCCGTCTTCTCCTCGGTCCGCGTATACCAGTTCGAGACGAGGTCCATTCCGTCGGGATTCGCGTGGACGAAGAGGATGATGACATCGTCGAGGATCCGCATCGTCTCGTCGTCCGTCCCGCTCACGAACTGCCACAGCGTTTCCATCAACTGTTGCGCGCCCAGGACCTCCGTGGCGTGGAGGCCGCCGTCGATCCACACGACGGCCTTGCCGCGCTTCGCGAGGTCACGCGCCTCATCTTCCGACACCCCTCCCGCGCGCGCCAGGCGGGCCGAGATCTGCCGGTATTCATCCAGGTTCGCGTGGTTCTCGGGCGAGGTGACGATCGCCATGAGCTGGTCGCGGCCCTCGGCCGTCTTCCCGATCGACTGCAGCGTCATGCGGGGCGATTCGGCGGCCAGCGTCTCCCAGTAGCGGGTGAGGTCGCCGTAGTCCGGGAGCTCGTAGTCGGCGCCGATCCGGTGGCCGAAGAACGTCTCCGGCGTCGTGAGGTCCTGCGCAACGCCGGGTCGGACTGCGGCAAAGGCCAGAACGATCGCGATGGCGGGCGGCGCGCAGCGGGCCACGGACCGGTGGGGGGCGAGAAACGACATTTTGCGGACTCTCCTTATGAAGACCCTGTGCAGATCCTGTGCAGATCCTGTGCGGACGCGATGCCGAACTTCGGCGCATAATGGCGACGGGGTGGCCGGAAGCCCAAGCCCCCCGCCGAAAACGAAACCGCCCGCCGGCGAGCCCGAACTTCCGGGCTCTCGGCGGGCGGTCGTTACTGAAGCCCTGACAGCTTGCGGCTGAAGCGGACCGTCAGCGCATGGGCGGAGACGGCACCTGGATCGGGTCGCCGAGGTCCGGGCCGACCCCCGCCGCCTGCACCGCCGAGAAGAGCGCCGGCATCCGGTCCTCGATCACAGCGTTGAGGCGATCGATGGCGCCGGGCAGCACGTCCCACCCGCGCTCGAGCTGGTAGAGCATGTCGGCGGTCGGCGCGGTGTGGTATCCGGACAGGCCGCCGGACACGCCGGCACCGTCCCGGGCCCGGTCGAGTACGTCTCCGATCCCGTCCAGTTCCTCGCCCACGGCCTCGACCTCCGCCGTCAGCGACTCGGACACGTCGTGGTCCTCGAGCTGCGCCTCGATGTCGGACAGATGGTCGCGCAGCCGGCCCAGGGCCTGCAACCCCTCGTTCGTCGGCTTCGCCAGCGCGTAGGCGCTCATGAGGGCGTCCTGCCGCGCCATGAGATCGCTCCGGCTGATGTTCACCCGCGGGTCCAGCCGCACCGTGACGGCCGTCTCGAGCGTCTGCCCCGCCGCCTCCAGCCGGGCCGTGTACGTCCCCGGGAGGGCCTTGGGCGCAGTGGCGCCGGCGCGGAAGAACCCGCCGCCGCCAGGGGCGGCCGGCGGAGGCTCGTAGCGGAGATCCCACATCACCTCGTTCAGGCCGCGGTCGCCGCCGCCCTCGAGTTCACGGACCATGTCGCCGCTCGAATCGAGGATCGTGATGGTGGCGTTCCCGGCCATGGAGGCGCCGGCGGCGTCGGACGAGCCGCCGTTGGCGGACGGACCACCTGAACCGGCCACCCGGCCCATCATGTTCGCCTCATCGTCTTCGGCCATCGGGGCGTCCGGCAGGTCGCTGCCCAGCCAGTAACGGATGCGGGCGCCCTGCGGCGGGTTATCCGCCTCGAAGATGCCCGGCGTCCAGCCCTGCGGCGTGTACGGGTTGTAGGCGACCGCCGACTGGGTCGAGAAGAGGTGCATCTCGGAGGCGAGCACCGCCTGACTCAGTTCTTCGAGCGGGGTGACGTCCTCCATGATCCAGATGCCGCGCCCGTGCGTGCCGATGACGAGGTCGTTCTCGCGTTCCTGGATCTTGATGTCGTCCACCGGCACCGGCGGCATGTTCCGGAGCAGCGGGTGCCACGAGTTCCCGGCGTCGACCGAGAAGTAGGTCCCGATCTCGTTGCCGGCGAAGAGGAGGTTGGCCGCGCGCGGGTGCTGCTGGAGCGCGTTCATCGACCATCCGTCCGGCAGCCCGTTCGTCATCGCCCGCCACGACTCGCCGTAGTCGTTCGACACGTAGAGGTATGGCGCCATGTCGTCGTTGCGGTGGTTGTCGCCCGCCACCCACACCGTGCCCGCGTCGGCATGCGAGGCGACGATCCGCGTCATGTACAGCTGGTCGGGCACGCCCGGCATGTTGAGCGCCGCGTTCGTCCATGTGCCGCCGCCGTCCCGGGTGACCTGCAGGTTCCCGTCGTCCGTGCCCGCGTAGACCACCATCGGGTCGAGCGGTGATTCCTCGATCGAGATCATGTTGCCGAAGGTCGACGTCCCGTCGTTCGCCGACATCATCGGCTCGGAGCCGAGGACGCCCATGATCTCGAGCGTCTGGCGGTCGATGTCCTTCGTCAGGTCCGGGGAGATCTGCTCCCACGTCTGCCCGTAGTCCGTCGATTTGAACACGACGTTGCCGCCGTAGTAGATCGTATTCGGGTCGCTCGGCGAGACCTCGACCGGCGTGTCCCAGTTCCAGCGGTAGTCGGGTGGATCCTCTTCATCCTCCCCGGGGCGTCCCAGCGGACGCATCCGGAGACGCTCGCCGGTCTTCAGGTTCGTCCGCATCAGGTTCCCGTTCTGGGACTCGGCGAGCATCTCCCCGCCGTCGGGGTGGAGGACGGTGAAGTAGCCGTCGCCGCTCCCCACGTTGTACCAGTCGCGGGGCCGGATGCCCTGGTTGGACCAGGTGTCCGAGGGGCCGCACCACGAGCCGTTGTCCTGCAGGCCGCCGCACACGTGGTACGGGTCGCGGTTGTCGACCCCGATCTCGTAGAACTGCGCCAGCGGGAGATTGCGGAGCTGCCGCCAGCTGTCGGAGCGGTCCCAGCTGACCGAGACGCCTCCGTCGCCGCCGAGGATGAGGTGGTCGGAGTTCCCCGGATCGACCCACAGCGCGTGGTGGTCGGAGTGGACCTCGGAGGACGCGTCCGGCGTGAAGTTGTTCCCGCCGTCGGAGGAGCGGTACAGGTTCCCGCCGCCCAGGTAGACCCGCTCCGGATCGTTCGGATCGATGCGGATCTGGCTGTAGTACATGGGACGGTTGTTCGTCGTGCTGACCTGCGTCCACGTCTCGCCGCGGTCGGTGGACTTGTAGACGCCCGTCTTTTGATCCGGGTTGCCGGGCCCCTGCGGACCGCCGCCCTGGCCGGGGGCGCGCGCGTCGGCCTCGACGATCGCCATGACGAGGTTCCCGTCGCCCCGGTAGATGTCGAGCCCAATGCGGCCGAGGTCACCCTCCGGCAGGCCTCCGGCGAGCTTCGTCCAGTTGTCGCCGCCATCCATCGTCCGGTGGATGCCGCTGCCCGGCCCGCCGCCGTTGAAGCCCCACAACGTCCGCTGCCGCTGGTACATGGCCGCGAACAGCGTCATCGGGTCGCCCGGGTCCATGGCGAGGTCGATCGCGCCCGTGTGCTCGTCGACGTGGAGAACCAGTTCCCACGTCTCCCCTGCGTCCATCGTCCGGTACACGCCGCGCTCGGGGTTCGCGCCCCACAGGCGGCCCATCGCCGCCACGTAGGCCACGTCCGGATTCCGCGGGTGCACCTGGATGCGGGAGATGTGGTGCGTCGCCTCGAGCCCGAGGTGGGTCCACGTCCGGCCGGCGTCCGTCGACCGGAACACGCCCATCCCCCAGGGGGAGGACTGCCGGTTCTGCGGCTCTCCCGACCCGACCCACACGACGTTCGGGTTCGAGGGCGCAAGCGTCACATCCCCGACCGACAGCATCGGTTGGTCGTCGAAGACCGATTCGAACGTGTTCCCGCCGTTGATCGTCTTCCACACGCCGCCGGTCGCCACACCGACGTAGAAGGTGGACGGATCGGACTCGACGGCCGCGATGTCCGCGATGCGGCCTCCCATGATGGTGGGGCCGATCTCGCGCCACTCGAGCGCCGCGACGGCTGCCGCCATGTCGGCGTCCTGAGCCATCGCGGGGAGGGGTGTGGCGATGAGGGCGATCACCGCCGCAAGCGACAGACTTCCTGGGAGCCCTGAGCGCGTACGCATCTCGATTACCTCGTGTGGCAGGGGGTTCCGCGGGAGGGAGGCCCGGGCGAAGGAACCGGCACCGGCCACCCCACCCAACGACCATTACAACGGATATACAGTAGGCAAACCGACCGAAATCTGAAACCGCAGCTCGTGGGAAACGCCCGTCGACTCACCGAGGTTGCCGAATACGACATCACGTCGTAAAGTTACGACATGTCGTCGGTACGGTGGTCAACGGAGAGCGAGAAATGACGGATCTGATCCTCCAGATCGGGGCCAGCAAGCTGGTGCTGTCCGTCGGCCTTGCCGGAGTCGCGTGGATCGTGCAGCGCCGCCTCGGCTGGCCGTCTCTGGCCCACGGGCTCTGGTTGCTGCCGCTCGCGGCCCTGCTCGTGCCTCCGCTCGTCTCGATTCCGATCTGGCCGCGGGAGGCCGATCCCGTCGCGGCCGTCGCGGCCGCGGGCTTGTTGGGGGCGGAGCCGACGCCATTGGCGGGGGCCATCCTTGTCGGCTGGCTCAAGAGTCACGGCAAAGACGGGCTCGTCTGGCTCTGGCTGCTGGGCACCGCTTCCGTCCTCGGCTGGACGCTCGTTCGCACGCTGCGTTTCCACCGCTCGCTCGTGAGAGCGTCGGAGGTCGCGCCGCCCTCGGTCCAGCGCACCGCGCAGGAGATCGCCGGCGACCTCGGACTGGGTGCGGTCCCAACGGTTTACGCCACTCCCGCGCAAGTGTCTCCCATGGTGTGGTGGGCCGGAGGGAAGGCGCGGATCCTACTCCCCTCGCCCCTGCTGGTCGCGATGGATGGGGTCGAACTGCGCTGCATCCTGGCGCATGAACTCGCCCACGTCCGACGGCGCGATCACGTCGTCCGCTGGCTCGAATGGCTGGCGTGCGCCGCCTTCTGGTGGAACCCCGTCGCCTGGTGGGCACGCCGAAGGTTGCGGGCGTCCGAGGAGTTGTGCTGTGACGCGCTGGCCATCTCCACGATCGACGGCGAGCCACGGCTGTACGCCGGGGCCCTGCTCCGGGTGATCGATTTCATGTCCACAGCCCCGGCACCGGGGCCGCTGACCTTCGCGAGTACGGTCGATCGCTGCGGCCGCGCGTCGCAGCTTGAAAGGAGATTTCGCGTGATCATGACAAACGGAGAACCGACGCACGCCCCGCGCTGGCTGCGCCTCGCGCTGCGGTGCGGCGCCGTCTGCCTGCTGGCGGGCGGCCTGATCTACTGCACCGACCAGTCGGACCTGACGGCCGTGGACCCGGCGCTGGCGCCGCCGGTGCAGGAGACCGCCGAGTTCCTCGTCACCGAAGGAAACCCGACTGCCAAGTCACCTTTCGCGGTCGACGGAGATTCGTCCCTCCGTCCCGCCGAGGTTGAGCGGGTGCTGCGTACTCTCTCCGCCCGACTCGAGACTCTCGCGGCGGAACACTCACTCCCAAGCGAGCTTGTCGAGGCCCTCCATGCCGCCGGGGACCGGGTCTTCTCCCTATCCGGGGCCCTTTCGGCGGGTGAACCCGCTGGACCTGGCCGGATTCCCGACTTGTTCCTGGGTGTGACACCAGACGACGGGACCGGAGATCCCAGGTTGGTCTCGCTGGAGCTTGCCGCCCTTCGGTCCGCGCTGTCGGGAACCCCGCTCTCGGATGCAGAAGCCGTTGAGGCCGAGTTGGCCCGGCACCTGCGGGTGCGCCAAGCCCCAAACTTCAAGTTACTCCATGGGATGCATCTCGAATGTTCGGTTGATGAAGGCGGAAGTCTCTCTCCGAGCGAACTCGTTTCCGGCACGATGACGTGCGAGACGGCGGAAACCAGCAAGGGGAAGCTCCGCCTGAGGCGATAGCGCAGCGGCAGCGTGGCGCTCGACGCTCCCCGTCGGAAACGATCGAGAAAGGGTCTCGCATGACGATACCGCGCCTGGCCAACGCCGAACTCGCGGTCATGGAGCGACTCTGGAAGGAGGGGCGCCTCACCGCGCGCCGGCTTCGCGAACAGCTCTACCCCGACACCACGAGGTCGGCGCACGGAACCGTCCAGCGCCTCCTCCAGCGGCTGGAGGACAAGGGATTCGTCCACCGGGACGGCAGTCTCGGGACTCAGCTCTTCTCCACTCGGATCAGCCGGGAGGAATACGCGTCCGGGCGGCTCGAGGCGCTGGCCGACCGGATCACGGGGGGTTCGCTGGTTCCCATGATTACGCAACTGATCGAAGACCGGAAACTTGCGCCCGAGGAGATCGAGCGCTTGCGCAGGATCCTGGAGGAGGGATGACGCGAGGTGGGATCCCCGAGCTCGAGATCCCGAGGTCGAAGTAGCGGCGGGATCGTGCGCCGGGCGAGCCTCACCGCCAGGGTAGCGCCCTCGCCGGAATCCGCGGATCTTCGGCTTGCGACAGGCTGCGGGAGCTGAGCCCTCCCGCCTTCCAGCCCCAGCGAGCCGGAGTGCCTCCCATGTCTGCGGAAATACGGATGGAGCGGATGACCTCGCCCGAGATCGAGGCGGCGATCGAGGCCGGGGTCACGACCGTCGTCGTCGCGGCGGGGGCGGTGGAGCAGCACGGGCCGCACCTGCCGCTGTTCATGGATGCCGAGCACGGGGACCGGCTTGCGGTCGAGATCGCCCGGCGGCTCGGCGACGCGCTCGTCGCTCCCACGATCCGGGTCGGCTGGTCCGACCACCACATGGACTTCGCGGGCACCGTCTCCCTGAGCAAAAAGACCTTCCTCGCCGTGTGCCACGACTACTGCGTGAGCCTCGCGCGCCACGGGTTCCGGCGGGTCTGTCTCGTCCCCTCCCACGGCGGCAACTTCGCCCCGCTCGCCGAGGCGCGGGACGCGTTCAACGAAGCGGCGGGGCCCGACTGTTCCGTGGACGTATACGCGGATCTGATCGAGGTCATCGGGACCTGGCGGGAGATCGCCGAGGCGGAGGCGGGGTTCGGCGCCCGCGTGGGCGGCCACGCCGACATCGCGGAAACCTCCATCATGATGGCCATGCACGACGGACTCGTCCGGGAGGACCGGGTGGAGTGCGGGCAGTTGACGACGCCCGAGGAGGAACCGGAACTCATCCGGCGCGTGCTCAGCGAGGGGTTCAGGAGCGTGACTCCGAACGGCATCCTGGGCGACGCGCGGGGTGCGACCGCCGAGATGGGCGAGAAGATGATCACGGCGCTGGCGGACCGGATCGCCGCGCATTTCGGGGCGTAGACCAGCTTCCGGGTCGACGGGGGCGCGACTTGGCGAGGGAGACGACGGGATGAGGTTCGGGCGAGCGGGAGCGGCGGTCGTGATCATGCTGGGAGCCGCTGGATCCCTCGCGGCGCAGGAGCGGCGGCGTCCGCCGCCCGTGCCGCCGGACAACTCTCCGCCGATGACGATCGAGGCGTACGACCCGCACTCGACTCTCGTCGTCCCCGAGAACCCGGTCACGCGCGCCGGTTTCCCGTTCGTGGACGTTCACCTGCACCTCAACGCGACGATGCCCCGGGCGCGGCTCGACCAGCTCGTCCGGGACATGGACGCGCTCAACCTCGCGGTCGGCGTAAACCTCAGCGGAGGCAGCGGACCCCGGCTCGCGCGGCAGGTGGAAGCCTTCGAAGCGGCGTATCCCGGTCGTTTTGTCGTGTTCGCGAACGTCGATTTCGGCGACGTCGATGACCCCGAGTTCGGGGCGCTCGCCGCGGCCCGGCTGGAGGCCGATGTCGAGGCCGGCGCCCGCGGGCTCAAGATCTTCAAGAGCCTCGGGCTGCAGATCACGGATGCCGCCGGAGAGCGGGTCCCGGTCGACGACCCCCGTCTCGATCCGATCTGGGCCAGGGCGGGCGAACTCGGCATCCCCGTTCTCATCCACTCGGCGGACCCGGCGGAGTTCTGGGAACCGATGGACGAGAACAACGAGCGCTGGCTCGAGCTTCGCCTGCGGCCGCGGCGCCGCCAGACCGGCCCGCCGTCCTTCGAGCAGGTGCTGGGCGAGCAGCTCAACATGTTCCGCCGGCACCCGGAGACGACGTTCATCGCGGCGCACTTGGCGTGGCTCGGCCACGACCTCGGCCGCCTCGGGCACACGCTGGACGAGATCCCCAACATGAACGTGGGGCTGGGGGCGGTGATCTACGAGCCGGGGCGGCAGCCGCGTTTCGCGCGCGAGTTCTTCATCAACTACCAGGATCGGATCCTGATGGGGAAGGATTCCTGGGCTCCGGACGAGTATCCCACCTACTTTCGCGTGCTGGAGACCTCGGACGAGTACTTCCCCTACTACCGGAAGTACCACGCGTTCTGGCGCATGTACGGCCTCGACCTCCCGGACGAGGTCCTGCGCAAGGTCTACTTCGAGAACGCGCTCCGGATCGTCCCCGGCATCGACCGAAGCCGCTTCCCGTAAGGAGTGGACGAGACCCGAGGTCGCGCGTACGATCGGTCGCGAATCCACGTGCGCGGTGTCGGGAAACAGGGGAGTGAAACATGAAGGAGCCGGCGAAGAGGACCCTCGACTCCTACAGGTTGGCGCATGCGAAGGAGGAGGCGTACGACGCGGCCTACCGGGCGCTCGCTCAGAGTTCCGGAGCGTTGAAGAAGGCCGAGGCGCGACTCGAGGAGGCGAGAGAGTTGAGGACGCGCGCCGTCGCGAGGGTGTACGAGGCGGCCGCGGTCTTCGTCGATGCGGAGAGGAGGGCGGAGGTCGCCTACCGGGCGGCGGCGGAGGAGGGTGCCATCTCCGAGTCGGGCCCCACCGAGTTGAGCGATGCGAATCGCGGCTCCATCGCCCGCCAGGCCGCCAAGGCGAGCGCCCTGCTGCAGTGGCTCAAACTGTTGAGTTGATCCTGCCGGCGCTGTGGCGGCGAGGCGGGACGCGCCGCCTTGCCGCCGCGCCCCTCGCATCTCCTCACATATCCGGGAAGTCGGCGGTCGGCCCGAACACCTGGGGGACCGGCACGTCGAGCAGCCGCAGGTAGACCCCCAGCTGCGCCCGGTGGTGGATCAGGTGGTCGAGGATGAAGCTCCTCAGCACCACGGCCTTCGGCATCGTGAAGCGCGGCTCGCCGCCGACAAGCATGGTCCACGTACTCGCGAACGTCTCATCGGAGGTCGACTCGATCGACGCCCGAGCCGTGGCGGCACTCTGGTCGAGGGCCGCAACCAACTCGGCGGCGGACCCGAGCACCGGGTTCTGCGGGGGGCCACCGCCCTCGGGATCGATGTCGAATTCGGACATCGTCAGGGTCGGCATGGTCCAGTTCGGGATCATCGCGATGTGCGTCGCCAGCTCCCCGAGCGTCCACGACTTCTCGTGCGGACGCCAGCCCAGGCTGTCTTCGGGGACGACTTCCAGCATGGCGCGGCAACCGGCCACGATATGGTCGAACGCCATGAGAGTTCCTTGAGCGGACATGAGATACTCCAGTTTGAGCGGGTGGATCTTCGACTCCAGGCCTTGACACCTGTTGGGCGTGGGAAGCTGCAAGGTCTGCCCGCAGGATGGAACCATCCGCGACCCGACGCGGATCGGGCGCTCGCCGTCTCACCCGGAAACGCCCGGCGCCTTGATCTCTCGCGCGATCTAGCTAGATTTCTAGCTAGATCGTCAGGTTCCGGGGGAAAGATGACCGTGATCGTGAACGTACACGAAGCCAAGACCCAACTCTCCCGACTGCTTGCGCAGGTCGAGGCGGGGGAGGATGTCGTGATCGCGCGCCGG